>CAZWRK010000008.1:0-58673 GCA_964635875.1 uncultured Aquaspirillum sp.
CTTTTCGTTCCAGCCCCCAATGTTGTAGACCTCGCCCACACGCCCCGCAGCCAATACGCGCTGAATCGCCCGGCAGTGGTCGAGCACATAGAGCCAATCCCGCACATTCTGGCCGTCGCCGTACACCGGCAACGCTTTACCCGCCAAGGCGTTGAGCGTCATCAGCGGCAGCAGTTTTTCGGGGAATTGATACGGGCCGTAGTTGTTCGAGCAATTGGTGGTCAACACCGGCAGGCCGTAGGTGTGATGCCATGCGCGCACCAAGTGGTCGCTGGCGGCTTTGGATGCGGAATACGGGCTATTCGGCTCGTAGCGATTCAGCTCGGTAAAGGCCGGATCATCCGCGCCCAGCGAGCCGTATACTTCATCGGTCGAAACATGCAAGAAGCGGAAGCTGGCCTGTACATCGGCCGGTAAATTCAGCCAATACGCACGGGTCGCTTCGAGCAGTTCGAAGGTGCCGACGACATTGGTTTGAATAAAATCACCCGGCCCATGAATCGAGCGATCGACATGCGATTCGGCCGCAAAGTTGAGAATCGCCCGCGGGCGATGGGCTTCGAATAAAGACGCCAACAAAGCGCGATCGGCAATATCGCCCTCGACCAAAGTCAGACGGGGATCATTCAGGTAACGCGCCAGCGTCGCCGGATTACCCGCATAGGTGAGTTTATCCAACACAATAACCGGCTCGTCGTGATGCGCGAGCCAATCCAGAACAAAATTACCGCCGATAAATCCGGCTGCACCGGTGATGAAGAGCACAAGAAACCCCTTGTTTGGCCAAAATAAATGCAGACTCCTACGAGCCTTGTCCCCGCCCCGAAGCATGGGACGTTCGGCGCAAATGCTAAACTTGCAATTTTCTTTCAGTGCGGCACCAGACACAAGCCGTATTCAGGAATCTTTCGATGCCCACCCCTTCCCGACTCACGGATGTTGCCCTGATTGTCCCCACTTATCGCCCCGGCCCGCTTTGGGCGGCATGGCTCAAAGCGTGGCAGACGCTCGACCCCGCCCCCGCCCATACCTTGGTGATTGACTCCGACTCCGGCGATGGCACCGCCGAGGCCGCCGAAGCCGCAGGCTGCGAGGTGTGGCGAATTTCCCCATCTGAATTTAATCATGGCGGCACCCGCCAACGCGCCGCAGACGCCTTAAGCGCGTATCCGATCTTGGTTTATGTCACGCAAGATGCGCTGTTTGCGCACCCAGAAGCGATTGCAGAATTGGTCGCCTGCTTTGCCGATCCGCACACCCAAGCCGCGTATGGCCGCCAATTACCACGCCCACAGGCCGATGCGATTGAGGCCCATGCCCGCCTGTTTAATTACCCGCCGCATAGCCGCGTCCAGCGCTGGGAAGATCGTGCTGCGCTCGGGATCAAAGCCGCGTTTTGCTCAAATAGTTTTGCCGCCTATCGCCGCAGTGCGTTGATGACGGTCGGCGGATTTCCAGACGATATTATCTTGTCAGAAGATGCCGCCGTCGCAGGGCGAATGGTGCAGCAAGGCGGCATCGTGCACTACGTGGCATCGGCACAGGTGATTCACTCGCATGGGTATTCGTGGCGGGAAGAGTTCCGACGATATTTTGATATCGGTGCGTTTCATGCCATGAGTCCGTGGCTGATTGACACCTTTGGTCGCCCAGAAGGCGAGGGCGGGCGGTTCGTGCGCTCCGAGTGGCGCTACCTGTGGCAACACGCCCCGCAACAATTACCCGCCGCCTTGATTCGCACGGGGCTGAAATACCTTGGCTATCGCCTTGGCCATCATGCCCCGAATCTCCCCGCTGCCCTACGCCGTCGCTGCTCAATGCATCCACGGTTTTGGGCGAGGCATGTCGCGCTTAAATAATCGGAACCGGCACGAGCTGCGACAGCATTAAGTTCCACGAGCCGTCGATGTGACCAATCAAGAAGATTTCATTCGGGCCGGTGGTACCATCGGTGATCGCTGTGACGCCGGTATCATTATTGATCAGCCACACATCCGCGCCGTTGCGAATATCTGCCGTTAATACAACGTATTTACCGGTTTCGGTCGGATTGGCCAGCGCTTTACCGGCACCAAACAAGGTCATGACATCTGCAGCGGTGGCGGCACGCGCGACTTCGCTGGTGCCGGTGCCGGTCGTCCAGACACCATTATTTTCGATGAGTTTGACATCGCCATTTTTAATGGCTGCTTCTGACGTATCGGTGGCTAACACGGGCGTCACTTTTGAACCCACATCTTTGCTTAAGTTCAGCAACTTACTAAAGTTCAAGGTATCACTACCCCGCCCAAAGTCGGTAATAGTCAGAGAACTCCCGCCGGATAAATAAATCGGGCTGGGCGCAAAAGTAAAGACATCTGCGCCATCACCGCCGGTGAATACATCGTTGCCACTGGTCGCAGTGAAGTTATCGACACCCGCCCCACCAATCAGGGTGTCGTTCAGAGTCCCCCCCTGTGCAGTCGAACCCGCATCAGAGGCGGTAAAGTGGTTGTTGATGCTGTTGCGGCCCGTAAAGTTAATTTTTCCAGAACCCGTCGCAAGATGCGCATCTAAACTCATGCCTGAAATAGAGGGGATCGTGGTCGGGAAAGTAATAATAGAGCTGCTGGTGCCGCCATCGCCGCTAAATAAAGCCTTAAAGCCACTGCTGCCGTTCAACTGGTATTTGTTGAGTTCGAGGTTGAACACTAAATCAGAACCTAAGCTGTTTTGAACGCTCAACGTCCCGAACTCGGTCGCACTCAAAATAAAGTAAGGCATGGTGCTCGCCACCGACAAGCCCGCCACCGAAATCACCGATTCGATCGCCGTACTCAACGCGGCAGGCGTGATGGCTAATTCAGTCGAGCTCGCTTCGCGCTGTGCGATCGCTAAGTACAGCAAGGAGGCTTGAATTTTGCTGGCACTCGGGTAGGCGTAGCCAGAATCTAACGTCGTGACCGCCGCCATCACATCACCGCGAGACATTTTCCCGCTGGCTAAATCCGCACTATATTTGTTGAGGTCAGCGTCGCCTAAGCTGGTACCGGCCATTTTGTAATAGACCGCATTTAAAAAATCTTTGTCGCTCAAACCATCACTACTCAAGGAGTAGCCAGGCAAGCTCAGCCCAATATTCGCCAATTGCGCCAAAGAACTCCCCGCCCGCAGGGCTTTAAATGCGGTGACAAAAGTCGTGAAGTCGGGCGCGTGATCGAACAGCAAAAAGAATAAGCGTGCTAAATCATCTGCCGGCCCAGAGACTCGACTGGGAGATTGATAGATCGTATTGAGCGTCTCGCTCAGGGTGCTCACCCCGCTATCGACGCGCGCAGCTAGCGTATCCAATTGTGTGCTGGTCGGGGTGCTGGAAATTAATACATCAAAAAAATTGCTAATTAATGCGCGGTTGGTCGGTTTAGTCGTCGTACTCGTGGCCATGACACAAGGGTCCTCTGGTGAGACAGTTACTTAAATGAAAGGCTTAAAAAAGCGCGGCAAGCAGAGTCATCGCAAGATGTGTAATCATAAAACGTTTTTTGGCAAACACTCGCCTCACTCATGCATTTTGCGTGCGGTTTAGTTGAAAAGGATATGCGCAATGCGCTTAACTCATGATGAATCTCTTGCTGCATCCACGGGCTCAACGCTCCCTGCAGCACCCGCACAACCGGTTATCGTGACCCCATTTTCGGGCGATTACCGCGTTGATGCGCTACTCGAAAACTTAGATTTTCGCTGGAACGCTAGCCAACCCGTTGGCACGGCCGTGACGGTGACTTATAGCTTTATGAGCAGCGCCCCCACCTATGGCGGTACCAATAGTGGCGGCGATACCGGCTTTGTCGCCTTTAGCGCCGAGCAACAAGCTGCCGTACAAGCCATGCTCGCGGATATTTCCAGCCAAACCGGCCTGACTTTTACCCAAGTCAACGACAGCACTAGCAGCTACGGCCAGCTCCGCTTTGGCAATAACTATCAAGCCCAATCATCCGGCTATGCATGGCTGCCGAGCAGTACAGGCGATGCCAAAAGCGGCGATGTTTGGATTAACGTCGATAACAGTACCGGCCTCAGCGCAGGCAGCTTTAATCTATCGACCTTGTATCATGAAACCTTGCACGCGCTCGGTTTGAAGCATCCGGGCAACTATAATGCCGGCGAAACCAGCGATGCCAGCGTAAAAACCAATTCCCTCGGCGTCGTCGAAGACAATCTGCAATACACGATTATGTCCTACCGCGACGCCGCCAATGGCCTGCAGCAAAAGAGCATCGGCCTCTATGACCTGCTCGCCCTGCAATATCTCTACGGCGCGCGCAACACTCAAACTGGCAACAATCTTTATACCCTGACTAGCCAAGATACCGGCTTGATGCAGCTGATTAACGACAACGGGGGTACCGATACCCTTGATGCCAGCAGTTTGAATACCGGTCTCACCATTGACCTGAATGCAGGCAAATTTTCGTCGATCGGTGCGAGCAATAATCTCGCCATTGCCGTCGGTGCGGTCATCGAAAATGCGCGTGGTGGCAGTGGCAGCGACACACTGACCGGCAATAGCGCCAACAATGTGCTGACCGGACAAGGCGGCAATGATGTGATTGATGGCGGCAGTGGAATTGACACCGCCAGCTACAGTGGCCGCCTCGCCGACTACACCCGCAGCGGCAACACGATCACCGACAACCGTGGCACCGATGGCCAAGACCAGCTCACAAACATTGAACGCCTACAATTTTCAGACGTTTCTTTGGCGCTTGACACCAGCCAAAGCGGAGCAGCGGGTCAGGCCTATGGTTTGTGGTATGCCGCGACGCACCGCACCGCCGGTGCGGCAGAACTCGGGCTGGTACTCAAAGGCTTTGACAGCGGCCAAACCGCAACCCAAGTCGCGCAAAGTATTTTGGACACCTACGCACCGACCCTCAGCAGCAGCGCCTTGGTGTCGGTGTTGTTCCAAAATATCGTCGGCAGCGCACCAGATAGCACGACCCTCAACAATCTCAGCGCGCAGATTGATAACGGCAGCTATACCAAAGGTCAGTTTTATGCGCTGGCCGCCGGTTTAGAGGCAAACTATGTGCAGTTCGCGGGCGTGGTCAGCAATGGCGCCGAGTACCTCTACGCCTAATTCAGCGAGTAACACGCGCCCATCAAAAAACCGCCATACTACGGGCGGTTTTTTCATTGAGCGCCGCCTTAAAAGAAGCGTCGTACACCCAAATAAAGCGCGGTACCTTGGTTGCTAAACAACGATAAATTCGACCACTGGCGACTGCTTTCCAAGTTTGCCAAGGCCTCCCACTCGCTATCTGGCAAGGGGTGGCTGTACTCCAATCGCAGCCCTAAGCGGGTGTAACGCCGAGCACGGTTATTTTCAATCAACTCGCTATAACCCGTGTCATCACGCTGATGGTTTAAAAACACATCCGCCTCTAAACGCCCACCCCGCCACGGCAACACCGTCCCCGCGCGTGCATCCATTCGCCACTGATCGCCCCCCGGACGACTGGCGCTGACCGCCACATCTCGCCCCAATCGTAGCGCCACGCTCAAAGGGTGTGCGGCGATTTGGCAAGCCAGATTCAAGCCGACCCCGACGAAATGCCCATCCAATTCAGGCGTATCGGGATAGCGCCGCCATTCCAGTTCTCCGCCTACACGCGGTAAACAGGCCCAATCTTGCCATTCCCGCTGCGCGGAAAGACGCAACGACTGATACAGCACGGTATCGCGATTAGAAAGCAGGCCGGTTTCAACGCTATAAAAATGCCGACGCGCCGAATCCACCGGTGTTTGCAGCGTGATGCCCGCATCCATTTGGCGATATTGGCTATTGTCTTCGCTGGGGCTGAGACGTTGGCGCAACGAGCCATACACATGCAAGGTCGCGCCTTGGTCGAGCGGACGCGCGCCCTCGCCATAGAAGTCAAACAGCGCCACCATGCCACTCTTCACCTGAAAATCATCCGCAAGCGGCAGGCTAAATTGGCCGCCGGGAACGGTTAGCGTGATGTCCGATGCACTCGGTGCGCTGTTCAAATTACTATCCCGTCCGACTCGAAGCGCCACGCCGCCACGCCACTGCCAATCGGACACATCCCACGTTTGACGTTGCTGAGACATCAATGGGCGCAGGGGTGCGGGTAAATCCGGTTGAGCGAGTAAGTCATCAAATAATTGACGCGCGGCTTTGCGATCACCCAATGCCGCAATTGCCACCGCGTAATCAATTTTGGCGCCGAGAAAATCGGGGCGCATGAGCAGCGCCAGTTCCAGCCGGTCGGCGGCTTGTTGGTGCAGGCCCATCGCATTGAAAACGGCCCCTTGCCATGCCAAAAAGCCCGCGTCTTTTGCGCACGCGCTTTGTTGATTTTCGAGGCTTTGCGAGAGCGCCTGCAAACCCGCGAGGGAGTCCGGTAAGCGTTGGCCATTGCCTTGCGGACACACGGCCACCGTCTGGGCCTCCGCCTGAAAGGGCAGCCACAAACAGCACGCAAGAAGATAAGGATAAAGATGACGCAAGAAGGCTCGCTTAATGAACTGTGCGGATCGCCGACGACACGGCATAGACCGAGTAAGGATGATTCAGCCCTTCAAGCAAGAAGGAGCCTTGCGGGAGTAACATTTCAGCGGGCAAAGCCGCGGCACTCCCTTGCCCCAATAATACCGGTTGCGCGAGATCTGCGGTCAAGGCTTGTAAGCGCGCGGCAATCGTCACGGTTTGTCCCAAGGCGGTATGCGTTCGACGACGCGCAGGGCCAAACGAGCCAATCAATGCAGGCCCGCGCTCCATACCGATCCCCAAATCTAACGGCTCAACCCCCTCGGGCAAGGCGGTATCGAGCCATTGTGACGCGGCCAGATGCAGCGATTGCGCCGCCTGAACGGGCGCTTCGACAGGATATTCCCCCGTCCAAATCGCCATCACCGCATCGCCTTGAAACGACTCAATCATGCCGCCATGCGCTTCAACAATCCGCGTCGCATCGGCAAAAAAGGTATGCAAGAGCGCGGCAGACTCTTCCGGCGGGCACGCTTCGCAGTAAGCCGAGAAGTTGCGAATATCGGCGAACATCACCGTCACTTCACGGCGTTCCGCTTCGATCGCATCGCTGGCAGGTTGCAGGGCTAGGGCTTTAGCGACCGACTCCGGCAGATAGCTTGAAAGATGGCCAAACAGGCGCTCGCGTTCGAAACGCACCCGTGCCGACTCGGCAACGGTCAAACTTAAGCCCGATAGCACAATAAACGCCGCAGGCTGTACCCAACCCAACCAAATCGATGCCCGTAAAAGTAAACCGCCCTGCAATACAAAGAGTCCAACCGCCAGCAGTGCCGCCGCTGTTGGCAACACATAGACCGGTAATGCTCGCCGCCGTGACGCGGTACACAGCAACACGCCGACACCCAATAGCGCCAATAAAACGTGTATCAACGGAGCCGCCTGCGGGGTATATGGCACCCGATTATCAAGCAAGGCTGTTAGCAATTGCGCGTGTACGCCCAAGCCTGCCGCAGCGCCACCATGCGGCGTCGGTACCGCGTCGTTCAGGCCAAAGGCCGTGGTACCCACTAAAGCCCATGCGCCATCAAATAGGCCTTTCGGCACCCGCCCGTTCAAAATATCGGCAGCGGGGACCGAGACAAAACTTTTTGGATCAAGGCGATAAGGAACGCGAATATCACCATTGTGATCTAAAGGAATTCTGAAGCCGGGCAATGACAAATACCACGCCGCATCAAGCCCGCCCAGCCCCGCTTCTAATTTCAACGGACTGGCTTGGGGTGCGCCCCCCTGTAGCAGTGCGGCCAGTGCCAGCGCCGGATAGGCCTGCTTTTGATGGCAAATTAAAGCGGGAATGTGCCGAACCGCGCCGTCGCTCGCAATGCGCGGTGTGATATGACCCGCATTCGCACCGCGCAACGTGGCCGTATTGCCGATATAGCTGATGGCTTGCGGGAACGGAGCGCCTTGGCAGGTGGGCTGCGAAAGACCCGCTTGCAGTTGCCCAAGTTCGACTTGGCTGCCGGCATTGAGATCAAACACTTGTGCCAAAATCGTCGGCTGTTGGCGGAAGGCTTGCGTCAGGCGCGCATCATCAGGACGAGCATCGGGAAAAACCATGTCGTAAATTTGTTGGCTCGCACCTTGTTCACCAAGCTGCTGCGCGAGCTGCGCCATTTTCTCACGCGACCACGGCCACGGCCCAACCTCATGCAAACTGCGTTCGTCGATGTCGACTAAGATCACCCGCTGCTCGTCAGCTTGAATCGGATTCAAACGCCACAATACCCCGCCAGAGCGTTCTTCGATGCCTTTTAGAACCGTCGGAAAAAAGTGCAGGAGCGCAGCAAAAACCATCACAGCAAAAACCAGTGCCGCAATGCGCCACGGCCAAGCGGACGCTGTACGGAGGCGCTTCATACCCATCTCTCCTGTGGGCTAGGGGCGGCGAGCCACGTCATCAAGGTCATCTCAACGCTTCCACAAGGTAATGCCGCTTAGAATGCCTTGCGGAACATTGCGGTCGAATAGATAACCCACTTCGCGGCCATCGCTGCTCAATGCGCCCGCCACACGGCTATCGCTCTGCTGGGCCGAGAAATAGCCATTCGCACGAATATCGCCACTACTTTGTAAGAGCACGGTACCGACATCGGTGTGGCTCATTTGCAAGCCAGTCATAAACTCACGGCGGTTGAAATCGACACTCAACCAACCGTTGTGGACTTGGGCTAACTCGACTTTTCCAGATGGTCGCAGCAAGTGGGCTTGGCCGCTTTGCAGCGCGAAACCAATCTTGCCTTGTGGGGCGTATGGGCTATTGAAATCGAAGGTTTGCTCGGTACGACGGAATAACACGTACTGCATATTGCCGATGGTGATATTCCAGTTTTTATTGAGGTCGGTGTACGCCTCGCTAACGGTATCGCCCTTCCATGCCGTTGACCAACGGCCCCACTTTAATTGGTCTTCACGTGGTTCGGGCGCGGACTGCGGCGTACTGCTGCGCGCGGCACGGCTTTCGCTAGCGCGATCAGGCTCACGCACGCTGTCGCGTCCGGTTTCACGCTCATCTTGGGCATTGGTGCCGTGCGCGCTCGGCACGGACTCTAAGACGCTGGCAAATTCTTTGAGCGGCACTAGGCGCGGGGAGGTTTGTTGGCGGCGTAGCTCCAGCATCAAGCCATTATCCGCAGCGAGCATTTGCGCGCTCGCACCCGAGCACGGCCCCACACTCTCGGCCCGACATGCGTCGCTCAACGGTGCGACGATAATCGCGCCACGCTGCACCGAAGCCAGCAACTGCTCGCGATCGGCTTTGACGGTGAAATCGGTACCACGCACGCCAATCGCTGCGATGGGGGTATTGAGCCGGAATCGCTCACGCGCGGCCTCGCCCCAACGCCCCGTGACGGAACGCACCACGCCTTCTTCAAGCTTAAAGCGGATCGCGCCCGCTTGCGGCTGGGCGGCATTGAATTGGTAATCTTCGACTAACAAGCGGCTACCGGGGCGGACGCTGACCAAACCACCATCAACAAAACGAATATGCACATGGCCGCCTTCTGCGGTTTCAATGCGGTCGCCAATGTGAATGGTGCTGCCTCGTTGGATAGGCTGACGACTTCCGTCTTGCGCAATTTGAATACTCTGGCCAATCAGCAGGGTGACTTCGCCGACTTTTTCTGTCGCGGCATCGGCATGCCATGCGGTGAGCGATAACGCCACAACAAGGGAAAAACGCCCTATTTTATTCAACGAGGACTGAATCATGTCCCACCACATTTCTTACTTTTTGCCAGAGGAACGCTATTTTTCCGCACTGGCTACTTGATGTATGTGTTCCCCATCACATTCAGCAAAAAAATGTCGTTGAGACGCGGCAAGCGCGCCAAAAATTGAGGCGTTTGCGGGAGGCCAAAGCTCGCGCCAAAGTCATTGAAAGGGACTTTTTCCATGATGAAAAAAACTGCTTCGGGGTGGGGTGGGTGGGGGTGGAACGTCATCAAACATCAGACGTAGCAAGGTATCGTGGTCCATTTGCTCACCATTCAGGCTGCGCACCAGCAATTCGCTGGCTAAGAGCTGCGGAGAAAACACCACATCCGGCTGCACGCGCCGAATTTTCTGTAAGTGCATGTTTTCATTGACCAGTGCCACAGTTCGAACATGTGGCGCAATTTCTTTCGTCGCCAGCACAATGAACGCATTTTCAGCATCATCGGAACGCAGCGCCAAAATCGCTTTGGCTTTGCCAATACCCGCCTCGCGAAGAATATCGGCATCACTGGGATCCCCTTCGACAATATCGACGGTTGTTGGGTAAGCGTGCTCGCGCCCCAGCGGCACAATCACCGTCACATCCCAATTTCGTTTAGACAGACCAGAGTAAATGCTATGCGCCAGCGGTGACACGCCGACAATGATGTAATGGTTTTTGCGATTCACAGTCGACATTCGTCCTTTTACAATTCGGGTCAAACTCCCGCCAATCACCGGCCCAATAATCGCGCTAATCGAGGTCGCGAAGACGGTAATTCCAAACACAATAATGGACGTCGTCAGTAAGCGTGCGCCAGGAGAGACCGGCAAAATGTCACCAAACCCCACGGTCGACATCGTCACCACCGAGAAATAAAGCGCGGTGCTCATATCGGTAATCGGTGGGCGAAATTCGTTACCGAGATATAAGGTCCCAAACACGGCATACATCAATAAAGCCGCCACACTCATGGTGGCAAATAGACTACTCGCCGCCAAACTACTGCGATTAAAACGCCGCCAAAATACAATCAGCAAGCAAAAAACAACCGCACTATAGGCCAGTGTTAAAGCCGAAACATCGCCTTTCCACAGCGCTAGCAGCCCCTCCACGCTCAACAGCAATAACGAAAAGAGCCATGCAATGCGGGCTTGCAGCGCCAAGCCTATCGACATGCACAACAGCCCCATCGACGTGACCGCTTGTGGAAAAGCCAGCAAGTCTGAGCGACTCAGAAAAGCATGCCAATCACTAAAAAAGCCTTTGCGCGTCAGTAAAGCGACTTCTTTCGCCAACGGCTCCAATAATAAAAGCCCATTCACCCCAACCAGCAAAGCCAAGTACCAATGCGCTTGATGAATCCATTTAATCGCGCTTTTTAGAGACTGCGCGGCGTATTGCCCGACTTGCCTGTAGTTCATGTCAATAGAAAGCCTTTAAAAATCATTTGCCGTGCGAACGGCCACGCATTGTGCCAAAAAGCAGTCATTTCACTCGAACTTTTATTAAAGCATTCAAAATAGTTCATTTTTTAAAGAAACATAAAAAATACAATTTTCTAGAAAAACCTAAAGCCTCTATCCATAATGGCACGTATTAAATATTCACTTTCGAAGCCTTCATGCAAACGCTCCCCCCAGCGGGCCACCGCCACGTCGCAGAATACCTACAAACACCCGAAGAAATCGCACATGACTTGAAGCGCTGTTTAGCCGAAGCAGGCGGTAACGCCGAGGTGCTCATCGCCATTCAAGAAGACATCCAGCCTTACGCGCCCCGCCGACAACCCGATGCTTTAGGGCGTTCAAATGCTCAATCCGCAATTGGTTACAATGCCTCACAAACCATCACAGACAGCACACCATAATCGGCCTAATCTGCATTCAGACCTTCCGCACCGGAAGGCACCTTTTAAATGAATTCGCTAAGGATTTGCAAAATGAACAAACTGTCTATGTTGGTTGCTGGTGTTGCGTTGACCCTTGCATCTGCCGCAAGTTTTGCTTCTGACGTGAAAGCGCCAGCGGTCGCGGCAGCCACTCAAGTCGCAAATTCTGCTGCGGACTCTGCAAAATCCGCCGCCGTTGACTCTGCGAAAAAAGCGGTGCACGAAGCCCAGCAAAACAAACACGATGCGAAAAAAGCTCTGCATGCAGCTAAAAAAGAAGCGCGCCATGACAAGAAAGAAGCGCACAAACAAGTGAAGCACGACAAAAAAGAAATGAAACAAGAACATAAAGCAGAACAAAAAGCCGCGTCTTAACTTGCAACGAAGGCCGCCCCTCTTTGTGCTGCACAAAGAAAAAGCCCCCCGCCAATGGCGAGGGGCTTTTTCCTTTTCAACAACGCATCAAGCCGCCAACAATTTCCGACGTTTCTCTGCGCGCGCCATCACGCGGTTTGCAATCACAACCAGTGCACTCACCACCACCACCGTAATCGTCGCCAAGGCATTAATCTCGGGGTTCAATCCCAAACGCACCCGCGAGAAAATCAGCTGTGGCAAGGTTGTCGATCCCGGCCCCGACAAGAAGGCGGTAATCACCAAGTCATCCAACGACAAGGTAAACGACAGCAAAAAGCCCGAGGCCAGTGCAGGCGCGATCAACGGCAGGGTAATCACAAAGAACACTTTCAATGGCCGTGCGCCCAGATCCATCGCAGCTTCTTCGACCGAACGATCCATTTCGACCAAGCGCGAACGAATCACCACCGTGACATACGCCATACACAAGGTCACGTGCCCCACCCAGATCGTGAGCACGCCGCGCTCTTCGGGAAAACCAAACCACTGCTGCATTTGCACAAACAGCATCAGCATAGACAGACCGGTAATCACCTCGGGCATCACCATCGGCGCGGTAATCATCCCTGCAAACAAGCTTTTGCCCCGAAACGAGCCAAAACGCGCCAACACCACCCCAGCAATCGTACCCAACACCACCGCCATTAAGCTCGCTAGAACCGCGACCTCCAGGCTCAGTTTAAGTGCAGAAATGACTGCGTCGTCTCGGAATAACTCGCCATACCAATGCAGGGAGAAGCCCCCCCACACCGACACCAGTTTAGACGCGTTAAACGAGTACAAAATCAAGATCACAATCGGCGCGTACAAGAAAAAGAAGCCGATCCCAAGGGAGGTTTTCCCAAACCACGACATTTTTTGACTCATGGTCTTTCCTTCTAGTGTCGAGCCGCAGATCGCGCCAACATCCGCTCTTCACGCTTGTGAAGGAAGATAATCGGAATAATCAGCAAAGCCACCATCACAATCGTGACCGCGCCCGCCATCGGCCAGTTATTGTTATCGAAGAATTCCATCCACAGCACCTTGCCAATCATCAGCGATTCGGGGGTGCCGACCAGTTCAGGAATCACAAACTCCCCGACGGCCGGAATAAACACCAACATCGACCCCGCCACGACGCCATTTTTTGACAGTGGCAGCGTGACATTCAAAAACGCTTTCCACGGCGGACAGCCCAAATCCGAGGCGGCCTCAAGCAAGCGCCCATCCAGCTTCACCAAGTTGGAGTACAGCGGCAAAATCATGAACGGCAGATAGGTGTAGACCATCACGATTTGCACCGACAACGCTGTATGCATCAAGATCAACGGCTCTTGAATCACCCCCAACCACAGCAAAAACTGGTTGATCAGCCCCTCGTTATTCAACAAGCCCATCCACGCATAAACCCGAATCAAAAACGAGGTCCAAAACGGCAACATCACCAGCATCAACAAAGTATTGCGCTTGCTTTCATCTGAGCGCGCAATCGCATACGCCATCGGATATCCGAGCAATAAGCACAACACCGTTGTCGTTAAAGCCACCGTGAGCGAGCTCATGTATGCAGCGGCATACAGCTCATCTCCGGCAATAAACAAGAAATTGCCGATATTGAGCGAGATATTGACCAAACTATCCGTAATTTCAACCAGTGGCCGATACGGAGGGCTGGCAATTTCGACCTCAGAAAAACTAATCTGCAGCACGAAGAAAAACGGCACCAAGAAGAACAGCAGGAGCCACCCATAAGGAACCGCCGTTAACAAGGAACGGCCAGAAGGGAAGAAGCGTTTCATTGTGTCAGCACCACCCCATCGTTCTCGCCCCAAGAGATAAAGACCGGCTCTTCCCATGTCGGAGCAGGTTCATCGCGCCAGCGTGTGGCGGGAATGCTGGCTTTGACGATTTTCCCTGTCGGCAATTTGACGTGGTAAATCGAAAAGCCCCCCAGATACGCAATATCGTGCACCACCCCAGCAGACAGATTATGGGTTTGACCTTCGGGCGCATGGCGCGACAGATTCAAACGCTCAGGGCGTAGCGAGAGCCAAACTGGCATCCCCAGCGTTCCGGTAATACCGTGTCCCACAAAGATCCGACCCGCTATTTCAGGGGATTCAATCTCGACATAATCCGGCTCATCGACCGCAACGTGGCCTTCAAACATATTGGTTTCGCCAATGAATTCGGCGGTAAAGCGGCAGTTGGGGTGTTCGTAAATTTCGCTTGGGCTGGCGACTTGCAGCAGTTGGCCTTCGCTCATAATCGCGATTCGGCCCGCCATCGTCATCGCTTCTTCTTGATCATGCGTCACCATGATGCAGGTCACGCCCACTTGTTCAATCAAGTTGACCAATTCGAGCTGCGTTTGTTGGCGCAGTTTTTTATCCAGCGCACCAAGTGGCTCATCGAGCAGCAATAATTTGGGCCGCTTCGCGAGCGAACGCGCCAGCGCGACCCGTTGTTGTTGACCGCCCGACAGCTGGAACGGCTTGCGACCGGCGTATTTTTTCATTTGCACAAGGTCGAGCATTTTCTCAACCCGCGCTTCAATTTCGGCCTTGGGCAGGCCGTCTTGCTTGAGGCCAAAGGCAATATTGTTCGCGACGGTCATATGCGGGAACAAAGCATAGCTTTGGAACATCATATTGATCGGGCGCTCGTAGGGCGGCAGGTGGGTAATGTCCTGACCATCCAAAATAATCCGCCCTGCCGTTGGGGTTTCCATGCCCGCAAGCATCCGCAACAAAGTGGATTTACCCGAGCCGGAGCTACCAAGCAGGGCAAAAATATCGTTTTTATTGATCGTTAAACTGACGTGATCGACAACGGTGTTATCACCGAATTTTTTGACGACTTCGACAATTTCTAGATACGGTTGACCGGATTTGGCCGCATTGGCCGGGCTCGAAGAAGCTTCCATCAGCATCACAATCCACTTTTTGACAGGCAGCAGAAGACCCAACCGCCTGTTTCAGGGTTTATTAATCATGGTGCAGGGCGGCTTCTTCATCAGAAGCGCCCCCACATCACACAGTGTTATTTACGGGTTTTGACTTCGGTCCACAGACGCGTTTGAATGCGCTGAATTTTGGCGTCCAGCGGCAACTGCACAAAGCTGGCTTTTTGAACTTCTGGGCTCAAATAAATCGATGGATTTTTGCGATCCGCCGGACTCACCAACGCTTGGGCAGGGGTGTTCGGCACAGCGTAATGCACCGTGTTGGCCGCATCAGCATGGACTTTCGGACGCAAAATGTAATTGATGAACAACAGCGCGTTTTCTGCATTTTTCGCGTCTTTTGGAATCACCATGCTATCCATCCACAGCATCGCGCCTTTTTTCGGGGCGAGCACTTGCAGATCAATTTTGCGTTTGCTCTCTGCCGCGCGCGCGCGCGCGATGTTCAAGTCACCGCCGTAGCCCAGCGCAAGACACAGAGAACCATTGGCGAATTCATTGATATAACCGGAAGAACTGAAGCGGGTAATGTTCGGACGAATTTTCTTGTACAAATCCGCCGCCGCGCGCCAATCTGCCTCATCGGTGCTATTCGGGTTTTTACCTAAGTAATGCAAGGCAATCGGCAGCACTTCAGCAGGGCTATCCAAAACAGACACGCCGCACGATTTGAGCTTACTGCTGTATTTTTCGTTAAACAGCAGATCCCATTCATTGTCTGGCATCGGCTCGTTGCCTAATGCGGCTTTGACTTTTGCGGTGTTGATACCGAGGGTGTTGATTCCATAGAAATACGGTACGGCGTACTTATTACCGGCATCAAACTTGACCATTTGTTGCAAAATCGCCGGATCTAAATTGCCGTAGTTTGTGAGTTTGCTTTTATCCAACGGCTGATACACGCCAGCCTGAATTTGCTTGGCAAGGAACGCATTGGTCGGCACCACGATATCGTAGCCGGAGCGGCCGGTCAGAATTTTGGCCTGTAATACTTCGTTAGAGTCATAAACATCGTAGCGGACCTTAATACCGGTTTCTTTTTCGAAATCCTTAATGGTATTGGGGCCAACATAATCCGACCAGTTATAAATATTCAGCACTTTGCTTTCGGCATGTGCCATCGGAACAGCCAGCGCTGCCAACACAGAAAGTGCTACCACTTTTCCGGTAAAAGTCCGCATTTTACAACTCCTCTATGATGCTGTCGGCCGTCCCCATGACGGCCGAACAGCTCCGGCAAGGTGCCGGGGTGCCGGGGGATTTTACAACCGCCCTAACTCTCGGGCGAATTGATCGATACACTTTTTGGCCAAGCGAACAAACTCTTCCGCTTCGCTCCGCGTCATGACCAGCGGCGGGGCCGAAATCATACTGTCCCCCGTGGCGCGCATCACTAAATTATTTTCAAAGCAGATGTCGCGGCATCGTAGAGCCAATTCCCCGCCATTCTCAAAACGCTTACGACTGGCCTTATCTTCGACCAAGGTCAAAGCAAAGAAGAAGCCAAGCGTACGCACGTCATCCACGAGTGGATGATCCTGAAACGCCTCATGCCACAGCTGATGTGCGTACGGCATCACGTCTTCACGCATCCGTTCAATCACACGCTCACGCTGCAAGATCCGAATATTTTCCGCCGCTACCGCTGCCGCCACGGGGTGACCCGAATAGGTAAAGCCGTGATTAAAATCGCCTTCTTTCAAGACCTGAGCGACTTGGTCGTGTACCAAAACGCCGCCGATCGGCAGATAACCCGACGACAAGCCTTTGGCAATCGTCATCAAGTGCGGGCGAATACCGTAATACTGGCTACCAAACCAATGCCCAGTTCGGCCAAAACCGCAAATCACCTCGTCCGCAATCAACAAAATGCCGTACTGATCGCAAATGCGTTGAATTTCTGGCCAGTATGTCGATGGCGGAATAATGATCCCACCTGCGCCTTGTACCGGCTCGCCAATAAAGGCCGCGACATTCTCGACGCCCAGCTCAAGAATTTTCTTCTCAAGCTCGCGCGCGGCTTTAATGCCGTACTCTTCGGGCGTTAAATCGCCGCCATTGGCATACCAATACGGCTGCTCAATATGGACAATATCCGGAATCGGTAAGCCGCCTTGTTCGTGCATATACCCCATGCCGCTCAGCGAGCCGCCGCCCATGGTCGAGCCATGATACCCATTGATGCGGGAAATAAGGGTTTTCTTATTCGGTTGACCGAGGCTCGCCCAATAATGGCGCACCATCCGAATCACCGTGTCGTTCCCTTCCGAGCCGGAATTGGTATAAAACACATGATTAAAACCTTCAGGCGCAATCTCGGATAACAGCTGCGACAGCTCGGCCACCGGCGGATGCGTGGTTTTAAAGAAGGTATTGTAAAACGGCAACTCCAACATTTGCCGATATGCCACTTCGGCCAGCTCTTTGCGGCCATAGCCCAGATTGACGCACCACAAACCCGACATCCCATCCAGCAATTTATTGCCTTCGGAATCCCACAGATAAATGCCCTCACCCTTCACAATCACCCGACTGCCTTTTTGATTCAGGCCATTCATGTCGGAGAAAGGGTGCAAGTGGTGAGAAGCATCCATGCGCTGCCATGCTTCGGTGTTGTGATTTACAGTGTGTGTAGGTGTCGCAGTATTCATCCTATTTCCTTTCTACAGCAGGAGGGGCCGACCCCGCTCCCGCGCATCACAGCCAACCCGCGATCAGATCAAACGTGCAGCAGCAAATGCCGTCGTTCCCACGGGCTAATCACCTTGGCATATTCGATATATTCTTCTTCTTTCACCGCGCAATACGCATTCACAAATCGCTCGCCCAAAATCGAAGCAATCGGAGAGCAAGCCCGCAACACCGGGATCGCATCATCCAAGCCACGCGGGAACGCAAACGGGAATCCGTAGGCATCGCCTTCGAGCGGCGCTGACGGTTGTTGCTTCTCAACAATCCCCAGCCATGCCGCCGCTAAAGTCGCGGCAATCGCCAAGTACGGGTTGCAATCCACACCGGGCAAGCGGTTTTCAATCCGGCGCGCCGCAGGCCCCGAATGCGGAACCCGAATCCCGCAGGTCCGGTTGTCGTACCCCCACTGCACATTGATTGGCGCGGCGGTATAACGCACCAAGCGCCGGTAGCTGTTCACAAACGGGGCGAAAATCGCAATGATTTCAGGGAAGTACTTCTGCATCCCACCAATCGCATGCAAGAACTCTTCACTTGGGCTGCCATCCAAGTTCGAGAATACGTTTTGGCCGGTTTGCTTATCGACCACGCTCATATGCAAATGCATTGCCGAACCGGGTTCGTTTTCCATCGGTTTGGCCATAAAGGTGGCGTACATATTGTGGCGAATCGCCGCCTCACGCACGGTACGCTTAAACAAGAACACCTGATCCGCCAACTCCAGCGGATTACCATGCAAGAAGTTAATTTCCATCTGACACGCCCCGACCTCATGAATCAGGGTATCAATCGCCAGATTTTGCGCTTCGCAATAATCGTAAATATCTTCAAACAGCGGATCGAACTCGTTCACCGCATCAATCGAATAGGCGGCGCGGCCAGTTTCGGGGCGACCGGTGCGGCCAATTGGCGGCTGCAACGGTAAGTCAGGATCGCGATTCACATCGACGATATAAAACTCCATTTCGGGTGCAATCACCGGCTCCCAACCGCGCTCTTCGTACAACTTGAGCACGCGCCGCAACACATGACGCGGCGATAAATCGACCGGCGTGCCATCAAATTTGTAGCAATCATGGATCACCTGTGCGACCGGGTCTTTCGCCCACGGCACAAAGCGAATCGTATTGGGATCAGGGATCAGCACCATATCGGGATCAGTCGCGGGCGTGATATTCGAGGCATATTCCCCCGTCACCGTTTGCACCAGCACAATCTCTGGCAGGCGCATCCCTTCTTCCTCGCTGAACTTCTCACGCGGGACAATTTTTCCACGCGCAATACCCGTAAAATCAGGAATCACACATTCAACTTCGGTAATACGATTTTCTCGCAGCCATTCGCTTAATACACTCATGGATGCCTCCTTGTTGTGATGCTAAATTGCATTAAATACGTGCCAATTGTCGCGTTCGGCACGCTTCACCAAAATACGAAAACAGCGTTTGAGACAGGCGGTTGTGCTGAAATTGCCATTCGGGATGCCATTGCACCGCCATCGCAAAGGCTTTCGAATCCCGCACCCGAAACGCCTCGACTAAACCATCGGGCGCGTGGGCTTCGGCCACCAAACTCGGCGCTAAAACCTTCACACCTTGACCATGCAAAGAATTCACTTCGGCTTGCGCCTCGCCGTACCGCGCACCCAGCTCGCTGTCGGCGGTAAAAGTAATCGCGTGGGCGATGCGACCATACATCTCCTCAAAACTGCCCCCTTGATCGCGGTGGTCTAACATCCCCGCTTGTTCATGCACCTTTTGATGCAGGCTGCCGCCCAGTGCGACATTCATTTCTTGGAAACCACGACAAATCCCCAGCATCGGCACACCGGCCTCTAACGCGGCATGAATCAAGGGCAGGGTCGTCGCGTCGCGCGCGGCATCGTTAAAGTCGTCTTCGATCGGCGTTGCACCGTAATGTTGTGGCTCAATATTGGACGGGCTGCCTGTGAGCAAAATGCCATCGGCTAACGCCAAAGCTTGTTCGAGCGGCAAAGCGTCGCCGAGTGCGGGCAACAGCAGCGGCAAGCCACCGATGCCTTCTAACACCGCTTGCACATACTTTTCGCCGACAAGGTGAAAAAACTGGCTTTCTTTGAGCCACCACCGACAACACGGCACCAAAATTCGAGGTAACTGTTTCGAGGTTTGCGTCATGTCCGACACTCCCACCGGCTAATTCAAGCAAAAAAATAGCGCCGCAATGGGCGCTTACGCTAGGCAACTCTTCACGGTTTCACATGGGTAACCGTGCGCCATTGCGACAGCGGGATACGCCACTTTTCCGTGGCACACATTGAGACCGGCTTGCAAATTTAGATCGGCGCGCATGGCCTCTTTCCAGCCTTTGGCGGCCAACGTTTGCACAAAGGGCAAGGTCGCATGTGACAAGGCTTGTGTCGCTGTACGTGCGACTGCGCCGGGCATATTCGCCACGCAGTAATGCACGACACCATCCACCACAAAAGTCGGGTCTTGGTGGGTGGTCGGATGTGAGCTTTCAAAACAGCCGCCTTGATCAATCGCGACATCGACCAGCACCGCACCCGGTTTCATCAACTTCAACATTTGACGCGTGACCAACTTTGGCGCAGCGCTGCCCGGAATGAGCACCGCACCAATCACCAAATCCGCCCGCACCAACTCGTCTTCAATCGCTTCTTGCGTGGCATAGCGGGTGGCAAATTTCGAGCTGAAATGCTGGTCAAGCTCACGCAACCGCGCGACCGAAACATCTAGCAAAGTGACGCGTGCGCCCAAGCCACTGGCCATCCGCGCAGCGTTCACTCCGACCACACCGCCACCAAGAATCAGCACCCGCGCAGGCATCACCCCCGGCACGCCCGACAGCAAAATGCCTTCGCCGCCTTGGCTCAGTTCAAGACAACGCGCACCGGCCTGAATCGCCATCCGCCCCGCCACTTCGGACATCGGCGCAAGCAAGGGCAATCCGCCACGGCTGTCAGTGACGGTTTCATAAGCAATCGCTACGCAACCAGAATCGACAAGGCGCTTGGTCAGGTCAGCATTTGGAGCAAGGTGTAGGTAGGTAAAGAGGATTTGGCCATCACGAAGGCGATCACACTCTTCGGGTTGCGGCTCTTTGACTTTTACGATCATCTCCGCGCTGGCGAAAATGTCGGCAGGATCATCGGCGATGCGTGCGCCAGCGGCAATGTAGTGTTGGTCAGCAAAACCAATTGCAGCGCCAGCATGGCGCTCAACGAGCACATCATGGCCATTTCGGACCAATTCTTTGACGGCTGCAGGGGTCAAGCCAACGCGATATTCGTGATTCTTGATTTCTTTGGGGACACCAATTTGCATGATGCTTTCTCCTTAACGAACAAGCCACTCTGAAATTCAGTCTATCCATGTTAAAAATAATTGACAAGCACCTATAAAGAAATTTTACTTGGCAAAGATTTAACCCCTAACCGTGCACCAAAAAAATGCTGCAAGGCAACAAAAATGAGCATTACAACAGAGAGTTAAGTGCGGAACGATGAAACGCCATGCCTCATCGAGGGTTTTTAGCGATACGCAGGCATGTTTTTTCGTCAATTATTATAGACAATCCTATAAGGATGCCTGATATGGACATTGGAATACGCCTCAAAATGGTGCGTGAGCGTTATGGTCTTTCGCAGCGTGAACTCGCCAAAAAAGCAGGCGTGACAAACTCCACCATCTCTCTGATTGAACAAAACAGGGTCAGCCCCTCAGTGAGTTCGCTGAAAAAACTTCTTGAAAGTATCCCGATGTCACTCGGTGAGTTCTTCACGTTTGACGAAGAACCCGAGGAGACACCCCGCTATATTTATCGTCCACAGCATCAACCCGACCTCGGCCAAAATGGCCTGCGCCTTCTTTTGATTGGCGTCGGCATTCAAGAGCGCAGCATGCGCATGCTGCGCGAGCTCTATGCCCCCGGCGCGGATACCGGCCCCGAATTAATTCAGCATGAATTGGGCGAAGAATGCGGTTTTGTGGTGCGCGGCACCATTGAACTGACCATTGATGGCGAGGCGCATGTGTTGCATGCAGGCGACGGTTATTACTTCCCCAGCACCTTGCCACATCGCTTTCGAAACCTCGGCGCAGATGAAGCAGAAATCATCAGCGCCAATACCCCCGCCAACTTTTAATGCCATTTTTGACCTGACCCACGAAGGAAAACCCACGATGTCGACACTCACTTATACCGATTGGCAGCAACGGGCCGCTGCACTTCAGATTGAAGGGCGGGCGTTTATTCAGGGTGTGTACCAAACCACGTCCGAGACTTTTGACACGATCAATCCGGCAACGCGACAAACGTTGGCGACCATCTCGAGCTGTGGGCATGCCGAAGTAGAAACCGCCGTTCATGCCGCACGCGCGGCGTTCGAGTCAGGCACGTGGGCAGAGTTAGCACCGGTCGAGCGAAAAACCCGCCTGCTCGCTTTTGCCGAAGCGATTCGCCAAGACGCCGAAACATTAGCGCTGCTGGAGTGCCTCGACACCGGCAAACCGATTAGTGATGCGTTGGCGGTGGATGTCGCAGGCAGCGCGTATTGCGTGCAATGGTTTGCGGAGGCCATCGACAAAATCGGCGGTGAAGTCGCCCCGCTGGCCCCAAATTTACATGGCACCGTGACGCGTGAGGCGATCGGGGTGGTCGCAGCCATCGTGCCGTGGAATTTCCCGCTGCTCATGGCGAGCTGGAAATTTGCACCGGCCTTGGCGGCAGGCAATTCGGTGATTTTGAAGCCGTCCGAAAAATCACCGCTGACAGCGATTCGTCTAGGTGCACTCGCCAATCAAGCGGGGATTCCTGCGGGCGTCTTCCAAGTTTTGCCCGGCGCGGGCGAAGTGGGACGCTTGCTTGCAGAGCATGGCGATATTGATTGCGTGGCCTTTACCGGCTCGACAGCCGTCGGCAAGAAAATTATGGGCTACGCCGCGCAATCGAATTTGAAGCGTACGTGGCTCGAACTTGGCGGCAAGTCCCCGAATATTGTTTTTGCGGATTGTCCAGATATCAAAACCGCTGCCCGCGCTGCGGCCGGCGGGATTTTCTTCAATCAAGGGGAAATGTGCTCGGCAGGCTCTCGGGTCTTGGTCGAGGCCTCGATTTTTGATGAATTTATGGTGGCGTTTAAGCAGGCCGCGCAGCGCTATCAAGTGGGTGACCCGCTTGATCCAGCGACCCGCATGGGTGCGATTGTGGATCAGCTGCAATATCAACGGGTCTTGGAATATATCGCTGACGGCAAAGCGCACGACACCTTGTTACTTGGCGGCGATGCACAGCGAATGGAGAGCGGCTATTTTATCGAGCCTACGGCCTTTTTATGCCAACCTGATAGCCGCTTGGCTCGCGAAGAGATTTTCGGGCCAGTTTGCGCAGTGATTGCATTCCAAGACGAGGCCGAAGCGCTCTCGATCGCAAACAACAGTGACTATGGTTTGGCCGCCGCACTGTGGACGCGTGATGTGAGTCGGGCGCACCGTTTGAGCCGTCGTCTGCGCGCGGGAACGGTGTGGATTAATTGCTACGACGAAGGTGGCGATCAAAACTTGCCGTTTGGCGGGTATAAGCAATCGGGCAACGGTCGGGACAAATCGCTTCATGCCCTCGAAAAATACACTGAGCTGAAGTCAACGCTCCTGAAATTGTACTAAGCTTACGCACCGTTCTTTTGGGTGGTGATCACATAAGAGAACGGTGTTATTCAAACACAATAAAGTGTGTCTGATTTGTTAAACAAATGCCAAAAAGAAACACAAACAACAAATAAATTCATTTAGGATGACAAAAAATTACATTTGGCCCATTATATTGATAACGATACTTTTTATTTGAAAAAAGCTGCGGCAACGAATTCCCTGAGCATAGAATGAAGTGCGTGCTTGTTTTGCAGTACCCCTTGCATAAAAGTATTCAATAATCCCTTTATCGCTAAAACGAATTACACCCGTTTGATCACATGAGTTCGACTCGATATGAACCAACCAGAACTTTTCCTCGGCCGCCAGCCCATTGTTGATCGTGACAGCCAGCTTGTTGCTTACGAGCTGCTCTTTCGTTCCGGCCAAGGCAACTACGCCAGCATCTTTGACGACGTTGCCGCGACAGCAACGGTGATTCGGTATGCATTTGTCGAGCTTGGCCTACCAAACGTGCTGGGTGAGCATCGCGGATTCATTAACGTCTCAGCAGAATTGCTGATGAGCGAATTGCTCGAGCTGCTCCCCGCCAAGCAATTTGTGATTGAACTGCTTGAAACGATTGAGATTACGCCCGAAGTGGTAGCGCGCTGCAAAGAACTCTCTGAGCAAGGCTACACGCTGGCAATGGATGACTGCATCACCATCGACGATACCCATCGCGCCTTGCTGCCGTACATTAATATTGTGAAAGTCGATCTACTGGGCACACCCGAAAACGAGCTACCCAAGCTGGTTGCGGCTCTGCGACAGTTTCCGGTGACATTGCTCGCCGAAAAAGTAGACAGCGACGCACAATATCGCAAATGTCTAGCCCTCGGCTTTCAGCTGTTCCAAGGTTACTTTTTTGCCAAACCGACGATCATGTCGGGCAAAAATACCAACTCCGCCAACGAAGCGGGGTTGTTGCGCTTATTGGGCTTAATCGCCCGTGATGCCGAAGTCGAACAAATCGAAAACGTCTTCAAACAAGCGCCGAACCTCACCGTCAACCTTCTCAAACTCGTCAACTCGGTTGCGGCCGGCTCACCG
The DNA here is from genome assembly GCA_964635875.1 of uncultured Aquaspirillum sp. Classification (GTDB taxonomy): domain Bacteria; phylum Pseudomonadota; class Gammaproteobacteria; order Burkholderiales; family Aquaspirillaceae; genus CAZWRK01. The sequence goes on from CAZWRK010000008.1 coordinate 24,445, forward strand.
CGCACCATCAGCTCTGTGCGCGATGCCATCTTTGTCTTAGGACGGGGCAAACTAAAACGCTGGGTGCAGCTGCTGGTCTTCTCTGAGCAAAACCAGCATGGTCGAAACAACGGCATCTCGCCGTTGGTCGAACTCGCAGCCACACGGGGACGGATGATGGAGCTGCTCGCCATCAAACGCCATCCGGGCCAGTCGGATCTTCCGGAAAAAGCCTTTATGACCGGTATGCTGTCATTGCTGGATGTTTTGTTTGGACGCCCACTTCCCGAATTAATCGAGGCGCTTGGTCTATCCGAAGAGGTCGCCGATGCGGTGATTTCACATCAAGGCACACTCGGAGCGTTGCTTGAACAAGTCGTGAGCACCGAGCAAGCCAATTCGCGCGTAGACACCGAACTACAACTGTCGGCGATGCGCTGGGTGCAAGGCTTGCACCGAGAAGTACAGTCCGAAAGCTAATCCTCAAGCCCGCCTTCATCGGCGGGCTTTTTTTAGACAATATCCAAGTGATCCAAGCCTTTCGATAATTGATCGACCTGCCCATCTTGTCCGCTGAGCTTAATTTTCAGGCGCAGATCATTCACCGAATCAGCAAACCGTAGCGCGTCCTCCATCCGAATCTGACCGGCTTGCAACAAGTCGTACAAAGCCTGATCAAAAGTCTGCATTCCCGATTCGCGCGAACTGGCCATAATCTCTTTCAGCCCGCCGACATTGCCACGGAAAATTTGCTCCGCCACCGTTGGCGTATTCAGCAAAATTTCAATGGCCGCCGCCCGCCCTTTTCCCGCCGCCAACGGCACCAAACGCTGCGAAATAATGCCGCGCAAGTTCAACGACAAATCCATCAACAACTGCTGCCGCCGCTCTTCTGGGAAAAAGTTAATGATTCGATCCAAGGCTTGGTTGGCACTATTCGCATGCAAGGTCGCCAAACACAAATGCCCCGTTTCCGCGAACGCTACCGCATATTCCATTGTTTCTCGATCGCGAATTTCCCCAATCAAAATCACATCCGGCGCTTGGCGGAGCGCATTTTTAAGCGCAGCCTCCCAGTTGTCGGTATCCATGCCAATTTCACGTTGGCTGATAATCGAGCGCTTGTGGGGGTGAACAAATTCGACCGGATCTTCAATCGTTAAAATATGCCCAGCAGTCTGACTATTACGCTGGTCAATCATCGCCGCCAAGGTCGTCGATTTCCCCGAACCCGTGCCGCCAACTACAATTGCCAACCCACGCGCACTCATCACCACATCACGCAACACCGGCGGCAACTTCAACGATTCGAACTGCGGAATTTCGGTATTAATCCGCCGCAAGACCAAACCAACTGACCCTTGCTGCATAAACACATTGACCCGAAAACGGCCAATCCCCGCCCGCGCTAACGCGAAATTGCATTCGCGGGTTTTCGCAAACAGCTGCGCCTGCTCCGGCGAAAAAATCGCACTCGCCAAAGCCTGTGTATGGGCGGCGGCCAATGGCTGGGCAGCGGCGGGCGTCACCGCGCCATCGAGCTTAAACGCAGGCGGAAAACCCGCCGTTAAAAACAAATCTGACGCCTGACGCGACACCATCAACCGCAAAAGCTCTTCTAAAAAGCGCAATGATTGTTCAGCATCCATCAAAACAGCTCCTTATTGGTCGCGTAGGTGCGGGCTTCGTTGGCGTCAACCAAGCCTTCGCGGACGAGTTTTTCGAGGCATTGATCTAGCGTTTGCATGCCTAAATTTTGGCCGGTTTGAATCAACGAATACATTTGTGCGATTTTGTTTTCGCGAATCAGATTTCGAATCGCGCCGGTGCCAAGCATAATTTCATGCGCCGCCACCCGCCCGCCGCCGACTTTTTTCAGCAAGGTTTGCGAAATCACCGCCTTGAGCGATTCCGATAACATCGCCCGCACCATGTCTTTTTCGGCACCAGGAAACACATCGACAATCCGGTCGATGGTCTTGGCCGCCGAGCTGGTGTGCACCGTCGCAAACACCAAATGGCCGGTTTCTGCCGCAGTCAGCGCAAGGCGAATCGTTTCTAAATCGCGCAATTCGCCGATCAGCACCACGTCGGGATCTTCACGCAGGGCGCTTTTCAGGGCATTCGCAAAAGAGTGCGTATGCGGCCCAAGTTCGCGCTGGTTAATCAGGCTTTTTTTCGCGCGATGGACAAATTCGATCGGGTCTTCAATCGTCAAAATATGACCGGGCGACTGGGTGTTGATATGATCAATCATCGCCGCAAGGGTCGTGGATTTGCCCGAGCCTGTCGGCCCTGTCACCAACACAATTCCGCGTGGGTATTCGGCAATCGACCGAAAAATCTCGGGCGCGTTGAGCGTTTCTAAACTCAGTACCTCAGAAGGAATCGCCCGAAACACCGCGGCCGCCCCGCGTTGCTGCACAAAGGCATTGACCCGAAAGCGCGACAAATTGGGGATTTCAAAAGAAAAATCGATCTCCAAATTTTCTTCATACGATTTACGCTGTAGGTCGTTCATGATGTCGTAAATCATCTCCCGCACTTCGCGATGTTCCAAAGCGGGTGTATTGATCCGGCGAATGTCACCGCTGACTCGGATAAGGGGGGGCAAACCTGCAGACAAATGCAGGTCAGATGCGCCGTTCTTGACCGAAAAAGCCAGAAGTTCGGTGATTTGCATTTATACTCTCCGACAAATCGGGGGCTGTATCGCACATGCAGATACAGTGAAAAAAAGGAAAATTATCATGTCATTTGAATCTGCACTGCAAGCGACGCGTGATCGCATCCAACAGGCCGAACAACAAGCCGGACGCGCCGCAGGCAGTGTGCAACTCTTAGCCGTCAGCAAACATTTTCCGGTTGAAGCAATTTGCGCGGTACACGCACTGGGACAAACCGCATTTGGTGAAAACTACGTGCAAGAGCTGGTCAGCAAAGCCGATGCCCTCACCGCGCTGCCGATTGAGTGGCACTTTATTGGCCCTTTGCAGAGCAATAAAACCCGCTTAGTCGCCGAACGCGCCAGCTGGGTGCATGCGATTGATCGCCTCAAAATTGCCGAGCGTTTATCTGATCAACGCCCATCGACCTTGCCCGATTTGCAGGTCTGCATTCAGGTCAATGTCAGCGGCGAGGCCTCCAAAAGCGGGATCGAACCCGAACAGACGCTTGAATTTGCGCAACAAATAGCCACCTTACCTCATCTACGCTTGCGGGGCTTGATGTGCATTCCCGAGCCGATTGCACAGAGCCAAACACTGGCGGCGCAGTTCGCTCACATGCAAGCCTTGCTCGCGCAATGCCAAGCGGCCGGACTGGACATGGACACCTTATCGATGGGGATGTCGGCCGATTTGGAGCTTGCTATTGCCCACGGCGCCACTTACGTCCGTGTCGGCACCGGTATTTTTGGTGCGCGCTAAGATAGAAAACAAGCTCTCATATACAGATCCACGTCAGGCGCGCGTGGTGCGCAATCGGCCACCTCACCAGCCGTGGCACTTTCACACGACAAGATAGGAGCAATTTCGAATGGATATTACGCTAATCGGTGGGGGCAATATGGCCAATGCGATTCTCGGCGGCCTGATTAAAACACCGTCAGGACGGCTACGGGTGGTCGATCCCGATCCGAGTAAACGCGAAGCCCTCGCCAGCGATTATGGCGTCGAAGCGCTCGCAGAACTGCCTGCTCAATTTACCGAAAATGACATTGTGGTCCTCGCGGTGAAACCGCAACAACTGCGCGGTGTCTGCGAATCACTCGCCGACCGCTTGGGCGGGGCATTGGTGCTGTCGATTGCCGCAGGCATTCGCATTGAAGCCCTGTCGCGCTGGCTCGGCCAACACGCGCGCATCGTACGGATTATGCCCAATACACCGGCCTTGGTTGGGCTGGGGGTGTCCGGCTTGTACGCGCCAGAGCACATCTCAGCGAGCGATCGACAAGCCGCCGCCGAAGTGATGATGGCCGTGGGATCCGTACATTGGCTCGCAACAGAAAGCGGTATTGATGATGTAACCGCAATTTCAGGCAGCGGCCCTGCTTACGTGTTTTATCTGATCGAAAGCCTGATTGAAGCAGCTCAATCAATCGGCTTTGATAGCGATACCGCACGGGAATTGGCGCTCGGCACGTTTGAAGGTGCGGTTCGTTTAGCGCGTGACAGTCATGACGATGTGCCGACGCTGCGCGCCAATGTCACTTCAAAAGGCGGCACCACCGAACGCGCGATTGCCCGTTTCGAACAAGAAGGCATCAAAGCCAAAATTCGGGCCGGTGTCGAAGACTGCCGCGCACGTTCCATTGAGCTGGGCCAGCAACTGAGCGAGGGGTAAGTGCGATGCTGTTTGATACCTTGCGCTTTTTGATTAAAACGCTCTCAGACTTATTTATTTTAGTGGTCTTATTGCGCTTTTATTTGCAACTGGCGCGCGCGCCGTTTCAACATCCTTTGGCACAGTTTGTAATGGGATTGACCAATTTTGCGGTATTGCCGTTGCGCCGCAAATTGCCCAGCGTCAAAGGCTATGACACTGCGACGCTGACACTGGCTTGGGGCACTGCATGGATCACGATTCTGCTTATGCTGATCCTCGCGCCGGTGCCTTATCAGTTGGCGTTACCGCAAACGTGGCTATTAGCGGGGCTGCTGGCAGTGCTCGAGGTCTTTAAATCATCGGTGTATTTATTGATGGGCGCGGTATTGGTGATGGCGGTGCTGTCGTGGGTCAGCCCCTACAATCCACTGACACCGATTTTGGATGCCCTGACCCGACCCTATCTGCAGCCGTTTCGCCGCTTTTCGGTATCCAATATCGACTTGTCACCGCTGATTTTGATGCTGATTTTGCAGGTGATTTTGATGTTGCCGGTGGCGGTGATCGAACAGCTCTTATTGTCCCAGTTGCCTTTGGCCATCTAAACAGCATGACAGGGGGGCGCTTTAGGCTAGAATCGTGTATAAAGTAAGGGCAAATTTTTGACCCCTGTTTTGATTCTTTACTAAGAGGAATCCACCATGAAAAAAGTTGTAGCCTGTCTTGCTCTTGCAGCTTCTTTTGTTGCCGTGCCTGCGTTTGCTAACCAGCAACTGGCCCAGCAAAAAAACTGCTTGTCCTGTCACTCAGTTGACAAAAAAATCGTTGGCCCTGCATACAAAGACATCGCCGCGAAGTACAAAGGCAAAAACGCAGAAGCTCAATTGGTTCAAAAAGTCCTGAAAGGCGGCGGCGGCGTTTGGGGCCCTGTTCCAATGCCAGCAAATGCTCAAGTGAGCGAAGCTGAAGCGAAAACCCTCGTGAAATGGGTTCTGTCGCTGTAATCCGTTTTTTGGATCAGTGATCGTGCGGGACGGTTTTGACCGTCCCGTTTTTTTTAGTGCACGCCTCGCGCAATCCATCTCAAAAAGCCTTCTGCTCTGCACTATATTTCACGCGGTAACCCAAAAATCAGAACAGACATCAAGACGGGAAATATCAGATCGTGTTGCAGTTGCTGACTTGCTCTAGTAATCTGCCGTCCCGTTTGCCCGTTTTCATGACAGGAGCGACATCATGGCCAAGCTGACCGAACAAGATATCCTCAACTGGAATGGGGGTGACGACGACTATATGAACGGCGATCACCTCGAGTTTTTCAAAGAGCGCCTACTCTCGATGCAAGAAGAGTTGCTGAGCAACGCGAATGCCACCACCAACCATCTACAGGAACAGGAATCCACCCCTGACCCTGCAGATCGGGCGACGTTAGAAGAAGAATACGCGCTGGAATTACGGACGCGCGACCGCGAACGTAAGCTCTTGCAAAAGATCCAATCGACTTTGAGAAAAATCGAAGAAGGCGATTACGGCTTTTGTGAAGACACCGGCGAAGCGATTGGTCTCAAACGTCTTCTTGCACGTCCGACCGCCTCACTCTGTGTCGAGGCACAGGAACGTCGCGAACGCCTCAAAAAGCAATACGCAGATTAATTTCTGCGCCCATGCTGCAGACTGAGGAAAATTCTTCGGTCTGCAGACAAAACCTTTCCAGCCTATTTCATCCGCATTTATTGAAATAAAATCAATAAGTAATGGTCTTTTGCGCAATTTTTTTAACAAAAAAGCCAAAAAACATCCAAAAAATTCTTTTTACGTCGATTATTTCGGTACGGTGACAATTTGCGCCACTGGCATTTACGCGCTAGTCTTGTTGCTTTGCAACGCAAGCCGATCGAGCGACCTATGCAACACCAAACTGACGATGTCCGTATCCGAGAAATCAAAGAACTTCTCCCCCCGATTGCCCATCTCTACGAGTTGCCGATCACTTCGGCCTCTTCGGAACTGATTTATGCGACGCGCCGTGATATCGCCGCCTTGTTGCGTGGCGAAGATGATCGCTTGCTGGTCGTCATTGGCCCGTGCTCCATTCACGACACCGACGCCGCGATCGAATACGTCAAGCGCCTCGCGCCGCTGCGCCAAGCCTACGAAAAAGAATTATTGATTGTGATGCGCGTGTACTTTGAAAAACCGCGCACCACCGTCGGCTGGAAAGGCCTGATCAACGATCCGCACCTCAACGAATCGTATGACATCAACGCCGGTCTGCGCATTGCCCGCCGCCTGTTGCTGACCCTTAACGATATGGGCATGCCAGCCGCCACCGAATTCCTCGACATGATCACCCCGCAATACGTGGCCGATCTGATTAGCTGGGGCGCGATTGGCGCACGCACCACCGAAAGCCAAGTACACCGTGAATTGGCATCGGGCTTGTCGTGCCCTGTCGGTTTCAAAAACGGCACCGACGGCAATTTGCGTATCGCACTCGATGCGATTCGCGCCGCCAGCCAGCCGCACCATTTCTTGTCAGTCACGAAAAGCGGCCACTCCGCGATTGTCGCCACCGGCGGCAACCCTGATTGCCACGTCATCTTACGCGGCGGTAAAGAGCCGAATTACAGCGCGGAACATGTTCGCGCCGCCGCTGCTGAACTCGCTGCAGTCGGCCTGCCGCAAAAACTCATGGTCGATTTCAGCCATGCCAACAGCCGCAAAGACTATCGCCGCCAAATGGAAGTTTGCGACGACACCGCCAGCCAAATCCGCCAAGGCGATGAGCACATTTTTGGCGTGATGGTGGAAAGTCATCTGGTCGAAGGCCGCCAAGACCTCAAGCCCGATTGCGAATTGACCTACGGCCAGTCGATTACCGACGCCTGTATTGGTTGGGATCAAACCGAAACCTTGCTGAAAACCTTGGCCGACGCCATCACCGAACGCCGCGCCAAACGCGGTTAAACGGTTCGAACCGCCATCAAAAAGCCCGTCACGTAGACGGGCTTTTTTGTGTGCATCATGGCAACCATTAACGGCCGTCGATCATCCGACCGAGGCCACCCAACACCGAGCCTTCATCTTCGGATTTGCCACCGGCTTTCGGTGCGCTCGAAATAATCCGATCCGCTAAGCGCGAGAACGGCAGCGATTGCAGCCACACATGACCAGGGCCGGTCAGCGTTGCAAAGAACAAACCTTCGCCACCAAAGAGCGCACTTTTAATCCGGCCAACATACTCAATGTCCATCTGCACACTCGGCTGATACGCGACAATGCAGCCGGTATCCACACGCAATACTTCGCCCGGCGCGAGCTGTCTTTGATGCAAAGTGCCGCCCGCGTGGATAAAGGCATACCCGTCGCCCTCCAGCTTTTGCATAATAAAACCTTCGCCGCCAAAGAAGCCGACACCCAGTTTGCGCTGGAAAGCAATGTCCAAAGACACCCCCTTCGCCGCACATAAAAAGCTGTCTTTTTGCGCGTACAACACCCCGCCCAACTCCAGCAAATGCACCGGAATAATCTTGCCGGGATAGCTCGCCGCAAACGCGACTTTGCGCTTGGACGAACCTTCATTCACAAACACGGTCGTAAATAGCGATTCACCGCTTAACAGTCGTTTTCCCGCGCCGAACAATTTTCCCATGAACCCTGATTGCTGGTCGGAGCCATCGCCAAAGACGGTGTCCATCACGATACCATCTTCCATAAACAGCATTGCCCCCGCCTCACCAACCGCCGCCTCACCGGGGTCGAGTTCGATTTCGACAAACTGCATATCATCGCCGTGGATTTCAAAGTCAATCACATCCATTGCCATTGCCGCCTCTCTTGTGGGTAAACCTGTGGATAAATGGGATAAGTCGCGCGATTAGGGCAGGGTACGCGGACGATTTACAGCAGATAGTGTGCCGCTAACCGCATCTGCAGCCAAGGCCTGAAGATCGTTTGCATTGGGAAAGGGCACCGAAAAAGTCACCGACTCATGCAAAAGTGTGGCTAACCAGCCACGGATACTGCGCCCACCCGCCGCCAAATACGCCGCCAGCTGTGGATAAGTTTGACGATGCACCGCCAAAATCACCGGATGCCAACGCCCCTCGCCATCGATAGCCGTCACCGCTTGGACGTTTTGAGCCTGCACCACCTCGAAGAGCGTTTGCGCCACGGAGCTCGGAAGCTGCACCGCATCGCACGGAATCACCCACATCCATTCGGTCGGCGACTGCGCCAGACCCGCCAGAACGCCCGCCAATGGCCCCAGAAAGTCTGGCGTCGCATCGGTCAGCACCGGATAGCCGAGCGCCCGATACGCATCCAGATGGCGATTGGCGCTGAGATAAATCGCCTCGGGCGGCCAAGTCTGGCTGTGGATAATATCCAGCGCCCATTCAATCAGCGGACGCTGTTGATAAGTCACCCAGCCCTTATCCTGCCCGCCCATGCGCTGCCCTTGCCCGCCTGCCAAAATTAAGGCGCTGTACGGGATCATGCGGGCGATTGCCAACGTTCGGTCGCGGCCTGATCGCTGGCTTTCGCGGCGACCCATTGTGCTTCACCGGCACGGTTGATTTCTTTTTTCCAGAATGGCGCGTCAGTTTTCAGAAAATCCATGATGTGCTCGCAGGCGGCAAACGCATGCTGCCGGTGCGCGCTGGCCGTGACCACCAACACAATCGGCGCGCCCAGCGCTAAGCGCCCAATCCGATGCAGCACCGTTACGCCCGTCAGCGGCCAGCGTTGATGCGCCGCCATCGCCAGATCGTGCAAACAGCGTTCGGTCATGCCGGGGTAGTGCTCTAATTCCAGCGCCACAATGTCATCACGATCGCCTGATTGCCGCACCTGCCCAATAAAATTCACCACCGCACCAGTGCCCACATCGGCCTGTAAACGCGCCAGTTCGGCATTCAAATCAAAGTTTTCTGCTTGCACCTGAATTCGCGGCGTCATTGCTTAGCCTCCGGTCACGGGCGGAAAAATCGCCATTTCGATGCCATCGGTCAACACGCTGTCAGCACGCGCAATTTGCTGCCCCAGCGCCACCCGAAACACCCGATCCACCGCCAGCTCTTCGGCAAAGGCACCGCCTCGGGCGCGCAAAATTTCAAGCACATCCGCCACGGTGGAGGCAGAACATTCGAGTGTTTCCGATCCACAACCAAAGCGTTCGCGCAGGCGTGCGAAGTAAAGCAATTGAATTTTCATGTCGAGGACTCCGAGTCGGAAGATGCATCGGTTTTTTTGCCGTGGCCCATGAACATCACCCACAGATGAAACACCGCGCCCCCTAGCGGAATCACCCCCAATAGCACGACAAAAAACCATTCAAATGGCGTGAGTAGCTCGCTCATTTTTGTTGCCCCCTCAATAACAACGCCGCCTTGCGGCGGCGTCAGGGCGTCAATCCTTCGGGCGAAGGTGCCGCTTATTTAACGATCTGGGCCAATTGGCCTTTCATATAGCGCTCGGCCATGCTGTCGAGGCTAATCGCCTTGATTTTGCTGGCTTGACCGGCTGAACCAAATGCTTCGTAGCGCGCAATCACGATATCACGCATCGCATCGGTCGACACTTTCAAGAATTTACGCGGATCGAATTCTTTCGGGTTTTGCGCCAAGAAACGACGAATCGCACCGGTCGAGGCCAAGCGCAAATCGGTGTCAATATTGACCTTGCGCACACCGTGTTTGATGCCTTCGACGATTTCTTCGACCGGCACACCATAGGTTTCGCCCAAATCACCGCCGAATTCGTTGATGATCGCCAGCCACTCTTGCGGCACGCTCGACGAGCCGTGCATCACTAGGTGGGTGTTTGGGATGCGGGCGTGGATTTCTTTGATGCGGTCGATGCGCAGCACGTCGCCGGTGGGCTTTTTGGTGAATTTGTACGCGCCGTGGCTGGTGCCAATCGCAATCGCCAAAGCATCGACGCCGGTATCTTTCACAAATTGGGCGGCTTCTTCGGGGTCGGTCAGCAGCTGGCTGTGATCCAACACACCCTCGGCACCGACACCATCTTCTTCACCGGCCATACCTGTTTCCAAGCTGCCTAGGCAGCCGATTTCGCCTTCGACCGAAACACCGCAAGCATGGGAGAAATTCACCACGGTGCGAGTCACATCGACGTTGTAAGCGTAGTCAGCGGGGGTTTTGCCGTCGGCTTTCAACGAGCCATCCATCATCACCGAGCTAAAGCCGAGTTGAATCGAGCGTTGGCAGACATCGGGGCTGGTGCCGTGATCTTGGTGCATCACCACCGGAATATGCGGAAACTCTTCAATCGCCGCCAAAATTAGATGACGCAAAAACGGTGCACCTGCGTATTTGCGCGCACCGGCCGAGGCTTGCACGATCACCGGCGCATCGACCTTGTCGGCGGCTTCCATAATGGCGCGCATTTGCTCAAGGTTGTTGACGTTAAACGCGGGCAAACCATAGCTAAACTCTGCGGCATGGTCCAACAATTGGCGCATAGAAACGAGGGCCATAAAGATCTCCAGAAATAAGATAAGGGCGAGGGGATTCGCTCAATGGTCAGGCGCGGCTGACGGTCGAGAGCGCGGCCCCCGCCGCCATAAACGAGCCACCGGCAAAGCGGTTCATCCACTTCATCCGCAAGGGGCTGCGCAACCACAGCTTGAGGTGCGCACCACCGGCGGCATAAACCACTTGCCAGCTACTTTCAATCACATAAAACGTCCCTGCCAAAATCGCCAATTGCGGCAATTGCGGCGCGTGGGCGTTCATAAATTGGGGAAACAGGGCGGTAAAAAAGATAAACGCTTTCGGGTTGCTCATCGCCACCAAAAACCCCGTCCGAAAGCGCTGTTTTGACGATAATGCCGGCACCGTTTGCACTGCATCCGCTTCAGATTCGGTCGCCACCGGCGCGCGCCATGCTTGATAGCCGAGGTAGATTAAATACGCGGCACCGGCATATTTCACCCACGAAAACAGCAATTCTGAGGTCGCCAACAAGGCCCCTAGCCCCGCCGCTGACCCGAACATGACCAACCCCAAAGCGGAGAGCAAACCCGCCATCGTCGGCAGCGATCCCCGCACACCAAAACGAATGCCATGACTCATCGCCAGCAACATATTCGGGCCGGGTGTGGCCGACACAAAAAAGACCGTCGCAACAAATAACAACCAAGTATGGAGGCTCATCACAGGCTTTCTACGCGCAAGGCGTGGCTAGAGTCATGGCGGAAGGCGTTTAGGCACGCTCGCTTAAAATCGCCACCGCAGGCAATTGTTTGCCTTCGAGGAATTCAAGGAATGCACCACCGCCGGTGGAGATGTAGCTGATTTTGTCAGTCACACCAAATTTTGCAATGGCTGCTAGCGTATCACCGCCGCCCGCAATCGAAAACGCTTTCGATTCGGCAATCGCGCGGGCAAGGGCTTCGGTGCCTTCAGCAAATTGATCAAATTCAAACACGCCGACCGGCCCATTCCACACAACGGTTCCGGCTTTGGCCACAATCTCGGCCAACTCGCTGGCCGATTGCGGGCCAATATCCAAAATCATGTCGTTTTTGGTGACGTCTTCGACGTTCTTCAGGGTATCTTCGGCGTTTTCCGAGAATTCAGGCGCGGTCACGACATCAATCGGCAACGGCACATGGCCGCCACGCGCTTTAATTTTGGCGATGACTTTTTGTGCTTCGGCGACCAATTCCGCTTCGGCTAACGATTTGCCGATGCCGTGACCCTCGGCCAGCAAAAAGGTATTCGCAATGCCGCCACCGACAATCAGCTGATCAACTTTGTCGGCAAGGGCTTCAAGAATGGTTAACTTGGTCGACACTTTCGAGCCAGCGACAATCGCCACCAAGGGGCGGGCAGGCGCTTCGAGCGCTTTAGAGAGCGCATCCAATTCGGCGGCCAGCAAAATACCAGCGCAAGCAATCGGTGCAAATTGTGCGACCGCATGGGTCGAGGCTTCGGCGCGGTGGGCGGTACCAAATGCATCATTCACAAAGATATCGCATAGGCTGGCGTAGGCACGGCCCAAGTCTTCGTTGTTCTTTTTCTCGCCTTTGTTGAGGCGTACGTTTTCGAGCATCACGACATCACCGGCCTTAAGGTCGAGGCCGTTTTGCCAATCGCTCACTACCGGAATCGTCTTGCCCAGCAATTCGCCTAGACGCACGGCAACCGGCTTCAAGCTGTCTTCGGGTTTCGGCTCGCCCTCGGTCGGGCGACCAAGGTGGGTCATCAAAATCACCGATGCGCCGTTGTACAACGCGTGTTGAATCGAGGGAAGGGAGGCGCGGATGCGGGTGTCGTCACCCAGCACACCATTTTTGACTGGTACATTCATGTCGACACGAATCAGGACACGTTGGCCAGCGAGGGATTGTTCTGTCAGTTTTTTAAATTGCATGGCGTGGTTCTCGGCAAGAAGTGTCGGGAGCCGGGCCCATGCCACTGGCTCCAGAAAAGACACATTCGGCCTTGACGCAGCGCCAAGGCCGAACAGAGTCAAACGGAATTAGCAGCTAAACAGCGCACGGGCGGTATTCAACATTTGGCAGGAGAAGCCCCACTCGTTGTCGTACCACGCCAAGACTTTGACCATATTGCCGTTGCTGACTTTGGTCAGGGTGCTGTCAAAGTACGATGCTTGGGTGCTGTGGTTGAAGTCAGACGACACCAGCGGCAGGGTGTTAAAGCCCAACACGCCTTTCATCGCGCCTTCGGATGCCGCTTTAACAATCGCGTTGACTTCGTCAACGGTGGTATCGCGACCGGCTTCAAAGGTCAAATCGACCAAAGAAACGTTGATGGTCGGAACACGCACCGCAAAGCCATCCAATTTGCCTTTCAGTTCCGGCAATACCAAGCCCACGGCTTTCGCTGCGCCGGTTTTGGTCGGGATCATGTTGTTGGTGGCCGAACGTGCACGACGCAGGTCTTTATGACGCACATCGGTCAATACTTGGTCGTTGGTGAAGGCGTGAATGGTGGTCATCAAACCTTTGACCATGCCCAAACCGTCGTTCAGGGCTTTCGCCACCGGTGCCAAGCAGTTGGTGGTGCAAGAGGCGTTCGACACCACGGTCATGTCGGCGGTCAATACATTGTGGTTAACGCCGTAGACGATGGTCGCATCGACATCGTCGCCACCCGGTGCCGAAATCAGCACTTTTTTCGCGCCCGCGTCGATGTGCGCTTGGCACTTTTCTTTAGTGGTGAATGCGCCGGTGCACTCCATCACTAAATCGACATTCAACGCCGCCCACGGCAATTCGGCCGGATTACGGGTTGAGAAGAACGGAATCACATCGCCATTGACGATCAGATTGTTGTCGCTGTGGCTGATGTCAGCGTTGAAACGACCGTGAACGGTGTCGAACTGCGTCAAGTGTGCGTTGGTCGCCAAATCGCCCGAGGCGTTGACCGCCACGACTTCGAATTCGCCGCGCAGATTGTTTTCGTAAATCGCACGCAGCACCTGACGGCCAATGCGGCCATAACCATTAATCGCAACACGAATTGCCATATTCTTTTCTCCCAGTAGACGATCATGATGGCGCGACCAGCAAGGGCCGCGCCCGAGCAAAACTTACAGAACCGATTTCACTGCGGCGACCACGTTGGCGGTGGTGATGCCAAAGTGCTCGAACAGCTGTTTCGCGGGGGCCGACTCGCCGAAGCTGTCGATCCCGATCACCGCGCCATCGAGGCCCACATATTTGCGCCAGAAGTCGGTGACACCGGCTTCGACGGCGACACGCGGCAAGGCGCGCGGCAAGACCGATTCGATGTAATCGCGGGACTGACGGTCGAACACGTTGGTTGACGGCATCGACACCACACGCACCGCAACACCTTCAGCGGCCAAGGCTTCTTGTGCTTGCAAGGCGAGTTCGATTTCAGAACCGGTCGCAAGAATCACCGCTTGAGCGTTGTCCGCATCACGCAGCACATAGCCACCGCGTTTCACGCCTTCGATTTGCGCCGCGTCGCGGCTCACAAACGGCAGATTTTGACGGCTGAAAATCAAGGTCGACGGGCCGTCTTGACGCGCCAACGATTCACCCCATGCCACCAAAGATTCAACGGTGTCACATGGCCGCCACACATTCATATTCGGGATCAAACGCAGGGTTGCGATTTGCTCAACCGGTTGGTGGGTCGGGCCATCTTCGCCCAAACCAATCGAATCATGCGTGAACACAAACAGCGGGTTGATTTTCATCAGCGCCGCCATGCGCAAGGCATTGCGGGCGTATTCGCTAAACATCAGGAAGGTTGCGCCAAACGGCTTCAAACCGCCATGCAGCGCCATACCGTTCATGATCGCGGCCATGCCGAATTCGCGCACACCGTAATGAATGTAGTTGCCGCCGGTTTCACGTGAAACCGCTTTGGACGCAGGCCAGTTGGTCAGATTCGACGGAGTCAAATCAGCCGAACCGCCGACCAATTCCGGCAAAGCGGGTGCAAATGCGGCAATCGCATTTTGCGAAGCTTTGCGGGTCGCGATGGTTTCGGCTTTGGTATTAACGGCCTCAATGGCTGCGGCGTAATGCGCATCCCAGTTTGCAGGCAGTTCGCCTTGCATGCGGCGAGTGTATTCGGCGGCCAACTCAGGGTATTGCTCGCGGTAGTTGGCGAACAATTGATTCCAGATCGACTCGGCTTTTTCACCCGACGGACGCGCATCCCATGCGGCGTAGATTTCAGCCGGAATTTCAAAAGGCGCAGCGCTCCAGCCGATGTTTTCGCGGGTCGCGGCAATTTCGGCAGCACCCAGCGGCGCACCGTGAACATCGTGGCCGCCTTCTTTATTTGGCGCGCCTTTACCGATCACGGTTTTGCAGCAAATCAGCGTCGGCTTGCCGGTTTCGGCTTTAGCCTTGGCAATCGCCGCCATGATGGCATCTACATCGTGACCATCGACATTCGGAATCACTTGCCAGCCGTAAGACTCGAAACGCGCAGGGGTGTTATCGGTGAACCAGCCTTCGACATCGCCATCAATCGAGATGCCGTTATCGTCGTAGAAGGCGATCAGTTTGCCCAAACCCCATGTTCCGGCAAGGGAACAGGCTTCGTGGCTAATGCCTTCCATCAAACACCCGTCGCCCAAGAACGCCCAAGTGTAGTGATCGACGATCGGGAAATAGTCGCGGTTGAATTCGGCGGCGAGCATTTTTTCAGCCAAAGCCATGCCGACCGCGTTGGTGATGCCCTGACCCAATGGGCCGGTGGTGGTTTCAACGCCCGGTGCGTAGCCATACTCGGGGTGTCCCGGCGTTTTGGCGTGCAATTGGCGGAAATTTTTCAGATCGTCGATCGACAGATCGTAGCCAGTCAGGTGCAAGAGGCTGTAAAGCAACATTGAACCGTGACCATTGCTCAACACAAAACGGTCGCGATCGAACCATTTTGGGTTGGCGGGATTGTGTTTAAGATGATGATTCCACAAGGCGACGGCAATATCTGCCATCCCCATCGGCATACCAGGGTGACCTGAATTTGCCTGTTGAACGGCATCCATGCTGAGGACGCGAATTGCGCCTGCGAGCTGCTTCTGCGTGACCATGACGGGAGAACCTCGGAGTCTGGCGGGGGAGATGGGAAATCCGGCGAGCCGGAAAAATCGGCCAATTATCGCAAAATGGCGAAGATTAGGGCAACTTTCGACACCCTAGATTTCATCGAAAATCATCAGATCGCCCCTCTCTGACACAAAAAAACCGCGCATCCAGCGCGGTTTTTTGATCATCACCCCCCGATTTCATATTGCGTAGCGAATTACGCAACGGATCGACCCACTTGTACCACGGCATTTCGGCCTCCATGCTTGGCGGCGTAGCAGGCTTCATCGGCGCGTTTAGTGGCGGTACTGATATCCTCATCGGCAAAAAACTCTGTCAAGCCAACACTGGTGCTCACGTATAACTCAGGGTGCCCCGCATCAACTTCGATCTGAGCAATCTCCTGACGAATCCGCTCAAGAACCGCCGCGGCCTGCGCTTCCGAACATTTCGGCAGCAGCAAGGCAAATTCGTCGCCGCCCATCCGCGCAGGAATATCTTGTTCACGGATATGTGCCCGCAGCGCTTCGGCCACTTTTTTCAGCAAGACATCACCGGCTTCATGCCCCAAGGTATCGTTGACGGGCTTGAAGTGATCCAAATCCAGCAAAGCAATATGGCAAGACTGGGGGTTATTTTCTCGCTCTTGTTGTAGATGCTCCAAATGACGCGAGAAGGCGCGACGGTTGTATAAGCCCGTCAGCGGATCGTGATTGGCCGCCCAGCTGACTTCTTGCTCTTTATTGCGTTTCTCGCGGTCATCATGAATCACCAACACTTGATAGCCATGTAGCTCGCTCGATAGGCGAATTGTCGATACGGTGACCTCAACCGCCACATGCTGTTGATTGGCGATGAGGTTCAAATCGACATTGCGCATCCCCTCCAGCTCGCGCAGCATTTTTTCATCCAGAATTTCTGCATCTTGGCGACGATCGGTTTGCAACTGAATCGCATCCAAAAGGTAGCGCCCGACCAATTTACCCGGCGTTAATCCCAGCAATTTCTCGGCGACAGGGTTGATGTATTCAATGACAAGATCCGGCGAAGACAGCAGCACCGCATCGTTAATCGATTCTAAAATCAGTGTGGCGCGTTCGCGCTCGGCTTCGAGCCGTTCAAGGGCTTGATGCTCAGAAGTAATGTCAATAATGGTGCCGACAAAGCTAATCCCTAAACGCTCTTGACCAATATAGCGAGCACGAAAATCAACCCACAGCGTGTAGCCATACGGATGGCGCATCCGATGGCGGGACTCAAAGTCGCTTTGAGATTTCACCGCCGTCGACCAGCCAGACATCACGCGATCGCGGTCGCCTTCATGCAGCAGTGCACGCCACCCCCCGTTAGCCAGCATGACCGAATTCATACCCGTCAGCCGCTCGCAAGCCGCATTGGTATAGATCAGTCGGCCTTTTTCGTCGGTCGAAAAAACACCAAAAGGCGAGCCGTCATTGAGGGTTCGGAAAAAAGCTTCCCGCTCACGCAACATGCCTTCGATTTGCAGCTGACGCGCTTGGAGATGGTTAAATGCACTCGCAATTTGTTGAACTTCTTGCGCAGCATGTTCGTCCAACACCACCGGCGAATGATTAAACGTATTTTGGTTTTGGATGTGCTGAATCAGACGCGTGAGCGGAAATAAACGCTTGCGAATGAGCATATGCAGCAGCAAAAAACTCAGCGGAACAATTAAAACCGCCAGCAAAAGCGTATTGCGCTGCAGACTTTCAAGCGGCCGGTAGCTTTCGCCCAAAGGCACTTCTGCGGCCAGCACCCAATCAACATGAGTGAGAGGTCGAAAAGCGAGCAAAACCGGTGTTCCGTTTTCATCCACGCCTTGCATACCACCACTCCAACCGCTCTGTATTTGGCTCTCGAGCGCCTGACGGATGCTGGGCGATGCATTTTTCAGAATCATGCTTTGATTCGGATGGGATAAATACACCCCCGAGCGCGAGAGCAGACTCAAATGGCCGGTGCTTCCCAAACGCCGCTGGTTCAATTCACCGAGTAGCTGCTGATTTTCGTTTAATTCCAAACTCCCCACGAGCACGCCACTGAGTCGGCCTTCGCTATCAAATAACGGTGCATTGATATTCAGCGCAATTCTGTTACCAACACGGGTTCGAAAGGGTGCCGAGATAATCGGGGACTTACGGAGAATAGTTTGCCGGAAGTCCTCACGATCGCGAATATTCAAGCCTCGGCGGCCGGGGATGGGGGGGTCATCAAAAATGATCGTGCCCGACGTGTCAAGAATAAGGCGATGATCAAATAAAGTTTGAATTGCAGGGCTGTGCGTCAGCAGGCCGCGGGGGTTTTGCGTGAGCGCCGCCTCGCTCACTTGAATCGACGCGGCAATATTGCTCAAAATCCGCAGCCGTGTTTTTAAGCGCTCGTCGATATCGTCTGCCACGCGTGCGGTTTGCTCATCAAGGCTACGGAGGGTTTGCTGGCGCAGCTCTTCACGGCCATTCAGCAATAAAAATGCAGACAACACCAAGGTCAACA
The DNA here is from genome assembly GCA_964635875.1 of uncultured Aquaspirillum sp. Lineage (GTDB taxonomy): Bacteria > Pseudomonadota > Gammaproteobacteria > Burkholderiales > Aquaspirillaceae > CAZWRK01. The sequence continues at coordinate 42,827 of CAZWRK010000008.1, forward strand.
GCACGATCAAGCCACCCACGCTGATCATCAGCTCTCGCCCCAAATATCGGGCATTTGCCGATGTTGACTCGAGGGAATCCGAGGAATCTTGCATAAAAGGCACTCAACCCATCCAAGTAATGAATAACGTCTATCTGTAGGCAGCTGATTGGCGCACGCGGTGAGTTCAGCGTGCGGCGGCTTGCATATTGCACCGCAAAAGGTGTTTTAACAAGCGGATATCATAGCGCTTTAGTCTCACTTCCATCGTCCAGCGAAGACTCTGCCTGATAGGTTTCCCGCGCCCAGAATAAGCGGTCGACAATCGCGTGTCCCATACCAGGACGGTACGCCGCCTTGAGGGTTTCTAAACAAAACAACTGCGCCTCTCTCACGGCCAGCGTCATCTCCATGCCCGCCGCAAGCATTGCCGCAATCGCCGCACTGAGGGTGTCATGCTCGCCGCGAATAATTTCATTGTTTTTAGGAAAATTCTCGCGCCATAACAAGGCATGACCTTCATACAAAGCGTGTGTGAGGGCATCGGGGCGCGTGTGCAAATGGGTCATCAATAGATAAGGCACTTGCGCTTGCGCAAAGCACGCGACCAAGGTTTTTTCGTCCGGCAGCGCACCTTCAAGTTCTTCCATCAACCAGCGGCCCGAATGCGGCGTGCAAATCAAAAGCGTGGTGTGCGGTAACAGCATTTCCGCCACGGCCGCCATCAAGTCATCGCTTTCTTGGTCCGGCGCACACAATAAAGACAAGTCCAATACCACGGGCACATCGGGATAGTCGGCAATGATTTCAGCAATGACCGCAACATTTTCCACGCTACCAATCACGCCAATCTTGAAAGCCGCCACCGGCATATCTTCGAGCAAATATCGCGCTTGCTCATTCAAAAAATCAGGGTCGGTCACCGACAGCTCGCTGAGATTCCGAGTGTCTTGCACCGATAACGCGGTAATCGCCGTCAACGGATGACACCCCAAACTCGATAGCGTCAGAACGTCGGCCTGAATACCCGTTGTGGAAGAGGGATCGGCAGCAGAAAAGCTGAGAATAATAGGCAAAGAAGAGGTATGAGACACGGCTGACCGAATAAGGAAAAGGGAATTTGCTGCTGATTTTACGTGCAATTCGCTAGCAGCCGATGAAAACTTAGCCGCCATCATCGCCCTACGAGCCAAAGAGCGCCTCAGTCGCCCGCCACACGCACCTTATTGGCGACCAGACTGGCGATGACGGTGACTTTCTTCGACGAGCTGATCCAACAGAGATAACAAGGTTTCGCTCTGGGCTTCAGCCTGTGTCACCCAATCCACTACGGCCGCTTCAGAATGCGAATCTTGCTGTAAGGCGTCCAGCGCCTGCGCCATATGCTGGTGAATGGCGGCATGTGGTGCCTTGAGTGATTGGAAAGCGCGATAACGGCCAAATTGCTGCGCGCCCTCGCCCGCCTGCCACTCGCTAAAATGGCACGCCCATTCCTGCATGCTGCCCTCACCGCCCGCCAACGCGTGGTAGGCCTCTTGCTTGTAGGCAATATGATCCACTTTTCGCAAAGAAATAATCGAGCGATCCCGCACCAGTTCCACATGCGCAATCAAGTCGGTTGAAGTCTCTGCCAGACGACTAAAGTGCTGCCGAAAATCTTCGACCGAATGCCGCACCGAATCGGCCACCCCTTCAGCAGCACTGGCCTTGGTTTGCATATCGGTGATTTGCGCAGACAACGTGAGCAAAATGGCCTGAATTTGCTCCGCCATGGTTTTGCTGCGTGAAGACAGTTTTTTAACCTCGTCCGCCACCACTGCAAACCCGCGCCCGGCCTCGCCTGCACGCGCCGCCTCAATCGCCGCATTCAGCGCCAGCAGATTCGTTTGATCGGCAATTTCGGTAATCGCCGCCAACGATTGACCGATATGCTGCCACTCGCGGGCTAAGTCTTCTGCGGCCCGATCCACCGAGCGAACGCTATCGGCAATGCTATCGAGCTGATGACCGATTTCCGCCGAAGAATGTAGGCTCGTTTGCGCACTTTCGGCGTTTTCTTGCGCAATTGCAGCGACAGTCATCATCTCATCGCTCACCAAGCCGAGATCCGCCTGATTCGAGACCAGCGCGCTGCGAAGGTGTTCGGTATTGATATTGTGGAGCTGCGCAGCAAGGCGGTTTTGGCTGACGTAGTGGTGATTATCTGCCATGGCTTGAATCGCCAAGCTCACATCTTCAAGCGATTGAGCAAACACGCCGGGCATCCCTTTAGACAAGGGGCGGCGATGAAACTCACCTTTTCCCACCCGCCGAAAGCAGGTGTTGATTTCTTTAAAGTAGGTTTCAACCAAATCCAAAAAATCATTAAGCTGCCACGCGACTTGCACCAGCTCGCTCATATTCGGCAGTGTCGTTGCTCGGTGATGCAGCTCGCCACGGCACGCATGGCTCAGCTGGCTGTGCAAGACATCTAGAACATCAAACGCATACTGCATTCGACGAAACACGTAGGCAGTTAATCCCAACGCAAGCACCGGCACCAACCACAGCGCCAGTGATAAAGACGGGAACGCGTACCCCACCGCCACGCCCACAAAAATCAGTAGATTAAACACCAGTAAATACAGCTTGATGCGTGTCCGCATCAGCGGTGAAAAACGCGCGGTCGTGTCAGAGGGTTCACGCATAGCAAAAACCTTTTAAACGGGGTGCTACAAGCGCGTTTGGACTAATGCGCTCTGTAAGACCTCACGATTAAGATGCAAAATCAGCGCTTCATACGATTCAAAGCCCAGCCGTGCAATCTCCGCAAGCAACCATGCTGCCGATGCGTCTGGGGCTTCTACTTTACCGCTTTTGCTCTCAATGTCACGCATCTGACGATACACGCCCTCAATCGTGGTAATCGCCTCCCGTGATGGTGGCCGCCGCACCGAAAAATAACCTTTGAGCGTGCCCTCGCTACTGTAATCAGGCGTCACATTCGCCAGCACCCAATAAAAATTGCCCTCGGCCGTCAGGTTCTTCACGATCGCAAAGAACTCTTTGCCTTGCGCCAAGGTTTTCCACATCAGTCGATATGCCCCACGCGGCATATCAGGATGGCGAATCAGATTATGCGGCTGCCCCATAAGCTGTGCTTCGCTATACCCCGCAATCCGCATAAAGGTTCGATTCGCATATGTAATGCAGCCTTTCGGATCAGTTTTACTGATGATCAGCTCATCATTAGATAAAGAAATCTCACGGGGGTTTGGGTTTACAATAGGTTTAGTCATGCCAAATCAGGGCTCGTATAGTGAAAAAAAGAGCTGTTTTCGCTCTTTTTGGTATTTGTCTGCAGAGGAAACACTAGACTATCTCACAGGGAATTACATCCCATACAATGCGCAACGCTAAGGCTTTCGCTACTTTGATTTATTGACCCATCGCAAGACACACGTCCTGTGTTCTTTGCCGCTATTTTGGGTTCTTCACACTCATGGATGGATGGATGCTCTACCCGATTATCAAAGCATTACATTTGTGTATGGTTATCGCATGGTTCGCTGGTTTGTTCTATTTGCCACGGATTTTTGTCAATCTTGCGATGGCCGAAACACCCAGCGAACGCACCCGATTAAACCTCATGGCCGCCAAGTTATACCGCTTTATGACCCCGCTCGGCGGACTCGCCGTTCTGCTGGGTTTGTGGCTGTGGTTTGGTTTTGGGATCAGCGGCGGCTGGCTTCATGCCAAAGTGACCCTCGTCGCCGGACTCATCGGCTACCACCACTATTGCGGACGACTGGTTAAGCGCTTTGCCGCGGGTATCGACGATGGCCGCAGCCATGTATGGTATCGCGTCTTTAACGAACTGCCGGTGCTGGTGATGTTTGCCGTCGTCTTTCTGGTGATTCTCAAACCTTTTTAGGCGCATCTGCCATGGCATTTGAAATTGAACGGCGCTTCTTAGTCGCCCACGACGGATGGCGCGAACACATCCAAAACAGTACGCTGATTCGCCAAGGCTTTTTGTCGATCGACAAAGATCGTGTGGTGCGGGTGCGCGTCAGCGGTGCACAAGCGTGGCTAACCATCAAAGGCCGTGTCAGCCAATGTGTGCGCCGTGAATTTGAATACTCGATTCCACTCGACGACGCCCAAACCATGCTCGATACCCTCTGCGGTGAGTTGGTGATGGAGAAAACCCGCTACACCCTTCAACACGGCGACCATCTATGGGAATTGGACGTTTTTCACGGCGTCAACGACGGTCTCATTCTGGCTGAAATCGAACTCAGCGACGAACACGCCGAGTTTGCCCGCCCCGATTGGCTCGGCGCAGAAGTCACCCAAGATGGCCGCTATACCAATGCGCACTTAAGCGCCAACCCGTATCGTGACTGGAGCGAAGCCGAGCGCGGCACCGTCCAAGACGGCGGCCAGTCCCTTTAACTTGATCGACCATGGATAAACCACATGAATCGTAATGAACAGCTTTTCGAACGCGCGAAACAACACATTCCCGGCGGCGTGAACTCTCCGGTGCGGGCATTTGGCTCGGTGGGCGGTGTGCCGCGCTTTGTCTCCCGCGCCAAAGGTGCGTATTTTTGGGACGCCGAAGACCGTCGCCACATTGATTTTATTGGCTCGTGGGGGCCTGCGATTGTCGGCCATGCCCGCGAAGAAGTGATTGAAGCGGTCAAACGCGCCGCCGATTTTGGTTTGTCTTATGGCGCACCGACTGCCGCCGAAGCCGAGATCGCCGAAAAAATCTGCAGCCTGATGCCATCGATTGAGCAAGTGCGCTTGGTCAGCTCCGGCACCGAAGCCACCATGACCGCGATTCGTCTCGCGCGCGGCTTTACCGGCCGCGATGCGATTATCAAATTTGAAGGCTGCTACCACGGCCATTCCGATAGCTTGTTGGTCAAAGCCGGTTCAGGCCTGCTCACCTTCGGCAATCCTAGCTCGGCAGGCGTACCGGCGGACTTCTCCAAACACACACTGGTGCTGGAGTACAACAACGTCGCCCAACTCGAAGCGACTTTTGCCGAAATCGGCGACAAAATTGCCTGCATTATCGTCGAGCCGTTCGCAGGCAACATGAACCTGATCAAGCCGACCGCCGAATTTGTCGCTGCGATGCGCAGCTTGACCGAAAAACACGGCGCGCTCTTGATTTACGACGAAGTGATGACCGGCTTCCGTGTCGCGCTCGGCGGTGCACAAAGCTTGCACGGCGTGAAGCCCGACCTGACCACCTTGGGCAAGGTTGTCGGCGGCGGCATGCCACTGGCGGCCTTTGGTGGGCGCGCGGACGTGATGGGCCATATCGCTCCGCTGGGGCCGGTCTATCAAGCCGGTACACTGTCTGGCAATCCGCTGGCCGTTGCCGCCGGTTTGGCGACCTTGGATATCGTCAGCCAACCCGATTTCCATCCGCAACTGACCCGCACCACCCGCCAATTGGCCGACGGCTTTGCCGCTGCCGCCCAAGACGCAGGGGTCACCTTCTGCGCTGATGCTGTCGGCGGCATGTTTGGTCTGTACTTCTGCGAATCGGTGCCAACCAGCTTTGCCGAAGTCACTGCCAGCGACATTGGCGCATTTAAACGCTTCTTCCATTTGATGCTGGATCGCGGCGTGTACTTGGCCCCGAGCGCCTATGAAGCGGGCTTTGTGTCGATTGCCCACAGCGAACAGGATGTTGCCGAGACCCTCGCCCTCGCGCGCGAAGCCTTCGCGGCGCTCTGATCCGCTCGCTCAGACCTTGGCCCGCAGCCCTCGGTTGCGGGCTTTGTTTTTCGGCAAGATCGCGCATAGTGAAACCTAGCAAGTCGATGCGGACCGCACCGCTATAGTCCCAAATGGAACTATAAAAGCATTATTTATAATTTTTTGAATTAAGGAGGGCGCTGCTATAGTCGCCCTCTGATTGCAGGCTGGCCAGAAGCCACCTGCCCTAGATTTGGCTGTCACATCATGATACGCATACGCAACGTCAACAAAACCTATACCGTCGATCGACGGGCGGTCACCGCGCTGAAAGATATTCAGCTCGATATTGGCCGTGGGGAAATTTTTGGGATTATTGGCCGCTCTGGCGCGGGCAAATCCACCCTGATTCGCACCCTCAATCTGCTCGAGCGTCCGTCACACGGCTCGATTGAAATCGACGGGGAAGTCATCACCGAATTGGATGATGCTGGACTGGTGCGCCTGCGCCAGCAAGTCGGCATGGTGTTTCAGCATTTCAATTTGCTGTCGTCCAAAACCGTGCTGGAAAACATCTGCTTTCCGCTCAAATTGGCCGGACAAACGCCCGACCCCGCTCGAATCAATGAACTGTTGCAATTAGTCGGCCTCGAAGCGCATCGCGATAAATACCCGTCGCAACTGTCCGGCGGCCAAAAGCAGCGGGTCGGTATCGCCCGTGCGCTCGCAAATTCGCCCAAGCTCTTGTTGTGCGACGAAGCCACCAGCGCCCTTGATCCGCAAACCACCCAAGCGATTTTAAAATTGCTGCTCGAAATCAATCAGCGCCTGCATCTCACCATCGTACTGATTACCCACGAAATGTCGGTGGTGCGCACGATTTGCGACCGCGTTGCAGTAATTGATGGCGGTGAGATTGTCGAATCTGGCTCGGTCGCAGATATTTTCCTGCATCCACAGCACCCCGCCACCCGCGATATGTTGGCCGAAACCAGCGGACAAGATCCCGCCGAACTGAACGACATTCTGAGCGATATTCAGGGGCCGATTTTGAGCCTGACTTTCTTAGGTGCAAAAACTTACGAGCCCGTGATGGAGCAGGTCGCACGCGAACAAAACATCCATTTCAATATCTTGCACGGCACATTAGGACGCATAAAACACCAGCCGTATGGCCAACTGGCGATTGAAGTCCGCGAACTCGGCACGACAACGATTGAAAGCATTGTCGCTGCCTTTGAACGCCAACAAGTCCGCTGTGAGGTGGTGAAGAAATGATGGAATTTTTTGCAAATATCGACCTCGCCGAGCTGATGACCGCGAGTTGGGAAACCTTGATTTTGACGGGGGTTTCGCTGTTTTTCACCTTACTGCTAGGGCTGCCGCTAGGGGTATTGCTGTTTTGGTCGGGGAGCCGCCAACTCCAAGGCCACGCGGGTTTGTATCGCGCACTCTCGCTGATTGTGAACGTGCTGCGTTCGTTGCCTTTTATTATTTTGCTGATTGTGATGATCCCCTTCACCGTGGCCTTGGTCGGCACGTCGATTGGGGTCGAAGGCGCGATTCCGCCGCTGGTGGTCGCAGCGGTGCCCTTCTTTGCGCGGCTGGTCGAAAACGTCATGCGCGAAGTCGATCGCGGGGTCATCGAAGCGTGTCAGGCCATGGGCGCGCGGCGCTGGCAGATTTTATGGCTGGCGATTTTGCCAGAGTCGATGCCCGGTTTGCTGGCAGCCATCACCGTCACCGCGATTAGCTTGGTCGGCTACTCCGCGATGTCAGGCGTGATCGGTGGCGGCGGCTTGGGTGATCTCGCGGTGCGCTACGGCTACCAACGCTTCCAAACCGATGTCATGGTCGTCACCGTCGCGCTGCTGATTGTATTGGTGCAGCTCCTCCAATGGGCGGGCGATTGGGCCGTCCAACGCTTTACCCGTAAATAACGATTTTGCACGGAGGCTCACCGGCCAACGTGCGTTTTGACCCTCCCACAAGGAAATGTGATGAAAACAAAATTGATCGCAGCCGCTATCGCCGCCATCGCCGCCCACGGCGCGTACGCAGAAACCCTATCGGTTGCCGCCACTGCGGTGCCCCACGCTGAAATTTTGGAGTTTGTAAAACCCAAACTCGCTAAAGAAGGCGTTGATCTGCAAATTAAAGTCTTCACCGACTATGTACAGCCGAACGTGCAAGTGGCCGAGAAAAAACTCGATGCCAACTTCTTCCAGCACAAGCCGTATCTGGACAGCTTCAACAAAAACAAAGGCACCACCTTGGCGGTCGTGACCAATGTCCACGTAGAGCCGTTTGGCGCGTACTCGCAAAAAGTGAAAAAAGCCGCTGATCTACCAGAAGGTGCAAAAGTCGCGATCCCGAACGATCCGTCCAATGGCGCACGCGCATTGTTGCTCTTGCAAGCCAACGGCCTGATCAAGCTGAAAGATCCGAGCAATATCCTCGCAACCAAGCGTGACATTGTCGAAAACCCGAAAAAGCTGAAAATCACCGAACTCGAAGCCGCAACCTTGCCGCGTGTTCTGAATCAGGTCGATTTGGCTTTGATCAACACCAATTACGCGCTCGAAGCCAAGCTGGTGCCGACACGTGATGCACTCTTTATCGAAGGCGCGAAATCACCCTATGCCAATATTTTGGTCGCCCGTGCTGACAATAAAGACAGCGCTGCGATGAAAAAATTGGCTGCAGCCTTGACCGGTGCGGACGTGAAAGCGTTCTTGCAGCAAAAATACCAAGGCGCGATTGTGCCTGCGTTCTAAGTTTCAACAGCGCCATACACAAACACCCTCGTCAATGCCTCTCTTTGCAGCGTGACGAGGGTGTTTTTTTGACCCAATCAATCTCAACGTCATGAAAAATAGGAGAAAACCCCTTTTGAATGACGAGGAAATTTATTTAAATCGTTTTAAATTTGTTTAACATTAAACTTCTCGACATTCACGCCAGCGACCGTTATATTTTTAGCGAATGAAGTCACTCTGACGACGATTCTTTCTCCTCGATACGAACAAAGGCCTTGACCATGCGCCGGATCCGGCAAGCAGACATTGTTGTAAATGAACCTCTTCCTTGGGCGCTTTACGATGAAAAGGGGCATTTGCTACTGCGCGAAGGTTTTGTCATTTCCATGACACGACATGTCGACCGGTTATTTAAGCGCGGCGTGTTTATTATTGCGGCCAAGGCGCACAAAAATACCTGGTCGGCGTCTTCTCACTGACTCCGCGCGCGCAAGTCGTTCACCTCAGCGCCAAGACCGCTTTTGCGCGCATTGACCACTGACTCCACCCCTCGCCCACACCGGGCATGCACTGAACGCAGCGCATGATGACGTCTGCTTTTTGCAGGCGTGGCTGCGACAGTCACGGATCGTCACTTCATGTCTTTCATAGAGTCGCGGCACAAAAAACCGCGTCACAAAAATTTAATGTCATAAAAAATACAATATCATTTTTATGACATAACAAATAAATTGCAGCCAGCTGATTACAGTTTGATTTACATCAAACCTCTCTAAATTCGCACCAATGACAACTACATTTTTGGCAGACGAAATGGTATCTATTGTTGCTTTCCTGTTCGACATTAACCAGGGCGTTCACCATGCGCCGAATCCGGCAAGCAGACCTTATTGTTAACGAACCTCTCCCTTGGTCGCTCTACGACGAGGAGGGGAATTTATTGCTGCGTGAGGGCTTTGTCATTTCCATGCCAAAGCATGTCGATAGCCTCCTGAAACGCGGTGTTTTCGTCATAGACCCCAACGAAAAAGAAGAAGATGAATCGCTTCTGATTTCGGGTCGATCCAACGCCAACAAAGGGCCCGCGATCCCTGATGAACCCTCATTTGCGCGAATCGACACGCTGTGTCTCGCCCTAAAACGGGTTCATAATCAGCTGCTTGCAGGTCAAATTCGAACGGACTTTAGCGGCTACATCCAACAGCTCGCCAAACAACTCATTGAATCTGCAGACTACGACCCCGACGGTCTCCTTGCCGCAGCGCACCTTGATCGACAAAACCCCTACTTAATCGTGCAGCAAATGCTGGGAGCGGCATTGTGCGCGGTGCTCTCTCCCGCCCTAGATCTCTCGCCAGAAAACCGCCTGTCCCTGATTTGCGCGGCCATGACCCGCGATATCGGCCTACTCCCGATTCAAGAAGAGCTCGATAACCGCACTCAACCATTAGACGATCTCACACGCAAAGCCATCCGCCTTCATACCGACCAAGCCGTTGCCATGCTAAAAACTCAGGGCGTCACAGACCCAGTATGGTTAGAATTAGTCGGAAGGCATCACGAACGCAATGACGGATCAGGCTACCCTGCGGCGTTATCCATGGAGCAAATACCCGTCAGCGCCCGCTTGTTAGGCTTGCTAGATTCGTATGCGGCGATTGTGACACCGCGCGCGAACCGCAAAGCGCAGTTTTCAGCGAATGCCCTGCGCACTTTATTTTTGGATAAGGACAAACTCTACGATGCCGCACACGTTGGTCTACTCGTAAAAACCCTCACCAAGTACCCTCCGGGCTCGATTGTCCGGCTGGCCAATGATGAAGTGGCCGTCATTAAACGCCGCACCGATGAAAATGGACAACCCGAAGTCTTTAGCGTTTACGACGCAAGCGGTATGCCACGCATGCAACCGAGCCGCCGAGATATCACCAAAGCCGAATACGCGATTACGGGGATGCTGCACATCGAAGAATGTCGTTCGGCATCCCTCATCATGAAACGCCTCTGGCTCAAACCCCTTTAAGGCCCGCCATGAAGTTGAATTTGCCAGTTAATGACCAAGAAACCCCCGTTCCGCACGGGATTTCCTTAGTCTCAAAAACCGATTTAAAAGGCATCATTACCTATGCAAATGATGCTTTCGTTGACATCAGCGGCTTCTCCCGCGAAGAACTGATCGGCAAAAACCACAACCTTGTTCGCCATCCCGACATGCCACAAGCCGCATTCGAATGGATGTGGAACACCCTCAAAACCGGACGGCCGTGGCGCGGGCGGGTCAAAAATCGCCGCAAAGATGGTGGTTTCTACTGGGTCGATGCCTGCGTGGTCCCCATCCGCAAAGACAACGTCACAACCGGCTATATGTCGGTTCGCCGTCCTGCCGCCCCCGAAGATGTCACTGAAGCCGAACTCCTCTATGCCCGACTCAATGCCGGCGAGGGCCTGCCGAAACCGAGCATTACCAGCAATTTGACCATTCGCCGTGGCTTCTGGCTCGGTTGTATGTTTGTCATTTTGCTGATGATTGCGGGCGGCATTTTAGGCATCAGCGGCCTCAAACTCTCGAATGACGCAATCGAGCGCATGTACCAAAACCAATTGCAAGCGATTGAAATCGTGGATCAAATTGGTGGAAAGATGCTCGACAACCATGCCCACCTTCTTGAGTTCCAGCTTGGCGAAAATGGCCGCGCAGGCGACGAGCAAACCTTGTCGTCCGCCTCACGGTTACTCGAAATGAAACGACAACGCGAGACGGTTGATCAGCTTTGGGTTGCGCTGGCCGCCAAACAGCTCGCACCGAGCGCCGTCCAAGCGGCCAGCGACTTCCGAGAAGCCTATAGCCGTTATGTTCAAACCGGTCTCGTGCCGATCGAAAAATCGATTGCCGCTGGACAACTCGAGCAAGCCAGCCGAGACACCACGCTCTATGTATTGCCGCTGTACCACTCCGCAGCCGAGGCCAATCTCCAGCTGCGGGCGCAATTGTCGGCAGCCGCCAAAGCGGAATATCAACAAACGCTTGAGCGCAACCAGATGATCTGGCGCGTCGCCTTAGCGGGGATCGCGCTCGGCGCGCTCGCCGTGCTGGTGGTCGGTCGCACCTTCTTGCGCGAAATTGTCCAACCGCTCGACAACGCCATTGCGCGACTTGACCGCATCGGCCAAGGCGATCTCAGCATGGAAGTCGATATCTCGGGACGCGGCGAAACCGGCAAACTCAATCGCGCAATTGCGATCATGCAGCTGCATCTAAAAGTGATGATGGACGAAATTACCCTCGTTTCGCATCAAATTTACGGCAATTGCCATCAATTGAATCGCTCGCTTTTTGAGGTTGCCGAACACTCCGAAGAGCAACACGACCGCGTTTACCAAGCGACAGACGCGATGCGAGAAGCAGCCGATCAATCAGCAGGACTCAGTAATGCCGGAGAACAATTGGCCAACCTCGCCCATCAAGTTCACCAAGGCCTGACCGAAGACCATCTGCCGCCGGAGGTGCTACAAGCTGACGTACAGCGCCTGCTCAACGATGCCCGCGAGCTGGCCACCTCGACCCGCCTGCAAGCCTTTGGTGCAGAAGAAGTCGCCTATGCCATGCGCCAAATTGCCGCACTGATTGTGGATAACCGCCACGAAACCCAGTCGGCGTACTCGGCTTCCGAGTCGCTCAAGTCGACGGCGGATGAACTGCAAAAGCTGGTCAGTTATTTCGAGCCACCCCGCGCCAATTAACCCGCCTCCCCAATCGCCCGATCAATCACAGCCGTGATTCATCGGGCTTTTTTTGTCACGGCGAGCGTAAAAAAGCAGCACATCCCGCATCGCCTCGTTACACTCCCGAGCTTCTTGATTCTTTAAGTTGGACACGCCGCATGGCACTGAAAGCAACGATTTACAAAGCCGAACTCAATATCACCGATATGGATCGTGGTTATTACGGCAGCCACGCCCTCACACTGGCACAACACCCCTCAGAAACCCTCGAACGGATGATGTTGCGCGTGGTCGCATTTGCGCGCCATGCCAGCGAAAGCCTGAGCTTTACCAAAGGCATTAGCGCCGACGATGAGCCAGACCTGTGGCAAAAAAACTATTCTGACGAAATCGAAGTCTGGATCGATCTCGGCGAGCCGGATGAAAAACGCCTGCGCAAAGCCTGTGGCCGCGCCGATCAAGTCTGGATTTATAGCTATGCGGGGCGCGCCAGCGAAATCTGGTGGGAACAACAACGCAGCAAAGCCGATCGCTTTGAAAATCTATCGGTCTTCAGCATCGACCCGCGTGTGATGGCCGAACTCGGGGCGATGGTCGAACGCAGTATGCGCCTCCAAGCCACCATTCAAGATGGGCAATTGTGGCTCTCGGATGATCGCCATAATATTTTGGTGGAATTCACCGCACTCAAACCCAGCGCCTAAGCGCACGGTTTCAAGCGCCGCTTTCGACCGAGCGCGGCATGTCTCCCGCACACCCAAAGGAGCCAAAACATGGCAAGTGCTTCTGCCCCCAAACGTATCGGCGGTCTACTGTGGTGGCAACGCCTCAGCAGCCTGCTGATTCTGATTTTTGTCCTCGGCGAACTCACCGGATTTTGGCCCTCAACGGTTCTGCAGCGCTTGGAGTGGCTCAGTTACGATTTACGGGTTAAAGCCACGCTGACCGGCGAAAAAGACCCGAGCATTGTCATTGTCGATATTGATGAAAAAAGCTTGAGCGAAGTCGGGCAATGGCCGTGGCCGCGACAAACCGTCGCGACGCTGGTCGAACGGCTTTTTGCCCATGAGCAGATTAGTTTGCTCGGCTTTGATATTGTCTTTGCCGAACCCGAAGGCAACGCCCTCGCTGCACATTGGCAGCAATACACCCAACATTATCCACAGCTCGCCCAGCTCCCACCGCCCCAAGGCGGCGACGAAATCTTGGCGCAGACCATGAAAAAATATCCGGTTGTGATGGGCTATTATTTCCAATCCCAGCTCAACCCGCACGACCCGCCCGCCTCAGGACAGCTAGGCGCAGCAGTCCCGCTCGAAGGCGCAGGCAATGTGACGGCCCTGCCGTTTCCGCACCCGTCCCGCTACAGCGCCAACTTACCGATTTTGCAAAACGCCGCTGCCTCCGCGGGCTTCTTTGACAATCCAACCATCGACGAAGATGGCGTTTTCCGGCGCGTGCCCTTGCTGCAAACATGGAAAGGCCAAGCCTACCCCAGCCTACCGCTGGCGATGTTCCACACCCTACTCGGCCAACCGCCAATCACCTTGGAGATTGGCGAAGGCAGTGGCGTGAAACAGCTTGAGGCGTTGGATGTGGGCGGATTTCGGGTTCCGGTCGATGGCAAAGGCGCGGTGCTGGTGCCGTTTTATGGCCCGCGCAACCACTTCTCGTATATCTCAGCAACGGACGTACTAGCCGGACGCGTTCCAGCCGGACGCTTGAAAGATGCGGTGGTGATTTTAGGTTCTTCCGCCCCCGGTCTGCTCGACTTGCGAACCACACCGGTGCAGGCGGTGTACCCGGGGCCAGAGATTAACGCCAGCATTTTGGCGGGCTTTTTACACCAAAGTTTCCGCGCCGAACCGCCCTTTATTTTGGGTGTCCAGACCCTCGCCCTCACCCTGATCGGCCTGCTGATGATTTGGCTGTATCCGCGCCTCTCGTCGATCAACCTTGCCGCCATGAGTCTTGTCCTCACCGCCGCATGGATCGGCGCAAACCTGTGGGCATGGTCCTCGGGCTGGGTGATTCCCTTGGCCGCAGGATTGCTGCTGATGCTGCTGCAAAGTGCATGGCATTTGATGTGGAACTTCTGGCGAGAAAGCCGCCAAAAAAATTGGGTGACCTCGTGCTTTGGGCAATATGTGCCGCCCGAGCTGGTCGAAGAAATGGTCGAAGACCCCGCCGCCGCCCTCGGCCTTGAAGGCGAAGAGCGCAATATGACGGTGCTGTTCTCGGATGTGCGCGGCTTTACCAGCTTCTCCGAGAAGATCCCGCCGCAACAACTGACCGAGGTCATGAACCGCCTGCTCACGCCGCTCACCCGCGCCATTCATGCCGAACGCGGCACGATTGATAAATACATGGGCGATGCGATTATGGCGTTTTGGGGCGCACCACTACGCGACGACATGCACGCCCGCCATGCGCTTGATGGGGCCTTCGCGATGCAAAAAGCCCTCGCAGAAATTAACCAAGAATTCACCGCCGAAGGCCTGCCGCCCTTGGCGATGGGGATTGGTCTGAACAGCGGCCCGATGAATGTTGGCAACATGGGATCGACCTTCCGCATGGCCTACACCGTGCTTGGCGATAATGTGAACTTAGGCTCGCGAATCGAAGGCCTGACCAAACCTTATGGCGTGTCGATTTTGGTCAGCGAAACCACCGCCGAACAAGTGCCCGAATGGGCCTGCCGTCGCGTGGATAAAGTCCGCGTCAAAGGCCGTAGTCAGCCGGTGTGGATTTTGGAGCCGATCGGCGAACGGGCGCAGCTCGACCCCGCCACCCTCGCGCGCCTCAACGCACACGAAGCGGCGCTGGACGCTTATCAACACCGCGATTTTGCCGAAGCGGTGCGTGCCTTTAGCGATTTAGCCGCCAGCGATGCGCATGACAAAGTCGCGGCGATCTACGTCGAACGCGCGCAACATTATCTGGAACAAGCGCCCGATGAGCATTGGGACGGGGTGTGGACGCATACCGAGAAATAAACCGCGCCCATGCAAAAATCCCCATCGGTCAGATGGGGATTTTTCTGGCAACCGCACAGAAAGCACCGAAGCGAGTAGCCGCTCAGAGGGGCAGAACGGCCATTGCGTTAATCGTCAGCCGCGCCCCCACCTTCGGAAGCGCCGCAATCCCAATAACTGTGCGTGCAGGAAATGGCTCGGAGAAATAAGCGGCGTAAGCGCGGTTCATTTCCGCAAAGTCGCCGACATCCACCAAATTCACCTGAACTGTGGTGATATCCGCTTCGGTGCCACCGGCCGCAATCACGCAATCAATCACATTCCGAATCGCCTGATCGGCCTGTTCAAATGCCCCCTCTCCCGCGAGTTTTCCCGTGCTCGGATCAACGCCCGGGGTACCTGAAACAAAAACCAGATTGCCCGATTTCACCGCGTGGCTATAAGGGCCGATGGGAGGAAACAAATCACAGACGACGCGTTCTCTTGGCATTTTTGAGCACTTTATTTGAGTCAGTAGAGGCGCTTTGGCCCCAAAAAAACACCCTCCGAGAAGACCTCAGAGGGTGCGTTGAATCCAACAACTGCGCGAATTACACGCCTTTGTCGTTCGGATTTTTAATCGCTTCTTTAAGCTGCGGGCTCATCGGCAGATTCAAGTTGATGTTTTTCGGCGGAATCGGGCTCATAAACCACTTGTTGTAGATCTTTTCG
>CAZWRK010000009.1:0-55760 GCA_964635875.1 uncultured Aquaspirillum sp.
CAATAGTTCCCTGACTATATAAAATACCTGTCGTAAAAGGGTTTTCCAGAGCATCTATAATTTCATCCTCTGTTAATAGAGGGTTTTCTACTAAAGCTGATCTTAGGTTCTCTTGAGCCTCTTTCACGTTCTTAAGTGGGGTTAGAACGACTAAGGGGCCATCCGGAGATTCCTTCATACGCACTGTAAAGAAAGAGGGCATCTTATTAATAGTAGCTCCCACTATACATTTAGGTAGTATCCCGGGAAATTTAGATGCTTTAATAGTATGCTGCATTTTAGCGGCCTTATTAGCTGGAACTCCGGACTCCTTGATATGGGTTTCTACAAAGGGGTCCACTGTGAACTTAGATTTCCCATTACAAAAAGCTTGCGCTACTAAACTCAGCTGTAGCTGTTTATTACCCTGTGGGGTTTCTAAGAAATGATTTAGGTCTGAATTTAAGTCTCCAAAAAAAAGACTTATTAAAGGTACCGGTATAATGCTCGATATTTGACCGGGTCTATCCACTTTAAAGTCTTCAGTAGCTCCGTATAGAATCAACGATTCCAGAAATTGATACTCTAAAGGGGACTGGGCATTTTGTTCCAATAATTTTAACTCGTTAGTTAAACTTACTCTGTTATCCGGATTAAAAAATACGTTGGTATTGATTCCTAAGGATCCGTCAGGTTTCAGTGCAATAATTTTGTAAAGTTCCTTATATTTATTTGAAAACTCGGGGGTATTTAAGATGTCTAGAAGATTCTCCCCGGTAATAGCTCTTATTCTTGTCAGAGATTCCTTTGTACCCTTTAATTTCTCGAACACTTTCTGAACTGCATAAGTATATGTCATATGCACAATCTTATCATTGCAGAAAGTTCTGAAGTGAGCATTACGACTGGCTTCCTCCGAATTAGCGTCGTTTATATAAAACAAATTCGTTATAAAGGCATCCAGATCCTGAGTACCAAATAACCTATTCGTTGCGGAGATATTATACATGTAGTTTCTTAACTCATGTGGGGATGAATCCACAACCTCCTTGTAGTCATCTTTAATGGCTAAAGCAGATCCCTCCTTTTGTGGCGCATTCGCTAAATTATAATTACGCTTATTAATGGCAAGTTGGTTGGCAAAGTCTACCTTATCTACTTTACTGTTTTTTATGAAAGAGGCTAACTCCTTTGAAGCTATAAATAACCCTTGAAAGTCTGTATTAAACATATATTCTACAGCCTCTTGAAAAGCACTAAGTTCCGCTGCATTCGCAGGGTCTGAAAGATATTCTACTAAAGCAGCACTATCCAAGTCCTCAGTGGAATATTTTGATAGAGTCTCCAAATGCTTTTCATCTAAAGTAACCGGTCCGGAGAATTTTTTTTCACTGGACTCCCCTTCTTTTACGGGGGCTATATCACAGAGGTCCTTTATTGCTTTACAACTCTGTAGATGCTCACGTACTTTTTCCTGATCCTCCATCGTTAAGTATAACTGCACGTAAGGATTGGAAACTATATGACCCATAAACACAAAATGGTCCTCTACGGATTTATTTAAATCTAAGCCCGCTAAAAAAATCATAAAGTTAAAAGTATTTATATTACCCCCAAGGATAGGTAATAATTGCTCCTTTGCCCCATCCAGCGCAGAAGATAGCATCTGATTTAAGATTTTTAGGTGGTTACTATGGTTAAACATCGGGGCCTTAACAGGCGTAACAGCCCCCGCACTTTTCAGCTGTATGGATAAAGATCCTAACGAGACATTACTGGTTTGAGAATCTGCAGAACTGGAGATAAACTGAGCTTTTGTCGCTGCTATTAAGGCACTGGCAAATATAGAAATACCTTGAGTACTTTCCTTATTTAATATAAAGGCGTTTTGTTGAGCACTGAAAGAAAGAGTACTATTTCCGGTTGCTTGCGCTGTTGATTTATTCTTAAATTCTGTAAAGTCTTTCTTAAGATCCGTAATAGTTTTACCCGCGGCAGACATTTCATCTATAGTTTCATATCCTAAAAAAGATGCAATAGTTTCCGGATTCGTACTTAATGTTATGTATAGTAATGTTGTCAGATCTTCTAATTGTTTTACACTGAAATTATTTAGATCCGTAGTATCTATAGAATTACCATTAAAAGAATTAGTAAGACGTGTATTAGCCAATACCGCATCCTTATTTTGAGGATCTACCTCGCTTAGGGTATCTATGGGAGCTATTACGAAATTCTGTAGATATAGAGTTACTTTATCATAGTCAAAATCACTACCCATTGTAACGGTTACATCTGTGGGAACTACCGCATACTGAACTCCTGAATCAGGTAGGAAACCGACTATTTCAAAAGATTGTCCGAAACTCTTAGCCGCAAAAGGTACCCGGAATCCATAAGCTGTAAATAGACTCTTATCTACATTACCCATTTCCATTAGCTTCTGAAAATCTTCCTGAGTAATTAGATTCTTATTAGCATCCCTTATTTCAGGAAAAGGTATTAAGATCTGCCCCGGGAGAACAGCTGTCTCATTTCCGGACGAGTCTCGACTCCATGTTACTCTATCCTCTGATATAGAATCACTCCAATACATGTGCCCGGGACCTATATTTACTTTTGTATGTGCATCCGTTTTATAAAAATATCTATAGGATTTCTCCCCATTCTCGAGGATAATAGGCTCTCTATATACTTTCCTACTGGACATGAGACGCTTAGGCTTAGTATCTCCCAACCAAAGTATATTATCCTCTACCTCAGAATTCAAACTCTCAAATGTAACTCCGGATACTTGGTATCCCGGCACACCGGGTAACTTCTTATCTGCTAGTTCACCCTTCATAAAAGACACAAACGCAGCCTCTATTAAGTTTCTAAAAGGGTTTAAGAATAAAGGTAATACAAAATCACTTCCATCCTCTTTCATGGCAATGGATTGAGTTATATTGCTATTTCCTTTATGTTCAAGTATTTTTTTCAATTCCTGAGCAAGCTGGATTTTACCAAATAAAGATAGCTGATCCGTACCGGGAATTAAGTATTCAGACATAAACTGCTCCTTCTGGTGGGAATAACGAAGGGTCTGTGCCTCTCTGAAAGTGGATAGTAACTCCTCATTGGTAGTTACAGTAGTTTGGAACCCTTGGGGCATGGTTACAGTGGCAGTGGGATTTTCAAATAACCCTACTCTATTTAGAGCGGATGCTTGATTGTTTTCTGTAACACGTCCCTTAAATTTTTGCTGAGCCTCTATTTGCATGTACGAATCCTCTCTGTGAATTGTGTACACATTATCAGGAGTAAAGGGATCATTTAAGCTCTTAATTATTTTACGAGGTACTCTACCTTTTTTCAAAGCACTCTCCGTCGAAACGCTTTGTATATTATTAGCGTACATAAAATCCAACAATGCTCCTAACTTGGTGTTCGCAGTGGCTGTTTTAGTAAGAATGTATCTGGAATCCTTTATATAGATTTCATTATCTACACCCAAATCTGATTCCGTACCCTCTAACTTAGCCCCTTCTTTAGTGTAGCCCACTACAACGGGTTTAAAAACACCTAATTGAATACCATACTGAGCTAAGAATTCTCGCGTTAATAAACCTTCATCGTCTCGGGCCTGAATCTCCTCACACTCCTTTACAGTTAATTTCCCGGAACAGTGTAGATAATATAAGTAGTCTTTTAGTGTTGTAAAACCCTGAGCATCCGCCTTAGTTTGAGCTTTCAACTTACCTTCCAAAGAGGGATTCCCCGACTCATATGCCAGTGCTTTGTAATAAGAGGCCTCTTCATTTGCATACTGTTCATTAGTAACATCGTCAAAAAAACTATCACTTACAATCGCATGGTTATAGCTAGTAACTTTACTATCCGGACTTTTAGAGGAGTATTCTGAAAAAACTCCCGAGTTCTCCATAGGTATATACACAGGTTGAGTTCCCGGAGCAATCGCAGCCGCAGCTCTTTTTGTATAGTTAACGCTTAGATTATTAATAGTACTGGAGTAATTGTTTGGGTCTACTTTTTTACCCGATTGTGCGGGATCAAAAAGATTCATACTAACCTGAAATTGGCTTACAGTATAATTTGCAACATACTGAAGTGCTATGAAAGATAGCACCAAATCGGAATTCTCTAAGTCCTCGGTCAGAATACCCTCAGGGAACATTGACGGAAATGTCTGGGCTATAGTTTCCAGAGTATCTCTATTGAGGGCATTTGTAAAATGACCTGAGCTAGTGGGCCCAAGTAAGGACTTACCTTTCGGGAGTGTTTTCAGAGCACTCTTTATGAGGGGAAGTGCTTTCTCAGCCTCATTGTTTAGAAAATGTGCGAATCTTGCTGCAATTTCCGTATCTGCTATTGGTAGATCCCACGAGGGTAATGTAAATTTATTATTCTTTAAATCCTCAGGGTTATTCATAAAACTGTGCATTACATAGTAATGACCTAAGCCCCGGGAATAGGTACCATCATTATTTTTAATATAAAAGAATTCCACCGGATAGGATTCCAAGTAAGATCCGAAAATCTCGTTAAATTTACCGGGATCTCCCAGTTCCTGAGCCTTTATTAGAGCCTTCTGTTCCAACTCTCGCCATATACCATTTAATTTCACGATACGTTCGTATTCTCTTTTAACGGACCCGAATATACTTTGTGCAGCATGTTGGGTCAATTTGGAGAAAAGAGGACACCCCTGATCTCTTAAATCTATAAAATTAAATTCCGTTTTAAACTTAATAACCGGGTTTCCTGCACTATTTTTGACCACTTTTAGGTTACCTTTATCTGCTGTTATACTAGAGGGGGTTACGTCATATAGAATCTTAGTGGTTTTATCTGAAAGACAAAATATAGGTAGTTTCCAAGCAGTTACCTTCTTGATAGCATTCCATAACGAGACTAAGTGGGATGCATTTACTTTATCATTGGGAGCCTTCGTGTACTCTACCAGACCATCCTCTTTACTCAAAATACCCCTACTTATACTGCTCTTTGTAGGACAGGGATTACTCTTAGTTCCATTACTTGTGTCAGTATTTCGGGGAGTTGTGGTTGTTGTTTGATAATAGGAAGGATTTGTTAGCTTAGAAAAAGTTACCCCGTTAACATTCTTAGTAGTTCTACCGTCATTTGAATTTACTTGGGCGAGTAAGTCTATAATTTTTTTTAACCGCTTCGTATTCTCATCCCAGAAAAAAGAGCTGAGGGGTTCTTTGGAAGGGTTATCAGGATCTCCTATTACCTCTATAAAAGCAAATTTGACATCCTTTAATAGATCCCTCATTTTTCTAGTTACATTCCCGGACGATAATGCTTCTGTATCTGAAATTAAATACTCATATAAAGCATAAGGTAAATCCCTTAGAATATTCTCACTACCGTAGGGATCTAATAAATTCACACTAATAAACTTCCCATTAGAATCCAGTATTTGAACCTTAAAAAGATTATAGAAATGTAGGGTTAGATTTTCCAGCTGTTCATCTGTTAAAATGAGGGTGTTGTTAGCCGTATCTATAATCACCTTTCCGTCTATAAGTGTTTCTAAAGTTAAACTGGGGTTTATTAACAGCCCGTTAATACGGTCAATAGTATCCTGTATAGATTTAACCGCAGAAGGAGAATCCCTGAGTGTTTTGTGATCTTTTTTATTCGGAATCTTTTTACCGGTGGTAGGATCAATCTTAAGAAGGCGACCCAGTATTTGCGCAGCTCTTCTTTTAACTTGATTTGTAAGTTTAGAATATAAATTGTAGCCTTCGGTTTCCTGAAAAACATCCGCATATACATCATTATCCTCATTGTAATAGTACGAATCTATCTCCTGTCTGTTAAAAGCTTTGAAAATTTGAGCTTCCTGTAGGCTACCCTCAGGGAAAATCTCCGTGAAGTTTTGTAAGAATGCAAACTTGTGGTACACAGAAGGCATACTTAACACTTTTTTTATTAGCTTCCTAAAAACTTTTATATCCCCTTTACTTTTGGAAACAAGCATCTGAAGAGTTCTTGTAACAAAAATAGGATCCTCATAGACGGGTAGATTTGTACCCTCAGTACGGGCAAGCTCTAACTCACTTGAAACGATTTTTTGACCCGTATCATTTACGGGTTTGGAATTTCGGCGCCCTTTAGCCGGAGGGGGTGGAGCCTCTTTAGGAGCTTGTTTTTTCTTAGGTATAAACCGGAGTAAGGCGTGGTATTTTTTGCTAAGGATATTTTGCGAGTGGTCTGTAGAAGCGCGATCCCTTGTGAAAGACTCGGATATCTCTGCATCTTCGGTTGTATCCTTGGAAGTTGTAGTATTGGAATTCTTAGATTTCACCTCGTAAATAGCACAAAGCATCTCCATAACTTGCTCCTGAATATTAGTAGGAGCTTTAGCTTTGCTAAGGAATAAATACTTATTCAACACCCCCTCTTTTTTCAAAGTACTTAGTTTTTCCAGAATACTATTCCTATACTCAGGGGAGATATTATCGAAAAACTCGTGGATAGCATCGGTACTTAGCTGCAGTAATTGTTCATACGTTATAGCCACTTTAGAGTTTTTTTCAAGTGGTGTATTTAAGTTACTTAAAACTATTCGTATAATACCTCCTACAATAGAATCCAATTCCTGTCGCGTAAACTTTCGATTTAACCCCGCCTCCGGTATATCTAGAAGATTATCATTATTAACATCTCGAGTAAGTTTTTTAACTGCTTTTATAATTGCTTTACGAGAAGCTTGACTCTTAGCCATCTCAAGGCGAAGTTTCTCATCAAACGTAAGTTCTTTCTTAGGGTCTATTTTGACGGGTTTAACCTGATTAGACTTTGTAGTATTATTACTAGTCTTGTAACTCAAAGTTCCCTTTTCGGGGTTCTGTGTAGTATTGTTTTTACCGGTAGGTTCCACTGAGTAACTAACTTGCTGGGGAGGTGCAGAGTTTTTTTGTGCTGCAGGTTTGGCGGGGGTAGTTTCTCCCTCCTTAATGATAATATTCTGAGTAGGTGCCGTGTCTTGAGTCGAAGCTACAGATTGCGTAGATCCTTCCTGCAGCGTAGTTTTTTCACCGTGTTCAGAAGACTCTTCTTGCGTAATAGTAATAGCCTGTGGGGCTGTTATTTCATTAAACTGAGACTCTATTTCATTTAATTGAGCTGTAACTTGTGCTAATTTAACCCTTACATTACTAAATTCACCTCGTATTTGATTCATGGAATTTTCCAAGACTTCTGCGGAATCTCTTTCCGCCGCACTAGCCTTCTGGGGATTCTGAGTACTTTTTAACGTCTCCAGACTTGCTTGGGCGTCTAATAGGTTAGATTTCAGTTCCGCTTCTTCTTCTTGCAACTTCTGATGCTCCTGAATTAGAATTTGTTTTTGCAAGTTTAACAATTCCACTGTTTTCCCCCGTAACTCTTGCTCCAGTAGTAGAATCTCTTCAGATTTTGTCTCACTTGGTTTAGTCCTATTTTTACCTGTCTTGAGTTTATTTATTCTCTTATTTAACTTCGCTATCTCTTTTTCTAGAATCTTTTTAGCATTAACCGGGATTTCAGTAGCCACCACAGAACCTTCAGGTGTTTTAAACTGAGGATTCATAATGGTATTTTCTGTAGTTACTACCCCATTAGTACTCACCTCATTAGGATTCGGGGGGTTATTAAAGTTTGACGGATCTCCGGTAAGAGTCGGTTCTGTCTGTACGGGTGCCTGTGTTTCTACGGGTGCCTGTGTTTCTGGCGGGGTTTCTTCGAATACTCCCTCGAATACCGCGCCTGTGCCCGTTGTGGATTGTTTTAAATCAGAATCAACGGACTCCGTATTCTTATCTACAGTTACTTCAGGGCTGGGTGTAGTAGCAGTTACAGCATCAGGTTGACTTAACTCTACATTTACTGCCGTAACAGATTCATCTGTTGCAAGTGCATAATCTTCAGGAGTAACTCCGAAAAATCCACCCCACTTCCTATTCTCAGCATCTACTACATTTTGGCGTAATTCCTGAAAAGGCTCTCCCTGATATTCCACGTGTGAAATATCACCAAGGCATGAGGTAGGGTTACTCTTATTAGTATAGACTTTAACAGGGTTCTGACCCTCTACCTCAGGTATAGACATCTTTGCAGACTCCTCCAGTACTCTTTGAGAGTCCCCTCGAAGTTCGGCTAAAACAATATTAACCTGATGCTCAAATGTTTTTATTTTTAGTGGCGTATGAATAATCGAATTACTTAAAACGCGAATTCCTTGACCACGTAACATCTCCGAGTATAATTCCAGCTGATATGAGTAAACATTTAATTTAGAATCTCTTAAGTTACCCCTTTTGCCATTTTGTCCTACCAAAAATTCAGCTCCAGTTAAGAATCTAAAACTAGAAGTCATTACAGAGTCTAATGAGTCTAAACTTGTAGCACTATCAGTCTTCCAGTCTAAAATTAGAGCATACTCTACTCCGTGGATTTTCAATTTTATGATAAAGTCAGCAGTACCCGCAATACCTTCTACTGAGGAGTTAGGAGCTCCTGTAAGTACCTGCTCCGTTAAAATATCCGCCTGTATACCTTTATGAACAATACCTGCTTGCTGATCCGCAAATAAACCAAAAATATTCTTGAGAGTAAGCCCTCTAACTATGGAATTACCTTTATTATCCGTGAAAGTTAACTCAACTACCTCCACTTTACTGAAGGAATCCTCTAATCTTGCATGTAATATACGAACATCTTCCTCAGTTAAATATTGTAACACCGGAGGGGGTTGAGAGGTATCCCCTTTGTACTTACGATGTATATAATCCTCTATAACTGTGTGGACTTCCGTACCTATACTGGCTGATAATTTATATGTTCTGGAAACTAGATTTTGTAAAGCTCTGAATTCTTCACTTGTTACATCTATCTGTTTACCCGAGGCTCGGGCAGCTTTTTTTAACTCCTCTACACTTTTTGCATCCTTTATTAGAGGATCGCTAGCAAGAGCTTTTTTCTCTTGGGGACTCAAAGTGTTATATAGAGCTATTAAGGAGTCCCAATCTTTGATAACTTTTTTACCGGTATTTAAGTAAGCATCAAAATAGGGAGTTAACCCTTTCTTAAAAGTGGATACGGACACTAGAAATTTAGGAGACCCCTTTTCATCCACAGTAAAATATAAGTGATTCTTACTGTCGAAATAAACACTGGGATTCCCATTAATTACAGGACCCGCTTGGAAGGCTCTTTGTAAATCTTCTCGGGCTTCTTTTTGTTTATCCGTAAGCCGTGAATGCTCCGGGAAAACCAGTGTTTTTACCGGAGCATCCGGTTTTGATTCTTTTGCAGGTTCTTGCTGTACGCCTTGCTGGGGTTCTTGCGGTACCCCTTGCTGGGCCTCTTGCTGTACGCCTTGCTGTACCCCTTGCTGGGCCTCTTTACGAACTTCCGCTTGTTTATTAGGCCCCGGCTCTTTGTCATCCGCAGTAACTTCAGGGTCTACGGATTCCTCCTCATACTTCTGTATATCATTCTCAGTTAAGGCGTAATTTAAGTCTACTTTAGAAGCACCACCTAAATTAGGTCCTAAGGGGGTAGTTACTCCGGATTCTTTATTAAAATGAATAGGATTAGATACTCCTGTGTTTTCTATAAAGTATTGAGGGAGAAAAGGTCGTAAAAACCCTTTATATGTGGGATCCTTGGATAAGCTGATAAAAAGTCTACTTACATCGGAAACAGCGGACTTTTTACTTTCGAAAGGAACACAATCCCAATTTAGACTATTAAGTTTACTTAAACTACCTGTCTTATCACCTTTATATAACTGTATTAAAACTTTGTTATCTTTAGTCTTAGTGCCTTTTTTTACAGTTACGTGGAGTCCCTTGAAAACCCTATTTCCCGCTTTGTTTTGCAGTTCTGACAGCAACCCCTTCAGTTCTTTACTTAAATTTTCTTTCTGCAGAAGTTCGTGTAAATTCACAGAAGCTCCGGGGGGTAGCTCAGCTTTAAGTGCATTTTCCAAAGTATCCAAGAAAGTATCATTTAAAACCTGTGAGAGTTTAACTTTAGAACTGTTTATAGTATATGCAACTTTTCCGTCAGGCATTACTATCAGTATATTATTAGCTTTGTACTGAGCTCCATTTAAGTCTATACCGTTCTCTACTTTCCCTGTAAGTAAATTTCTAAATCCTTGAGTCTTGGAAAAATTATCTGTAACTACTATACGTCCACCACTGTTGAGAAATGCTTGGATATTCGCCTCATTGTAGAAAACGGGTCCTGCCAGATTTAACTCTGCATTCGTTTGAGTATTGTTTCCGGATTGTAACTTTACACCCTTAAACACTACGGTGTGAGCCCCTTTTAATGTCATGCCTTTAGCCGGCTGACCATCACGATTTTGGGCTGTATGTTCCGGATAAACCCAACCAAAAGGTAAACCAATATCCTGAGATCCCCCCGCTACCTTAAAGGAGGGGAATAATAACAACATATCCGGATGTTGCCGGGGACCTATTTCTACTTGTTTTCCGCTCTTATCTGTAATTGTGGTTCCTTTTGGAAATTCATTTTCAAAATTACCGTTAGTTAATAAGTGCCCAACTACGGGTGCCTTTTCATTAAGTTCTAAATGGCCACTGTTAAAAGCCTGATTAACTAGACTAACTACCCGACGGAGAGTGTACATCTCTTCCTTAGTTAGAGTCGCATTAGGATCTTTTTTCTTTTTTGCAATAAGAGTGTCTAAAAACTCCTGTATCTCAGGATGTAACGATCCATTTAATAAGAGACTGGTTACAGGATTTGAGTCTCTATCAAACATGGACTCCGGAACTTTTTCAAAAGAAACAAAGACAGAATTTACAATAGGCGCAAAAGTATCTCCCGCTTTTTGACGAGTGTTTGATAGAATATTCTTAGTTAATTTACGTACGTTAAAAGAGGAACCCTCAGCTATTAAACCCCCTACACTATCTATAAAGTTACTTAAAAACTCTGCAATAGGATTCTTAACAGGAGTTACTTTAGCTTTAGCCGCAGTTTCAGTAGGTTTAGGTGTATCTATTTTAGAAGACGTCCCAGTTTGTGAAGAGGCCTCAGGCTGTGTTGTAGTTCCTGTCTGTGTTGTGGTTCCTGTCTGTGTTGTGGCCCCGAACGGATTAGACGTCTCAGTGGAGGCATTCGCACCGGTTAGATTGGTGGCAGCTGCTTCGGCTTGTTTGGCAGCTTCAGCTTCTGCTTGTTTGGCAGCTTCAGCTTCTGCTTGTTGGAAAGCCTCTGCTTGCGCTTGCCGGGTAGCTTCGGCTTGCTGTGCAAATTCCGCGGGGTCCATAGCCTCCGCGAATTCTTGAGTAAAATCGCTGTCTTTTTTTACTAAAGTACCTAAAATAGGTAAGCCTAGTGGAGAGAAGGAAAATTCCTGATTTAAAACTATAGATTCAAATTCAGGTAGTGTTTTGATATTTTGTAACACTTTCATCCCGGGGCTGAGAACACCCTCAAAAAGCTCTTCAAACAGCCTTACAAGTACATTACGAGTTTTAAAGCCGGGATTCTTGTCGTCCAATGGAGTCGTATCACTGTCCCCCGAATGCGTCTCAGCCAGAAAAGAAGTTGGGTCCACACCATATCTGGCAGCCATTAATTTCGACTGAATAAAGCGAGCTGTTACGTGTCTTAAACTCTCTCTAAAAGCTTCTTTATGACTCTCAGGGACTTTACTGTTAACAATCTCATCTATCTTACTCTCGACAAAAGCTATTAATTCAGACTGTTCTCCCGGAACTCTCACAAAAGAATCAAATAAGTAATTATAGTACTCCAGTAGAGTTTCTTGAGAGAGTACATCCCCGTTTTTTGAGATCATCTCGTAAATAGCCTCGCAGAGAGATAACACTTCCTGCTGCATGCCGTGGGTATCTAAAGCCTCTCCGTAGAACAAGTCTGAGAGGGAATGCTTAAACTCCGTGAGAGCTCCCAAGAGAAAGTCGTAGCCACTATAGAACTCTACGGTCTCCCGCTGAGTTGATTTCGTAATGCTGAATATATAATTAATAAAGTCATAGAGAGCCGTTTTTACTCGTTGAACAATCCCTACTTGCTGTCTTTGTAATAAAGCCCTAACCGGTTCTCGAACTAAAGCAGCTGCCAAGAATTCATGGGGATTTTGTAAAGCATACGCTAAGTCTCGGACAGTACAGGGACTTAAACCCTCAATAGTTACCGTTGTACTTAGTAGTTCCTGAACTTTATACCTTAATTCCTTAGGGAAAGAAGGGCTTGTATAGATATTTATTAAAGATGTTAACAAAACACTGAGGGGCACCTTACGATTGTATTTCAACTCATACTCCGATAAGGTGAAAAACCCTTCCGATGTTTTTACTATTTTCTGATGCTCTAAAACCTTTAGACACTCCGCATAAACATCCTCAAAAGCATTAAAGTCTAAAGAGTCTAATATGGTTTTATAAACCCCCATAAAGGCTTTAGCACGATTTAATAAATCATTTAAGGCTTTTTTTGCTAATTTCTTACCGGACTCCGTTAAACTGTTAAAAATAGGATTATTCTTAGAGGTAGTTGCTGCCGTAAACAGGTGCATGACTTCCTCCATTAAACTGCCAAAAGGATCCGTAGCAGGAAAAAACTTATTCGTACCGTCGGAAGCAACTCTTGTTAGGGATATATGTATTACATGAGGGTCATTAGGATCAATAAACATTTCCCCCGCAGATCCGCTATAAAAGTGTACTCGAATATCCTCCAGTTTTAGAAAGGGATTCTTCTTAAGAAACTGCTGTATTTCTTTAGGAATTTGATTTGAATCTAAGGCCTCTAAAACTTCTAACAGAGTAGGATAAACCTTTGTATCTACCAGATCCCCGAATTTATTAAAAAGACTGCTTATAAAACTTACCCATTTTTCTTGATACAGAGACTCTACCAACTTAATTTCGTTCTCGTTTTTACCGTCCTGTGTCGTAACTGTGCCAGTTAGATCCCCATTCTCATTAGTGGCTACCCCCACCTTTATAGTTGAATCAGGATTACTGCCTGCATTAGCAGCTTGATCGACCATAGCATTTGTAACCTCGCCCAGCTCATCCTCTCGTGTAGATCCTTTTTTCAAAGGGTCTACTTCATCTACGGTATCAGCTCCCGATTCTTCTCCGCTTAAAACGTCTCCTGACTCGAGTTTATCTGTAACTTTTGCAGGAGTTTTTACAGTAACCACACCTTCCTTAACTTCATCAGCTTTCTGTGCTGCCTCAGCTTTTTTAGCTTCCTGTTCTTTCTCTAGCCTTAATTTCTCAAGAGCTGCCGCCTCCTCTAAATAGGTCTTTAACTCTACCTGTGCCTTATTTGCAACGCCCTTCTCATGTAGCTTCAAAGTTTCTTTAGCCTCTGTATAATTTTGGTAGTCTTTATCCTCTGAGAGTTTGTCTAACATCCTCTCTAAATTTATATGATAAGCAGTCTTAGCAGGATTTTCCTCCCCGGCTTTTACCCTCTCATTAAATTTCTCCTGTTCTTTTTCTAACTCCTTTCGTAACTGAGTCTCTAAGTCTTCATAAGAATTACTGTTAGCAAGTATTTTATTTATAAAGTGATCGGACTCAACATCATTCCCGTTAGAATCCGCAAAAATAGCAGCAATCTCTTTCTTTGTTTTCTCGAAATTTTGCCCTAGGGTTGCGACTTCTTTTTTAGAAGCATTCACAGCTTTATGGAGCCTGTTCTCCCTTATGAAATCTTTAGCGTAGCTTGCTACGGCTTGACTTACTTCCGGAGAATTTATATCGCGAGTTTCACCGGCCGCTTTCATAGCCTCATTATATTTAAACTCTATATCCCCTAATAAATCCAGAGCTTCCTGTGATTTCTGATTAGACTCCGCTAAAAAAGCAGCTTTTTGTTCGTCTGTCATATCCTTTGCAGTATCTCCGAAAAAAGCGGGGTCCGTAGTAGTAGAACCCTGCTTTAAGAGTTCTTTAACTTGTGTTGAAGTGCCATTTACTACACTGGAGGTTAAATAGTTTAAAGTATTCTCTTTCTCAACTTCTTTTTTAGTATGTTCTATTTTTTTTAGAGTATATTGGATCTTCTTTACTTCCTCAGGATTGGTAGTAACTTTTAATTGTTGTTCCAGTGCTTGTTTTTCGGCTTCCAGAGCTTGATGTATTTCTTCAGTTACAGCTCCCTCAACTACTTTTTTAAAAATAGCTTGACCCGAGGTCTGTTGAGTTATTTCTGCACCAATTCTTTTAGATAATTCTTCTGCCAGTGTTCGATATTTTTGTTCGGATTTCTGCTCTATAAATTTACCTACACCCCCCATAATACCACCTCCTAATCCCCCTAATATAGCGGACATTTGGAATTCTCTGGAATTAAAGGTATCCGTTATAAAATCAAAGCTGCCCTTTGTTTTATCATACGTATTCGAAGCCTGTCTAGCTTGAAACATCCCTTGAGTTTCCTCAAGAGCCTCCGTAGCACTTTCCTGAAATGTAGCTTTTAAAATCTCTTTGTAGATGTTTTTTTGGGGGCCTTTACTAACAGTTTGGGCTGTTCGTGTACTCATAGAAACCATCCATTTTGCAGGGAGATAGTAAAGACTTGTGGATAATGCAAACCCTGTTAAGAAAGTGTTACGAGCAACAGCGTCCGCTTCCGACATTATTTTCTGCTGCTCTTCTTTAGGCAATGTATTGAAATCTTTTCCTTGTTTAGTTAGATTAGCCTTCACCTGTTGCAGGAAGGCTTCGGAAGAGTCGTTAGCAATCCCCGCAGCATCTGAAGCCCCCATTAAAGCAGCACCCCCAATTGTACCTATTTTACGTGCCAGAGCCTTTGATAAAAAAGTCCCCGAAAGTCGTGTTAACCCTACAGAAGCTGCCCCTCCTGTGGCAGCCATAGCCGCTATCTGTACGGCAAATCCCGGTAACTGAATGGCTAACTCCTCCCAAAACCCCACATCTGCTGAAAGTTTTACATGAGTACCCAGAGCATCCTCCAAACCTTTATTAACATCTTTTAATAAACCGAGGCTCTTATTATCCTTACCAAATCCATTCCACGAACCCTCTACTGCCCCGGATACCCCCAATACGACAGTGGGTAATAGTTGTGTAACGGAGTTTACAAGAGAGTACCAAGAATTTGCCACAAATCCATTATGTTCTTGGATAGTTTTACCATAGACATCTTTATTATTGTTAAACTTATAAGTACTATCCACTAAACCATGGTATTTATTAGGGTCATAAGTAGATCCTTTGAAGAATCCCGCGTCCTTAAAGGCTTCGCTCCCATGCCCTTGGAGAGCACTGGTATTACCCGTTATTTTATTATTAGATGTATACCCTTCTTTACCCTCTACAATTTGTAAATATTTGTCTAGGTCTCCGGTAGAGTCTACACCTGTCTTAAGATAGTTATCTAACTTTGCTCTAATTTCGGGGGTTATTTTCTCCCACGCGGAGGGTTCTTGATTTTTCGAATCTACATACTTATCTAAAATAGGATTTGAACCCAAGTCTTTTTTAGAATACTCTTTAAGACGCTGAGCTAACTCCGGAGTCATCGCAGAATGAACCTCCGGTATATACTTTTGGTTACTTATATAGTTATTTAAGACAGGATCATCCGTTTTACCTGATTTAATGTAATTCTCTAACTTAGCCTTAAATTCAGGCGTTGTTCCCCTACTAGTATCTGCGGGTAGATTTTTTGACTCTATATATTTATTATATATAGGGTTATCAGTCCGTCCTGATCTAGAATAATCCTCTAATTTTTTATGGAAACTAGGGGTCATATTCTCAGAGACCTCAGGTAAATAAGATTGACTTTGTATATACGCATTTAGATTCTCATTATCAGTCTCTCCGGAGCGTATATACTCTCCTAATTGTTTAGAAAAGCTATCAGTAAGTGTTTTAGGAGCTAATGGAATATATGCACGCGATTTTGAGAAGTCTAACTTAGTTAAACCTACACTACGCATCCCATCCCTTATTAATTTATCGATCTCTCCTAACTCATTATAGGGTATATGAGGCTCTTCCTTTACCGTACGGTTAACAGTATCAAAACTCTTTAAGACATTGGGATCTAAGTGATTCGGATTTTCTTGATTTGCCATTTTATTTAGTTATTTTATTAGAACTATTTGTTAATGCAGTTAGCATATTAGTTAATTCAGCGGCGTTAACCTGTTTAGTTTCTGTTATAATTCCCTCCTTATTCAGAGTTTTTACATCGGCAGTCTGATTATTATTTAATTTAATAATTTTATAACCTGTAGGAGTATTAAACTCATACTTGGTGTTAATATTACTACCTAAGTCTCCTAATTCAAAAGCTCTATAAATCTTTCCGGGAATTATAAAATCTTCATTAGTTCTTAACAGCTGTCTCTGAGATTCTAATAAGAGATTATTTATATGTACCCTCTCAGCTCCTTTTATTTCTTTTTTATAAATACGTGCATTACTTTCTATTATAGCTCCTAAAGATGCAGCAGTTTTACCTCCAAAAAAAGACTCCACGGGGACACTAAAAAGACCCTCAGAAGTGCGTCCTAATTTCGGATCAAAAGTTTTTATTTTTATAGTATACGTATTGTTATTATTTAAGAAAAATTCTACCCCTTGGACGTTTGCAACCTTTCCCAGCATTTTTGCACCATCATCATCTACACTTAAAGGTTTTAAGGAGTTCTGTGAGGTTAATGCCGCTTCCAAGGAGGCTCTTAATTTTTTAACTTTAATGCCATCTTTAGTTGTAAAATCAATCTTAGTTACAAAATTGTTATAAGCAGTAGGTATAATACTGTTATAAAGAGCTTTAACGTCGGGTAAGGTACTCACTATTTTATGTTTCATTGCATCATAATCGGTTTTATTCATTGTATCTAAGGTCATATTAGCATATTTTGCTAAATCTTGCTGACAAGATGCAATATACTTTCTAAGATTCTCTTTACGCTTCTCTTTAGATGGATCTGTCATTGTCTTTAGATACCTTTTATTTTCTAGAATCTCTGAGGATAAATACCTAATATAAGAGTTTTTAAATTCCTTAAAAAGCTCGGGGGACTGTGGTAGTTGCATAAAATCCTCTTTTGTTTTAAAGTCGCTTAAGTACTTAAAAACACTGGGATTCCCCTTTTTATCTATATATTTAGTATTAGGAACTGCGGTCATTCCATAAGAAAGGCCATTAGATTCATAGTCAGCATCCATAGTCTTGCCGGCAGTCCTCTCTTTTAAGGAATCTAAAAGTTCATTACGCGCTTTTGTGTACTCGAATTTTTGTTGGTTTAACAGTAAAGTACCTGCGGAAATAGCTACCTGTTGAGCTTTAATCCGATTAGATAAGGCATTATTCTCATTATCTATCATCTGATTAGGATCAATCATCAACCTATCCTTAATAATAGTATCAGAAGATTTAGCTTTATCGGTATAGGTGTAACTGCGTGCATAAGAAGCGAAATACTCTCTGTTAGAAGCTGCTACATACTCTTCCTTGGAAGTAATACCACTTTCTTTCAATTTATTTTTGTCTTCGTCTGTTAACTGATCATACTCATTAAAAGCTCGTCTACTGTTCCTTTTTAATAACTCCTTAAAGTCCGATGACTTTGCCAATTCCTGCATAACCCTCTCCATAGACAACCCCTTAAATGTCTCCGCTTTATTAACATGTATTTGACCCGATTCTACAAAAGTAGCTTCGAATTCAGGAGTACCATCCGGATTTTTCCTGCCTGTAGGTACCATTTTTCTTAAAGGAATTACCTCCGCAAAAGGAGGGTGTGTAGCCTGTTCAGGATCTATCCCTAATGCGCTTAATTCTTGAGGACTTAAATCTGAAGGATCCAGTTTATTGATTAGATCCGATATTTTTGCGGGGTCAACGGCAGTCCCTATCGAGGGTATTCTTGTTTTATTTATATAAGGTTTATTATTCTCAAAATATACGGCACCTTTATAATTTTTTAAGTACTCCTCAGCTTCATAATCCGATTCCGGATCTATATCTAACTTTTTCTTATAGTCATCCCCGGTACGCTCTTTATCTTTCCTACGGAATTCTGTCGTTGCCGCTAAATAAGGATATAAAGTACCTCCGGGAGCTAAAGACCTCTGATATTCTACGGCTAAATCTGTTATTTCTCTATCCGCCGTGGGGGATGAGGCATTACTGGCGATTTGCTTTACCTTATCTAGAAAGTAGTTATTCACTGAACTAAAATACTCCTGTTGCTCGGCAGAATTACCTATCACACGAGGATCTATTTCAGCATCCCCCTTACCTAAAACTTTTAAGGTAAAGGCTTTCAGAGATTCTAGATTACGATCTTCCTCTGCTTTTAACTCTTTTCGGCGTTTCTCTATGCGGTCCATGCCGGATCCTATATTAGGGGTGTCAAAATTAGGTAAGCCGCCGAAATTTAAACCACTACCCCCACCACCGCCACTCACTTGACCGGCATTTGGATTAAAACTATAAGCCATTTGGATATAAAATTAAGTTAATTTTTTTTTTGTCGTACAGGTTTGTAGAATACCGGTATATTCTCTTCCGAATTGTTTTGTATATTGTTTCTAAGAGAAGTGCCCATATTTTTTAAAACGGGTTTAACTGCTAATTGATTCTGAGGATTCTTATTAGGTTCTAAATAATAAGCATTACTACGTGGATCTTGCTGTGGATTGCTTACACTGTCTTTAGGAACCCTTATTTGCCGTGCACCATACTTTTTTGTAGGTGGGTTTAGGGGATCCGGAGGCGCTTGTTGAGGTGTCTGTGCCCCTTGAGATGGGGGGTTTATAGGTGGTAATGATAGCGGTGGCATAGCCCCCGGAGGCATTGGCGTCGTTGGCGGCATTTGTATTGTAGGAGCGTCAGGCATCCGGGATACATCCGGTGTTGTTGTCGACGGTGTTGTCGTTGACGGTGTTGTCGTTGACGGTGTTGTCGTCGACGGTGTTGTCGTCGACGGTGTTGTCGTTGACGGTGTTGTTGTCGATGGTGTTGTTGTCGATGGTGTTGTTGGTGTCGTAGCTGCCGGAGGCTGTTTAGGTACAGACATGCCCCTTTGGGCTAACATAGCTTTTGCCATTTCCAACCTATTTAAGTCCTTATTAGCTTGGGCATCTAGATACATAGATTTCAACTTTAACTCCATATTATCATCATAATTAGATTGCATCATATTTAATTCTTTATTTCTCTGAGTCATCTGGAGTTGATTTAAGTAATTCCGATTAGCAATCTCCTCAGCTTGTGTTTTTAAACCTATATTGTACTGGTTCATCCCCTGATTTGCTACTGCATAGTTGGTTAAGTTTTCCAGATTATTTAGATTAGAAGTATAATCCATAGATGCTTGTGCTTGATTACGAGCATTTCGTAAGTCTACATTAGCATTTTTTATAAGACCTAGTTGACTGGATTCCCCTGTTTCTATTTGTTTAGCATTCTCCAAGCCTGAGGCTGCACCTACCATCGCTCCTGCTAAGCCCGCGCCTCCACCCGCCATACCGCCCGCGGTAACTTGCTGCATTGTATTGAGGTTATTTTGGGATCTTAAGGGGTCTGAGAAGTCTCTATAGTTTTTTTCTTCCGCAATAGCTTTTGTTTTATTTAAGGAATGAAAAGACATAGGTCCTATTGCCTGTGGACTGTAAGTAGGTGTCTTTAATTTCGCGTCCTTAAACTTACGCTTTTTGGCTTTTTTTACATCAAATTTATTAGTTCCGGGGATCTTTAAGGAATTATCTACGTTGAATTTGTTTTCAGAAGTATCTAAATTAGCTCCTGTATCACTTTTATTAGCAGTAAGAGAACTGCCGTTGGATGCAGATGCACCTGAATTCTGAGTAGAAGACACCCCGGTAGACCCGTCTCCCGTAGAGGTAGAGGTACTCGCGACAGGGTCGGGTACTCCGGTAAAAGTCTGCAGTTTACTTCCTGCCGTAGACTTCTCCTTGGAACCCGAATTTTCACTTCCTGTCGTAGACTCCTCCGTGGAATCGTAACTATCATTTTCTGCTGCAGTCTTCTCTGTGGAACCTGAAACCCCACTTCCTGTCGCAGTCGTATCTTTTTCAGAAGAATCTAAAGTACCCGTAGCAACCTCCTTACTCACAGAAGAGTCTGAACCACTCCCTGTATTTTCTTTGTTAGAGGATTCACCGGTATGAATCTGGTTCTTACCTCCTGTTCGAACGCTAATTTTAGTTTTTCCCGAACTAGCCTGTCTATCTGTCTTATTTTTCTCTTTTATCCTGTATTTTTCTACTTCTAAGGCATTGTTAACGCGTTCGCTAACCTCCCTCATTTTTTTTTTTTCAAACTTTAATTTTTTTTTTTCTATTCTATAGTCCCTTCTGGACTGAGCTCGGGTTCCCTCTTCATATATATTAGGAATTCTGCGCTTAGGGAATAGGGGGGGGTACGGATCCAGCGGAGAACTTCTAGGTCTCCTAATTATAAGATATTCTTGAGTATTCGGAACTTTAGAATCAGTATTCCTAATTATAAGAGGTTCTTGAAGTTTCGGGGCTTCTTTATTTTTAGGCTCTTTCTGACCTAGAGTAGACCCCATATTTTGGATACCCTCTTTTGTATATGTATCCAAAGGAGGTGCCTCATTATATATTAGGGGAGTTAAACCACTAAAATAGCTACGGTGTCTGGGAACCTCCTGTTCTAAAGAAGGTTCCAGATCCCTGTAGTTTAACCTTGGGCTTACATCATAAGGCGTATATAAAGACTTAGGATCCCCCCAAGGCTCTATTATATTATCCCTATTGAAGTTAGGTTCCTTATCCTTAGGATTAGAAAATTTGGAGTCATACTCTTTAAGCGTCTTACCGGAGTATGCTTTTACTTGCGAGTTATCAGTACGTCGAAAGTTAGGGGGTTGAGTCGGGTTCGGACTTAGAGTATAATCAAACCTAGGTTCGGGAACCATAGAATATACGGGTTGATCCCAACTGTATTCGGGATATAACCTTGAACTTCTGGAGAAGGGATTAGGCTCCGATTTAACCTTAAGGTTTCTTCCGGTCCCTTCAGATGGTTTTTCTGAGGTTTCCTTATCATTGGAACCTTTCTTAGTGGATTCAGTATCTGAATTTCCCCCGGAATCCCCCCGTTTTTCAGATTCGTTAGGTTTAGGAACACTATCCTTAGTTACTTTAGAAGATTCAGGTACACTGGGAACTTTCTCTTGCTCGTCAGAGGCTGTTTCACTATCTTTCACGGCTTTTTTAGCGTCTTTCCCGCTGCGTTTATCCTCTTTCTCAGATTTACCCGAGTTAAAACTCCCATTATCACTTCTAACGTTAAACTCGTAAGAAGAACTATCTAAAGAAGCTCCTGTATCACTCTTATTTGCAGTAAGAGAACCCCCGTAAACTAATTTACCCGTATTAGAAACACTGTTAATCTCATTATCATCCCCTCGATTTTTAATTTTAACACCACCTCTATATTTAGGCACAAAAAGACGCGAACCATACTTTTTCTTATCCTTATCCGGAGCTGCTTGAGTACTTACAGTCCCTTCGGATGCAGTACTACCCCCTCCGGTAGTTGTAGTAGTTTCTTCAGTTTCTTGAGGGTCTTCATCCTCCGTAACAGTTGTAGTCGTAGTAGTTTCAGGTTTTAATTGGGGTGTTCCGAGCCTATTGTAACCTATATTAGGACGATAGTCATGCCCATATGTATCAGAAGATCTTTCCGGAGCCGGATGGTTTATTTGACCGCCTCTATTGATACTTATAGGCGGATTACCATCGGAAGTGAAACCATCATAACCATTGTAACTAGGAAATTGTTTGATATTAATGTTACCCGAAATAGCGTGCCCTCCAGAAGATGGATTTACATAGTATTTCCTATTATCCTGAGGTAAGTAGGATTCCGGAGCAATGTCCCCAATTTCAGTATCACCCTCTTTGTAATCCCTGGGAACAGTAGTTACGTGATTATTTGTTTTTGTACGGGTCTTTGTTTTCGTAATTACAACAGGATCCGGAGGTGGGGTATCAAATTCTGATTCCTTATAAGTCATATGGCCTCTCCACGCATTAACATCATAATCTCCCGGGATAAGTTTTAATCCTTTATAATCCCCGGGAACCCACCCTTCAGGTTTATAATAGAGCTGATTTGCGGTTCTTACAGGACTGTCGGATATTAGAGCGGCATCCCGATCAGCGTCAATCCAAGGTCTCAAACGCTCATAATCCGGATCCCCGGGATTAATCTTTACTTGAGTACCATCTCTTTTGATAAGCCATACAGTATAATTAGCCACAGCTCTATCCCAATAATTCTCGTTAATATCAGAACCTTGAGGAACATTCCTTCCAAACCCTTTTGAGGAACTAGTCCCGGTACCTGCTAATCCTGTAATTTTTTTAGCCCCTTTTTCATATTGGGAAATATAGTTATTTTTATATCTGTTCATATTAGCCTCATTATCTAAACCAATTGCATTACTGAAGGATCCCATATCTTTTAATTGAGTAAATCCTACTTTAGGTAACAAGTTACCTAGGCGAAACCTACCCCCACCACCGCCACCACCTTTACCGGACCCTACCGAACTATCAGGTTTAGGCGTAGGTGTAGTTCCCGGAGTACTCTTACCATTTTTTAGTAAATAGTCCGTTATGGAGTCTTGTAAACTTCCTTGTTGAGGAGGTGTAGCAGGCGGACCTATAATACCCGGATTATTGTCAGGTGTAGAGGATGCCCCGGGGGGATTTTTAGACTTAGTTAAAAATCCCATTATACTGTCTTGTAAACTTCCCTGCTGAGGGGGTGTAGCCGGAGGTCCTAAAGTATCCCCGGCAGTTGAACCCGCTGCACCTGCAGTATCCTTTGCAGTGTCGGCAGTTCCCTTAGCTGTAGAAGACTTAAGTCTACCACTACGATATTGAGCATTTAACGATTTAATAGCGTTATTAAGCTGTTCACCAAACCCGGGAGACTCCTCTGAACTATCCTCTTCTATCCCCGAGGTTCCTAATTCATAGCGTCGTTTATTTCTATTCGTCATCATCTTCGTCGTCATAATCATTACTGTCGTTTCTATTTATAGTAAGAGGTTTTTGTTGTTTTTTACGCGACAAATTGTCTTGATCTCGTCTATTTATATAAATAGCTATGAAAGTATTACGTTCTTTTTCCGCCTTTTCCCGAGCACGTCTCGAATCCTCCTCAGGATTCCTTCTTTTTTTAGGTTGTTCTTCGTAATTCATTATTTTTAAATTTGGGTTTTAAAAAATACTCCCCTCCATTCTGTTTAGGAATAAAAGAGGAAATTCCATATTTCAGTTGTGGTTTAAAATCCATACCTGTACCCTCTATGGATTCACTTATCTCCTGACCCTCTTGAGTCCCTTCCGGAGTATCTTCCGGAAGTGTTTCTCTTAGTTCTATAAAGTCATCGATAAACTCGTATTTCACAAATCCACGCGAGTCTAAGAATTTTTTAACTTCTTTTCTCATTTTACCGGGGAAAATGATATCCCCTTCCTGAGCTATATAGTTGACGCCACCCTCATCATGAGAAGGTTGACCTTTGAAATCCGCAACTAACTTAAAGGTATTACCAAAAGGTCTAAATATTAATTCATCCTTTTCCACTTCGATTTCAGATTGATCTTCCCTAAGAAGTTTACCATCTGTAGAAAAACGCTCGTTAGGTTCTGCTTCCATCTCCTCCTCCTCCTCCTCCTCCATACCGGGAGGCATCTCCTCCATACCGGGGGGCATACCACCACCAGGGGGCATACCACCACCACCTGGGGGCATACCACCACCACCTGGGGGCATACCTTGTGGAGGGCCTTGTAAGACCCCTTGCTCAATTTCCTGAGATGGCATTTGTAGCGTTTCAACACCCCCCTCATACATACGCATAGAATCGCTACTCAACGAGTTCAGGTCTTGTGATCTTAATACAGAATCCGTTTGTTGCTCCGCAGAAACTCCAAAATTATTAGCTTGTGATCTTTCTGAGGCTTCTAAATCAGCTTCATTTCGCCAGTTGGCTTTCATACGTTCCCTCTGATTGACCCCGTGCATCCATGAACCCGCATAATTAATAGCACCTCCTACACTTTTTCCTAGGGGTCCAAACATCGACAAAGAATCCGTAGCATCCAGAGATCTCTGATTACCTGTAATAGACCCCCCCGTAAATCCGGCTAACCCTTGTGTTGCAGGATTTACTTGAGCGGGATTGTATACATTCTGAGTGCCTAGTTCAAATTTTTTCTTTTTTAATACAGGTTTAAACATTATCTTACATTTAGTCGAAATTTAGATAAAATACTATAGAGTGATAAAGATAAATTAGTATGTCTTCTGGATTTAGGCATTATATCTTTATTTAAGTCTTTATAACTATTAGTATAGGTTAGTTTCACTATACAATATTTACCTTTTAATCTAGGGCGATTTTCTAACCCGTGTTTAATATTTCCCGGTAAAAATATATCCTCTGCATTGAATCTATTTATATCGTAATTTAATAAAGAATCTCCTTTATTTTTTAGGTTAGAAGTGGGTAAACTAATCCTAAATTCATTATTATATATAGAGCAGTTACCTTCTAATTCTGTGTAAGGCAAACCGTTAGATTTTTTAGAATAAAAAGGAATGTTAATACTGACAACTCCGGAAGTTAAACTGTCCGTCCAAACCTCCATAGTATTAAAAAAATCGCCATGATGTTTGATACCTTCCTCTGTAGATTCGTTGAAAAACTCCGCATTTACAGTTAAATTATCATATACTTTTGTAGTTGCACCACCTTCATTAATTGCGAATATAATACTAAAATTCCTAAGTTCCAATGGTTCGGGTTGCTCCACCGGGTTAAAAGGCGTATTATGCTGTTCATAATACATTCCATATAGACTATAATGTTTTCTATTCTCTCTGCCAACTACATTATTATGAGAGTAGATATTATTATCTATATAATTAGCGGTAGAGTATATTTTCGAGTTTACAGTAATAGCAACTGCAGGACAATAATCATGGAAAGAAGTCCAACTTTTTTCCGTTAAGTTAAAAGATAAAGTTTTATAACTTAAATAGTAAGCCCTATTTGTACTCGAATCTATTTCCACTTTTCTATGTGTATGTATGAAAAAGTCAATATCCTCTAAAATTACGATCTCGTGGGGGATATATTTTATAGTTAATACGTATCTTTTTAGAAAAGGATCGTAAAAAGCCCCTAATCCCACCCCTATAGGATTAACTATATTATTTTCCCTTTCCACGGAAGTTAAACTTTCCGAAAAAAAGCGTATCATACCCATGGACGAAATTTCCTCCAGTTGTCCGGTAAAGTTAAACACTTTTTTATTCAAGTAATCTACAAAAATCCTCCCAAAAGGAGTGGTAATATTCGCCCATTTATGGAGAGTTCCTGCATAACCCCCCGTAAGAGTTTGAATTTCAACGGGTGGATTCTGGAACATTCCGGCATTCCCTAAAAAGACTTGACCGGCTGTTGTAGGTATAGCTGCTTTGGTGTTAACAAATAATTTCCATAATGATTGCTCAGTATGTGCGAACATTTCCCCATTGAGCTCAAACATATCCGTAATAACTCCTTTATTCTTAGGTATTTCCTGATAGGAAAAGGGTAAGAAGATCCTATATTTATCTGAAAACTCAGACTTTTGAATCTTACCCAAAAATACAGGGGAATCTATGGGTTCACTGGCTATAATTCTATATCTATGTTCGGATATAACTTGCTGCCCAAAAGGTCTTGTAAAATAAGGCTTTATATAATTTTGTATAGAGTACTGCTGATTATAACCATTACTTTGCCCATATTCAGGAGTTACTTCAAAAGACCATGCTAAAGAATCCTTAGGATAATAAGGTACTCCTAATTTAGCATTATCAGGATTACCAGTATTAACATATTGGTCATTACCTCCGGATTTAGCAGCAGAGTTTATGTAGCTTACAGGTCTATGTCGGTATTCAGTATTTATATCTGATTCCAACCAGACCCAATTACCCCCTCGCATGGACATGCCATCTCGAGAAGGAAATAAAGGATCTGCAACTCTTTCGTTTATTATTTGAACACTCTCTAATCCTGAAGTCATCTCAGAATCCCCTACACCATTACTATCTACAAAAGAGAATAATCTCCCATCCATATTAGTGAACATAGCAGCTCCTGCAGAAC
This sequence comes from uncultured Aquaspirillum sp., assembly GCA_964635875.1. GTDB lineage: Bacteria > Pseudomonadota > Gammaproteobacteria > Burkholderiales > Aquaspirillaceae > CAZWRK01. The sequence continues at coordinate 26,228 of CAZWRK010000009.1, forward strand.
CGGGGTATGCCAGAAAATTTGGGATAGGTATCATGATTGGGCCTATAATAAGAGAGCCTCCCCCTCTGTATATTTTCTCTAAGGAGTATCTATTAGCATTATTTTGGCCTATATTAGGCACTCCGTAAGTAGAATTATGACTTACTTTAAAAAAATATTTAGTTATAAATGTATCCCCGTTAAATAAGGCTCTGGTTACCTTCTGTATATTATAGGCTTCTAAATCAGTATCCCTAATTATAAAAGTTGTGGTATTTGAACTGGAATCATATTTCAATCTTTCTGCATGTGGAATACCTATTTCCGGTATATTACCATCTACCACCACGATATCATTATTATCATTTATAGCTTTTTCTGAAAATAAAACATCGACAACAACATACTCGTTTACCCCTATGGGTCCATACTGTTTCTCATTGAGTACCTCCACGGAATAAATATTACGCTCTTGCTCGCAAAACTCCTCTTTCGGATTTTTAATTTGCTCCAGACGAACAAGTTCTTTAGTAGTTTTTATACTGTCTTCAACTGCTTTAATTTGTAACCTAAGTTCCTCCCTATCCTCTGTAGCGTTCACTTTGATTGAATTCCAATAATCTTTATCCTGATCCTCGTGTTTATCTAACTCCTTCTTTTTATCTTTTAACTGAGATTTCTTTATACCTATTTTATTCTCTATCTGATCCTTTTCTTGGCTAGTTAAATCTCCTTCATCGTATTCCGCATATAAATCCTTTAACTCGGCTTCCAAGCCCTCTATTTCACTCTCCAGTGTAGCTGTCTTTTGATCATAGCCCTCAATTTCTCTATCCGCTTTACTTATAGTACTGGTAGCCTCGGATTCTTTAGATTTTAGTTCGTTTAACTGCTTTCTTTGTTTAGATAAATTTTGCTCATTGAGTGTTTGTGCCGGAATTTCTTCCAGCACGGGTGTACCAAAATAGCCACAACTCAACCTATTATATCCGGCAAGCCGGTTAGTACTCCTCCGAACTAAATTATAATCATCCTGTACCTCTCGCAGATTAACTACAGCTCCCCGGATAAAGATAAGCTCCAATATAGCAACTGCTATACCTATCAGAATATTTCCTATAAAAAGGATAGCTTTAATTATTTTATTACCCCCTACTCCTAAAAAAGCTACCGCGTCATCCGGGGTACCATAGTCAGAAGTATCCTTTACTAATTTGAGTAACCATAAAGGTAAATAAGGGGCAAATAGGATATTAAACCTCGCACCTATATTAATATTAATAGAATTTATACCACGTCTATAATCATAGAACCTATCATCAACATCTATATAAGGGTCGTCTAACCACAATTGAAGTAATGATACTCCCTCTGTTTCATAACAATTGAGTTTAATATCCTTACCCAGAGCATTTTTATGTACTTTAACAGATAAATCCTGTAAGTTCCCGTTATTAGTTACAATATCGTTCCACTTAGCTCTTTTATAAGCTAATATTTTATATATAAAATCCTCTAAAGGTTCCTCATACTTGTTCAAGGTAGTGAAGGATTTAGAAAAGTCTGCAAATAGGTGATAATAGGGAGCCCTATACAAAGAATTATAAGGTTCCGTAGGTTCTCCGTAATAAGCTCCGTCCAGAAAGTGTAGAAAGGCATTTATACGGGTGTTTACAATACGTACGACACCTCCACTCACGCGCATTACAGGGCGAATATAGGCACCTGTGGGTATTCTGAAAGACTTTACAAAGTTACTCTCAGGACTTAAAAATGCGAAGTGATCATACGTCCTATCCAAACCTATATACGTGAAAGAGCCGTTATAAAATATGGCTTGATTCTCTCTCTGAATAAAAGTATTACCCCAGAAAGGATCTATCGAATAACTGGGGTCTATGTTGAAAGGTTCTAACCTCCCGTTAAAATCCAAATTTCGTAAGCCTATAGTATATAACGGGTTAGCCAGTGTAAAAATAGCATCTGCTAAGTGGTCTACAATACCTATGGGGATATTACCGATACCCAGTTTATAATCTACCGTGAAGTTAGTGGGTTCCTCTTTTTTTCTACCCTCTTGATAATTTAAGGGGTTCAAACAGCCCTGAGATAAGATACTTTTATCTAAATCCCTCTTTCTAGGTTGTCTCACCACTATGATCTGAACAAGTTTTTTATTCAGAGCTTCGTTTTTTTTTAAGTATTCTGAAATACCTTCCAGCTGAATGCCTAGGATACGTAACCAAGTATTACCATTTATATCTTTTTTTATAAAGGGCTCTTGATGGACACTAGGCATTCTATGATGCCTGACATGTTTCCCCGTAAGGTCTACTTTATTACCGTCGGGGTCCATGACATAAAAATAAGGAGGTGATTTGGTTACCAGAGGAGCATTAGGGTAATACTCGTTACTGATATACGGATTTAAGTATCCAAAAGACTTAAAAGTTACATCAGGGGTTATAGGGTCATTATTATATATAACGGGGGCATACAACTTCTCTTGCTGCAAATCTAAATCAAATCTAATATCCTCTGCCTCAGCATCCAAAGAAACTCCCGGAATCGTATGTACAAAAGATTTAGAACCATCCTTAAAAACGCCTACAATCCCAAAAGAATAAACTTCACCCCGTCGATAACCTTTATAAGCAAATGTATTACCTTCCTCTTTATAATCATTGAAATAGGCATCACTCTCCTCATAAAATATCTCTCGGATAGTATATCTAATTCGAATGTTATTAGCTAAATCTTGCAAGTCTAAAGAGTCATTGCTGGTTAAATTAGATAAGAATAACCTCCCATCCTTTTGCAGGATATGTTCCGCTGTTTTATAAACAACGGGTTCTCTCAACAGTTCTAACAAACTTATATCCTCATAAACAGTACCATCGAATATAACGGACATTGTGGTACCGGTTATATTATATCTCCCTATTGTTTTAATTACTGGAGTACTGGCAGCGGTTCGGTAGAAAATACAAACAAACTCTATATAAGCATAATTTTGATCTATGTTGTGTGCTGTAAATTCTATACTTTTAGAGACTGGAGGGGCTTCAAAAGAAGCTCCGTCATATTCATACCTCCCTTCGGATCTAAAGTCATCCACAACAGGAATGGGATGACAGATATAACCGAAAGTAGTAGGATCCAAGTTTTCGTTTAAGTATCTAGCCGCAAATTGATAAACTCCAGGATACAACAAGCCATTGCTCAATGTTTTTTTATACATAATATACACAAGATTAGGAGCCTCTATAAGTTTCAATTGAGTAGCTATCTCCTTAAAAGTGTGTTTATTTATATCGTCAGTATAGTCTATATCCAGTACTAATCTTCGGGGCTCATTTTTGCCGTCTGTAAAATAAACTACAGGACGGTTAGCATGGTCAAATCTTGCCGTACAGGATATTTGATGTTTTATATCAAAATTTAATAATTCCTCTAATTTTATACGGCTAGGTAAGTTAGGTAAAGCATTCTCACTACTCCAGTATTTTTCTTGTTTATCATTTACACAAGGTTTGTAAGTATAACTATCATCTATATTCTTGTATAAAACTCCCACTTCTGAAGACGTACCAGTACCCAGAAGTGGCAAGTTTAAAATTTGATCACCAGCTATACTCTTAGATTTAAGAGCTAACTCTTTACTGTCTATTCTAATCAAGAATAATACTATATCCTCTCGAATATTACACATACCTATCACAAAGGTGTCTCGAAGTGCTTCTGAATTAGTTACTACTTGTGTAAAACCAGGCTCATTAGATAGACAAAATAAATTACCTTGCAGAGGGTTCATTAAAACAGCGTTATTAGCTTCTATGTACTGACCTTCTGTCAATGTATTGGGGTGCATATCTTTATTCATCCCCCTGTGGAATAAATGTACTTGTTCCATATTTAATCAAATCTTTGCAAGTTACTTGTTTCAGCAAACATACCTTGATGGGATAGAATAATAGGTACTAATCTTTGATATCTTTTACCCAAACTGTACATTTTTTCCGGAGTAGGCATTTGGAGACTAACTGCGGCTTCTTTCGAAGCCCTTTGCCACATGAGTCTTAGCTGCGTTAGTTCGTTAAAATTTATACGCCCCGATAAATATTCCGCCTGCTTGACTTTATATAGTATATAATAAGATATAGCTTCTGTATAGCGTACTTTATCCGGTACCATAGGGTAACCTTCGTCATCAGTTTTAAATGCAATATAGTATAGCTGCGCTGTTCCAGAAGAAACAGAAAAAATAATGTGATTGTCCTGTATACTATAAGTATTATAAGAGGTAAAAACACTATTACTATCCGGGACTACATTTCGATTAGTAGACGTAGCATAAGATAAGACAGTGCTGTTATTGAGAACAACTTGAGTTATTTCCACAAAATCACAGGGTAACAGAGATCGGTGATTATGAATAGTAACGTCCTCTACTTTATCTATATACTGTGCAGTAGCATTTATATACTCAACTGCTTGTCCTATCCATTCAAGCATATCTCCTAATCTACCCTCAAATTGTAATCCAAAATCGCTATACAAATTAGCTAGAATTCGTTTAGAGGAGATGTAATTAAACGTCATAATACACGTAATTTATTGTTCCCTGAATTTTTTACATAGTCGTAGATAGTACTACGGACAGCATAGGAAGGTGTATAAGTATAACCATGTATAGGCGGATACCTCACTGTATATAAATTATAATTACTGGCCTCGTATAGAGCTCTGTAACAATTCAAATTAGCACCCGTAAAATAGTTCCTTTTATAGCGATGGAAATTCTTAGTGTTTACCGACCTTAATTTAATAGGTCCCAAACCTTGATAGGGGTAGTAGACTATATTTTTCTCTATAACATACTTTATTAAAAGCGTATTTAAAACTTTCAAGGCCTTTACTATAAGAGCAGTAGTTACTTTTTTCCGTCTTAAACTTTTGTCGTATGAAAAACAAAATGAAGCACAATCACGGGGGGTATAACTATTTTTATTTTTCGTCTTTAGCATTGTTTAATTTATCCGGGTTAAATCTATTAATATTTAAATATTTTGATAACACTCTTTCTATTAGAGGACTTAAAGAATAACTTGCGATAGGATAAGACATTTGTTTTGTAAAACAAGGCTCTCCGGTACATTTATTGAAATCTTTAGCATCCTCAGGATTCTCAAAAATCCCCTTTATATTTATAATCTCAAGGGATGAAGGATTTTTTATATTAGTTATATATATCCTTTCGTGTCTATAAAAAGATCTGGGTAATTGTTTAGTGTATTTTTTATAACGAGACCAATGGGCTATAGCTTCTGAAGTGAATTCAAAAGGGGAGTCATGAGTAGCTAATCCAATATATGTAAATAAGACCGTATTATGTATACCCGACCAGTTAATAATAATAGGTTTAGGGACAGTGGGTACCGTCCTATAGATAGTTGTTTCTGAATCAAAACCTAGATTACAGCATTCTACCTTATCTACACACTCTACAGAGATACACCCTAAGTCCTGAATTAGAACATTATTTAAGGCTTTATTTTCCTCGAAGTCTTCTTTCAATAATAACCCACGCTCAGTAGCTAACCAAAAAGCGACTTGATCATCGGATAAGTCATCATCTACGGAAGTAACACCCCCTTTGAAAACGTTTTTAACATTATAAATTAGTTCCTCTAACGTTGCCATTAATTATTAAATATAATAATACCCATATCCACACGAGATGTAACCAAATAAAAAGATATATAATCCCCATTTAGATTAATACCCAGATATAGTAAGAAGTATTTAAATTCTAACTCCGACATTTAATAAGTCCTTGTAATTGATAAAAGTAGGTGTAAAAACTTTCGACTTTAAAAAAACCACTTGTGCATCACACAAACTCATAAATAGGTTAAACTCACTTAAATATTTATACACTATACAGCCGGCACTATCAGCTCCTATAGTATCGTTATTTCCATCCATAACAGGATGTGCATTTAACCCCACAGCACCACTATATTGAGGTAGTGTTTTCAATATATCATAATTATAGCGAGAACCTCTGGGAACTCTAACCCAAGATATAGGTTTACTGCTATTTATATTTACGAGAGCTTTTATATTGTAATGATATCCTAACTGCCAGCACTGGTTATGCTGACCTTCGGAAATAACAGCACAACCCTCGGGCAACATAGGATTATCTATATAGAAGACTCCGGGATAGGTAGTTACAGTGAAAAGATTATAAACCCAGTTATCTCTAGAATTCGGGGTTTTATAAAAGACTATCGAGCTACAGTTAAATTCATCAGGTTTGTACTCAGATCTAACATATATTAAATTTAAGTTATAAAACCCTTTAGTGAAAATAGTGTACCCTTTGTCTGTTAAAGACTTTACTAAAGTATCTATATTAAACATCATCTTTTATTTTATTATATAAGGTTTCAAAGCTATTATTTCCGGTCAGTAACTGTTCTTTTACTTGTTTCTTAAAAATATCCGCACTGTTTATTATTATACTATAGTAATCAGCACGGGGATCCTGCTTGGATATTAACTCTTTTTTTAGTTCCTCTAGTTTAGAAAACTGATCCTCAATTAATTGATCTAAGTCTTGCATATACAATTTCTTTTATAATTTCCTATTTCAAAACACTCATAAACACACTCAATGTCAAAACCTTGACAAAGAAAATTATCCCTAATACATTTCAGTTCAGTCTCCGAAATATAATTGGGATAATCCTCTTTATTAAGGTAAACTTGGGCAAATAACAAAGAAAGATATAAAACCGTATGGTTTACTCGGTTTATAAAACTGTAAAGTTCATTTATTTTATCTACTAAACCTAATTTCTGAAAAACAATAGCTTTGTTTATTAAAGTTTGTGTAAACTCGGTTACAGCTAAACTTGCACAGAAAAACTTTTCAAATATAATAGGATGGGCCATCTCTGTACACCAATCGGGTCTACAAGGGGGTGTTAAAAACTGACCGGATGTTATTATTTTAGGTTCTTTAGCAGGTGGTATCATTAGTCTATTTTCTTTAATATAAGATCTATATTTCTGTTTAATATTTCAAATTCTTTGCGTAAATAATCGATATCTTTTTTCAGCAACTCAAAATTAGTAATATCTACTTTAGTTTGAAGTAACATTTCAAGAGAACGCACTTTATACTCAAGGTCTATTATTTTTCTTGGATAATTTAACTCCTCCAAAATCTTTAACTTCTCCTCCAGAATCTTAAATTTATTTGAGAAGTTTATTAAATACTTTACAATACCCGCTAAAAAAGTCAATACTGTAATAAGACTTACAATTTCAATGGTTACATTTAACATCTTAAGAGCCTGAGTTATGAAATGTATAAAAATGGGTTAATTCAATATCTTGACTACCACAATTTGATCCTGTATTCAAAAGTATTGTTATCCTAAAGGGATCATAAGATGTGTACGTAGCTAAATTTATTTTAAACTTTATCTTCAAGCCTGTCGGTGAACAAAAATCTGTATCAGATATTACTTGTTCCAAAGATACATCTAAATTCTGATCGTATTGATCAGTTCCATTTATAGATAGAATAGACCATCTATTCATAATACAGTCGCACTGACAATCGAATACGTAAATATAAGTTTCATAGAGTGTTTCTAAGTGATCTACAGGATCCAGAGGGTGATTATGTCTCCATAGAGATTTGGACTGTATAGTTCCTAAAGGATCTAAATAAGGGGAAGGGTTACAATTATTATTACCACCGCCACAGTTACGCCTTTTTATAGTTTCAAAACGTTTTACACGTCCACAACCTATAGCTTCCCATGTTATTTTGTAATCTTGATTAGGATTTAAATTTATATTGTCTGTAAATGCAAACTCGACTATATTAAACCCCTCTTCACATAAATCCTCCGAGGGCAATCCCGGAGAATCACAACAAAATGTACTAATATCTACATCTAAACTGGGGTATATATCCACACTCTTAGGTATTCCTCCTCCGAATATCCCTCCTCCGGATCCCCCTATTAAATTGAACTGTCTAAAACATTTTTGAACTTCTAAAACACAGGGATCTTCTCTGTAGGTCTCTATATACTTAGCTTTATCTAAGCATATTTTCAGAACTTTATTCCCGGACTGTTTACTACTGGAGATTACCATATCCGAAGGATACCTATTTATAATCCAATCCAACGTTTTATTTATAAAATCTGAGTAATCCGTACAAGTAGCGACAGAAGGTGCATCGGTTACTCCCGGCCGGTTCCCATGTATCTCTCCGGAGCACTTCAGGGCCATGTCAGGGGTCATGTAATCGTATACGAAATAGTACTCATGATTAGGATTTCCGTATATTAAACCTAGCCCCTCCGTTAAAGGAAAATCGAAAACAATACATATCTGCCCCGGCAAGGCACCCACATCGCAGTTTTCACCCGCGTCGTCGTAAGGAGTTACTTTTACATAGTCTATTTCTTCGGTTAAGTCCCCTAAATCTCCTGCGAATTCAGAGGGGTTACATAAATTATCTATGCGTACCGGTTTTATTTGAATACAATCCGTACACTCACATAATTTTTCCAGATCTAACACGGTAGTATAGACTGTATTACCTTCAGTACCCCCTCCTGTATCAATTATAGTATTTTCTACAGGATCGGATGGTGGGGGATCCGTGGGTGGGGATATTAAAGGTGGATCTGGATTGGGGGGTGGATTTGTAGGCGGAGGAGTAGACGGCGGTACAGTTCCGGGACCTGAGTATTTATTACACTTAACTACAGGGATTATTGTAGGATTGGGTTGCATTAATACTGGGATCCCCCCCGCAGTACCCCCTACAGCACCTCCTCCGGCATCTGAAACTTCAAATAATTCAGGATGCTTTTCCAAGGCTTTTTGTTCATTTGTTACTATTTCCAGAACACCTCCGCCAAGATGTGAAACATAACCGTTATAATTAGCCTCCCATATGTTATTATGATATTCCGCGACATTATCGGAGTATTCATATAGATTAGCACTTTCTCCTGTCAGTAATCTCGTATCTATCTGCCCTTTAGGTGTATTAAAAGGAGTAGCACAACCTGCCATAATACTACTTAAAGTATTTGCGTCTGTAATGCCTATTCGGGTATCATAGTTGGTTGTAGCCGTGGGGCCATACTGAGTATTTGGCTGATCACTTAGTTGAATTCGGGTTAAATTATATCCGGGAGGTAATAAGGAATAATTAGGAGGTTCCGTAGGTGCCGTTGGATTCGCCGGAGTCAACATCAGAGGTTGTATTATGCCTACTTCCTCAGATAGTTGAGTTTCAATAGTTTCCAGCAGTTTATTGTTTTTATTTATAATAAAGTCCTGAGGACACCCCGTAAGTATAGGGGGATCCTCCTCAGGAGCTTTTTTATCTAAAACAACTCTTTTGGTTATCAGACAACCGCTTGAAGCGGACAACTTAACTCTTATATGATACTCCCCTACACAAAGATTCTTAAAGGTTTTATAAGAACCCGAAAAGACATCAGGGCCCGACCATGTAGCCCCGTCATCTATACTAAATAAATACGGCTTATTAGCTGCACCCATCTCAATAGATATTTCCCCGTTACAACAGGTACTACATGTCGGATATTTAATCATCTTTAATTCACTTAAATTTCGATATCAACTTCGGTATTACAAGCATCGGTACCTACACAACAAATCATAGTAGTTACACCCACTTCCACTTTACTTAAGCCAGTGTAAGCAGTAGGAGTAGTAGTAGTACCTGCATATGTGCACACAGAGAAAGGTTTTCCACAGTACCTGTCTGCAAACTTATTCATAGGGAATCTAATAGTAACTGTGTTTAGGTTAGCATGTGCCTCTAAACCTAATGCCTGTAGATTTACATCAGTATTGATAGCGGCTACAAACAAGTCTGCGCGTTCTATAAGAGTAGTTCCACTGGAGACATCAATTAGAGGTATTCCTTCTACAGCAGCAGAAGCTACTACATTAGTCTCCAAAGGACAACTATTCAATAAAGGTAATACGGCTATAATAAACTTCTCAGAAGGTGTTATAGTACCGGTAAACTTAAATATAAGCTCAACGTTATTAGGATCACACACTTGAGAGCCACAATTCCAATCCAATAAGTCTGTGATTTTTTTACAGCATGCTTGTACCCATGCCGAAGTACCTCCTACTTGGTTTGTTCTGTGTACATGGTATGCTGTTAGCATACCATTATTACCATACTGACGCTCTTGAGTAACAGACCCCATCGTTTGATTTAAGGGAGCATATAAAATTAATTTAGAGCAATTTGCAGGTTCTGCTTTACATCCTAACAAATAATTAGATTGGATCTCTTTTGCATATAACTTCCGCGCATATACTCTACAATTAGTAATAACAGCAGAACTCCTCATTACATTAGAAGAGCGTGTACCTAGTTTAATAGGTCCTGTTAAATTGTCAAAATTCTGCACAAAGTCTCTATCCGCAGTACTAAGTGTAGACTCGTGGTCCGGATTTCCCATATCTGCGAACATATTGGTGAGTTTCACACCATTACACCAAAACTCCACATAAGTATTTATTTTAGGTTCATAAACACTTAAATGTTCAGACGGGCCTATCTCAGAAGTATCTGGGAATTTTTTTAGAACAAAAACAATATGATTGAAATTTACCGGATCCATATTTAAAGCATTTACAGTAGATACCTTAAATGCGGTGTGTCCATTATCATTATAGTCATTGTTACTATGCTTGTTTACCGCCAAATGCAAACTGGTATAGTTAGGTATATGGGGCATTAACCTTAATGTAAAACCCCCAAAATCACCATTCACAGGAGTCCCATTATTAAAAAAGACTGGCATTTCGGTATCCCAGCTAAATAATATAGAACCCTCTTCTATTATAGGATTAGGTTTTACCCACATCTCAACTGTAAGCTCTGATTCGCCTATATTATACTCGGGGATGTGGTTAAAAACCACATGCTCAACCATCTCGGAAGGATATTGCAGACCTCCGTAAGTGTACTCTAAAGCATTTTCACATTTATCAGAGTCTCCCGAACAGCTGTCCGAGCAAGTATCTCCATTTTCAATGATAAACGTTCTTATAGAGGTACACGTATGTGGCATGCCCTGCTGTAAATCCCTATCAATCTCTACTTGATAAGTTCCCGGGGTTAAACCACTGATAGTTTTTGTACGGGCTGTCGTACCTTCACCTATTTCCCAAGTGGACCACTCGGTAATAGTAGGAGTTATCCTTCTATATCTAAATTCAAAGGGTGCGGATGGCCCTCCCATAATCGTAATTATTGCTAACCCGTCAGCACAGGTAGCACATGTAGCTGCATGTATCATGTTCTTAAAGTATTAAATAGTATCATCTGATTTAGAATCTCCTGCAAAAATTAATCCTATAGACGCTATAGTTACAGCGATATCTTCCAAGGGAAGGTTATTAAGATTGGGTATAAATTTAGCCAATAAAGTTAATAAAGCCAAAATACCCGCTGTAGTTGTTTTTTTATTTCTAAAAAGAAGTTTTAACATGCTGTTGAATAATTATTAGGTTTATTTAATGTTTTACTTTGGTAATCGTCTTTTAAAATAAGATTTATATTGGAGGTTCCTAAGAAAATTAAATTATTTGTAGTTACAAACCTCCCTGATTTTTTTTTGTATCTATAGCCTATAATAATTAAATCCCCTTCATTAGAAGTGGCAATAACTTTCACAAAATAATTACCTGCTTGCTCTATACTAAAAGTAAAATCCTCGGGCATTTTACCTATATGTAATAGACTTAAATTTTTAGTATACTCTTTCTTTTTTATAAAGTACCCCTCTTCTCTTATTAAGATGGTCTCTAACATTTTTTTTGCAGCTAAGCAACCACCTCGATATTTATCAGACTTCGGGTTTAGTATTTCAATAGTTTTATTGCAGCCACACATCTTAAATTATTAAATTAATAGTACTACAAGGATTTATACCAATATTAAAGGAACGAGAGCATCCGTTACTATCTGTAATAGTAACCTGATAATTGCCGCTTTTCAGATTATTTAAAACAGTAGGGGTACTGCCATCCGTAAAAAGAGTAGAGGGTACTACCTGCCCTTCAGGCGACAACGTAACCTCTACTGTATAAGGTCCTGTACCTCCTGTAATAGTGTCTATAGTAATAGAGCCATAACAATCACTCTCGCAATTTTCATTCTCGGCTACAGGTGTAGCAAACACAATAGCTGTTGGTTGTGTTAATGTTAAATCACTGGGGTATGTAAAGCTACATCCTAAACTATCCAAAACTTTCAAAGTATAGGTACCCGCACATAAATTAGTAAAAGCGAACGCTGTCGGGCATGTTTCATCATCACATCCTGAAGTAGCCGTATATTCTCCTACAGGATTGGAATTTAGAATAAATCGGTAAGGTGGCGTACCTCCCTCCACAACTGCATTTATAGCTCCATCACAAGCGTCATAACAAGACACATGTTTTAAGCCAACGCTCAAATCCAAATTATTTGTATTTTCTACAAAAAAATCAAGAAAGGTAGTACAGGCATGGTCATCTACTACAGTGAGTCTATAATCAAATTCACTTATGGGAACATTCTTAAATATACCACTTGTTTTTGAAATAGGTCCATAGGAAATACCCGTATTTTCTAAAGTATAGGTATAACCCGGAGTTCCCCCTTCGGCTATTGCATGTAGTTCTAATCCCGTAGCATTACAATTCAGGGGTAAAATCTCATAATCCACTGTAAGGGATTCCGGCTGAGTTATCTCAAATTCCTTTGTAATACTACAGGTAGCACTGTCTTTTACTGTAACGGTGTACTTACCGGCAGGTAGATCATGCCAACAATAATTACCACCGCGATCAAAAGAGATACCACCCGGCATTTCACGGGGATCTGAAACTATTACAGCTCCCGGGGGAGTTACATTAGGAGAACCCATATTAGCAATAGGATCTCCTTTGCTGTTTGTAATGAGGATAAACCCCGGATAAGAACTTGGGGGTAATGAGAAAGTACTTCCTGTACAAAATCTCCCGTCGGCAGCCCCAAAACAAGATACATTAGTTGTCATATGTTAAAATTAATAAACTCTTCTTTTATAACGAAATCATAGCTGGTGAGGCAATTGACACAATCACGTACTTTTAGATTATATTTACCCTCCGTTAGACGTAATAAATATTTTCTATCATCAAAATCCAGAGGTAAAAAAGGAGCTCCATTCAAACTGTAACTATATGGTGATTCCACACTTGTTCTACAGTCTGTATTACCCCCTACCACTTCAAAAATTAAACTCCCAAATCTAGTATTATTTGGACAAGAAACACAAGTCGGCTGTAATAATTCTATTATATTAATTTGTAAAGGTAATGGGTCTACTATTGTAGCACAAACGACACGGCTACAATTATCTGTATTACTTATTGTTAAACAATAGGTGGCAGGTTCTAAATAATAGATATCCATTTGATTAGAAAAAGGAACATTATCCTTTGTCCAAGCAAATGTAACTCCCAAACTATTATCAAAAAACTCTCCTACCTTAATACTGCCATTTTTTTTACCTGCACAAGTGGGTTGCGTAACGATTAATTCTAACCCGGGAACTATATTTAAGATCTCTACAAGACCATAGTTGGCTTCCCCCGTTTCATCTACTATCTCTACTAAATAGTTTCCGGAGCCCTGAGAAGCCGTAAAACTCACTACACCTACACCGCCTCCCAAAGGCTCAAATCCTTTTATTTGCTGTAATGTGGGTGTAGTACCACAACAATGTATTAAAGGTCCTAAAGCGAATAGACCCAGATTTGGAAAGGGGTTTATATAGAGAGTATGCGACACATAATTACCACAACCAATTAGCAGCATTCCTGGATCATTAGGTAGAAATACAATAGTAACACTATTTGGGGTTGTAGTAATTACACGCCCGAATCCTGTTAAACCGTTAACTAAATCTGAGATAACTGTAGCTACAGGTACAGGATTAATACCGTAGTCTATAAAATAAATCTGATCTATTTTAATTGCATAATAGGTAGGGTTGCTTAATGTAATCGTTAGTGTTACTGAAGTAATAGTATCGTCTTGACCACATTTAGGAGTTAAATATGAAAACTCTGCATTGGGATCCGAGAACTGCTTAAACCAATTAAAGTAGTAATTATTGGGATTACCACCACCACCTAAATAATTATCAACCACTATAGTTTTATAATCCTCCGGACATATTCCGTCAACTACTTTGACATTGGCATGTATATCCTCTACTGTAACATATGTACTCATGCAAGTGGACTTTGTTTAAGGTATAACCAGATTATTTTAGATTGTTTATTAGGTGTCGTAGAATCTGTAACTGTTATTTTTACCCAACCATTACCATTTACCTCAGCCAAATGTGCACAAAACTCATCTATAGTTTTTTTCTCATTTAATTGCTGTCTATTGATTATAATTGGGGGTCTATTCAGTAACTCTACTCCATTTATAACAACAACCCCATTTTGATTCGTTTGCTTAGGTATAGGTAAACTGGGTGGTATTAAATTTAAAGGGACAAAACCTCCATAACTCAAGAAGTCGTCATATATAAAAGTATAGGGGGGTGTACCACCTAAAGGAACAATATCAAAACATTGAATGTTCCCATCCGTACCTCTTTTCAGAACACGATCTTTATTCCAATAAAGTTTGTATTTATCGGGGTTAGGAAAAGGTGTTATAGGGGTATAAGGAACTCTAGGGAGTGTCGTAGTCCTGAAATCCTTATAGTATAACTCTACATCCAGTACCTCGAAAAAGTTTACAGTAAATGAGTAGGTCCAAATACACTGTTTATTAATAAGATCCCTTATATATATAGTATAAGTCCCCGGAGTTAAATTTTTTTTAGTTAAATTCCCTATATAGATAGAGTATACCGAAGGGTTATCCGACCAAGCTATTTCATACTTAGTATATAATCCTACAAACTGTATCTCTATCTTACCGTCAATATTGTCTGCTGTGGTAGGATTTGTAATCCTAACATTTATATCTGGAGAAATAGAAGTACATAATACTTTTAAATCCGGACAGCAATTTTTTAAGTCAAATCTAGTCCAATTAGCCACAACAAGATTTTATTTTAGGTTTACATTTATAAGGAGTTTCGCCCATTTTAGATACAAAACCACATCTACCACATATCCGATTCAAATTATTAATAATAATATCTGTTTCTTTTAAAAAAGTAAGATATTCTTCCCTAAACAGAAATACACCGTTATTTAGACCACTATATACAGCAATATTATAACCCAGTGCATATAAATTAGCGACAAACATATTTAATTGGTTTAACCATGCTGTAAATTCCTGTATATTATCCAGACACGGCTTACAATCTGTACAGTTTATAGACATTAAAATCTGTTTATAACACTGCAATATATTACAAAACTCATATACTACAAATCTTTGTTTATCCAGTATACTAAACTCATTATCACTACTCCTAATTATGTACTCAATTACATACATCCCATCTTGAGGAAGTTCTATAGTAAAAAAAGTATCCCCCAAATAATCTGTAACAGTTTTTCCACTTAATAACTCATTTGATAGATTATAGATATTTAATTCTAAAATGACTGTATCCTTTAGGAAGGTATTCCAATCCTGTAATTTAAAAATACCACAGGATTGCCTTTCAATAAATACAGGGGGTCCTACTGTAATCACCTTTTCTTCTTTACAGCAGCCGCAACAATTACACACTTCTAATGTAATTACATGCTTACCCGGAGTATTAAAAGTATATTTTAGGGGGATGAAAGGGAAGGATGTATCATGTCTTATAACCCCCGTTACAGACTCCCCATCCACAAACCATTCTACAGTATATTCACAGTATAACATTTAAGAAAATTTAATTTCCCCGGTCCCCCCGGTAAATTCTATCTTAGGATGACTTAAAAAGTAATTAGTGGAGCTGCCTACAGTTAACTTAACATGGACATCCCTATTACATAAAGTAATAGCAGAGTTTATATACTTAGATACATCTAGATTTAACGGAGAGCCTATATTATTTCTAAATACGCTATCGTTTTCTAAATTAATAGAGGATGAATATAATTCTAATCCAGATATATATACCCAATTTTCTACTAAATTCGCGTTGGAATGGTAAAAGTCATTAATACCATCGGCTATTAAACCTGCAATGGTATCTATATCCATATTACCTGTTACGTGTATATTAAAACTATATAATACATTAGGATTTAGTTTACTTCCATAAGTATTAAAATAAGTCGGATTATTGGTATAAGTAACTATATTTATTTTTACATCGAGCTCTTCATAAGAACGTAAGTAATTATATTCAACACTCATCGATAAATTAGTTGACTTATATTCGGTATTACAATCAATATCTAAAAGAGCCGCAGCACAGCAATCTAAAAATCCTACTACACTCGTAGATCTAATCCAACCATCTATTACAAAATTAGCAGCATATATATCACAGGGGTTATTCAGTACACTCTCCTCAAATTGTATCTTAATAGTCTCATTTTCCGCTATTGCAGTAAATTTTTTAGGATTATTATCAGGATTTGTAGGGGAATTGACGGCATCTACTACTCTCTGTAAATACATCGCTAAAGTATTTACTCCGGACATATCTATTATACCATAAAATACAGGTATAGTATTCATAGGTACGTAAGAATTTAGCGTTATTGTTATACTCCCCGGATAGAGGTCCCGGGGGTCTTCTACCAGAGCTTTTATAGAGGGAAAGTAAGCTGTTATAGCCCCGGGTTCGTTACTACAATATATAGACTGAGTAATCTCATGTTTAGGTGTAATACTGGCTATATAAATTTCATCACAAACACTTATAAAGAAATTCATATCTCCTATTAACTCTATATTTTTCTCACTGCAATAGCTATAGCAAAACTTATAAATTTTGTAATTCGTGGTTTCAAATTCATTAGGAAAATCAAAACTAAGTTCACGATTAGAGTTATCCTCTATAGCACTTAAAAATTTATAGTTGCTATCGGAATCCTGAGTTATTATTACCAAAGTATCCTGAATACAACAATCGTTTTGGACGGCTATTTGTAAACAATTACTAAATACAAATCTTTCTTTAGTAGGGTCAAAGTTAGGGCCATTTATAACACAAGGGTCTCCTATTATATCGGGCTTTTGTCCATATTTATTTGCTTCACTTACTAATTCAGGGAACATCGGTATAATAGTAAATTCCGGCAAGCTATTACAAGGCTCTGTTTCAGTATCCTCAGTACAACAATCTAATTCTTCATTAAGGTGTATAAAAGGCGTAAAAGTTATTTCCGTACCCGCCACAACACAGTTATTTTCTTTACAACATGGGTATTCATCCATACCAAAATTCACACTGGGTAAATACTCATGTATATTTATAAGTTGTTCGCATGAGGAGACTAATTCTAAATTAGAACCCTCTACAATATTATGACAACATTCTATTATCGGAGCTCCTGGAGTGAATACATAAAGGGATTGGACTACTTTATGTAAGCCATAATTACGGAAAATATAGCACGTATTCTCAGCACCTATCACATCCTCTTTCCCAAAAGTATAGATTATATTGTGATATAGAGTATTCTGAGTATTATATACACATATCTGATTACTACAGGGTTTTTTTATGATATAAAAACTACATAATGTATCCACTTGCGGACAATCCTCGTATGTAGGAGGTGGTATAGGGGGATATCCATCAGGACAGCAAACGCTCTCTAGATCTCGTATTATAAAATTAAGATCCGTGTAATCCTGAATCTCCCCGGTTATTTTGTTATAGAAATAGAATTTATTCGTATAAAGTATTTTTTGTCCTGATGTCCTTATAACTATATAGACATCCGTTTTATAATATTCAGAGGAATCAGGAAGGTTATAGGAACCACCACCCCCTAAAACCACAGGTGGGATTATGGGAACTGTAAATGCAGAATCCTTATAAAATTCTATAGTGCCCATAAAAGGGCACTCATAGTTATACGCAAGAAATACTTTACCTGATACCATTGTTACATTAAAGATAACCTTAAATTCCCTATAAAAGTGTCTGTAACCATATTAGTATCACTAAAATTACAGAACGCTAAATTGTTCGCACTGCTTACCGGGACCACACTAAATGTTGGTAAAGCAATTGCAGGTATTGCAACTACATTTCCTATTCCGGAGAAGGGTGTTGGTACTCCGGGGTCTACTGCAAAATCGGGGGTAATACCGAAACTTCCGTTATACCAGTGAAAGTCAGAACTAGGTCTAGGACGTGCCGAGCCCTCATCTGCGGAAATCCAAATAGTTAACGATTTAGCTAAACTTTTAGAGTTATTTTCTCCTGCTAAATTTAGGGTACTGAAATAATCTATATTAATACAATCATACACTTTATTTAAGTTGCTGGCTAAATTCTTCTGATTGGGGTACAGTATACTGTTCGTATAACCTGCTTGACCTAAATTTTGAACTTCGGACCATCTGACTTGCTCAGGTAATCCTGACCCTAAGTCATTTCTTAAATAAGATCCTAAATAACTGGAATAAGATGCTGAAGTTAAGCTGGCATTAAAAATTGGGAGAGTCATCACCTCCTCAAATTTCATATTTGTAAACCCCTCTAGGAGTGATACCTCAAGACCCGCCGGTCTTATATTTGCATATTGTGAAGTATAATCTGCGGGTCTTATTTGCTCTACCAAAAAGATACAACGATATTCATTCCCCACAGCACCACTTAAGGCTAGAGAGGCTAACTTATCGAAAAAAACCCCTTCAGGATCTGAATTAAGAATATTCTGTAATATAGTATAATGAGCTGCTTGAATCTCCGCATCCGTAGCCGGCAAAGGAGGCGTTAACGGCTGTCCTAAAGGAGTTGCGGGTACGGAACCCCCTACTGGAACCGTAGTAATCAGAGGAGCTTTACCCTCCGTCCTATAACTATTTACGGCTACTTTCACGGTTAAATTCGTACCTCTAGGTGTACTTGTAACTGTACCGGTGTTAAAACACGCGTGAAAAGCTATTATAGCTGGAGTTTGAACTTGAAAAGGAGTAATAGTAATGTTAGTAATCTTATTGTATTCTATAACATTAGATTTCTTTACTCCATAAATAGGATCATACTGGGCAAACTCTAAGGATCCAGTTGTAGGAAACCAACCGCGCCTGTGGGGAGAAGTGGGTGGGGGATTTAATTCAAAAGGTCCCTGAGTATTGGGATTTAATACTGTAAAGTCCCCCGGGATTAAATCACCCCCCCCACCCTTAGGCGCGTATAACCTACTAAAAGTTCCCGAGGGTAATCCCAATGTAGTACCCGGTGCTGCCGAAACACCTCGCGTTCCCCAATTCTCAGCTACCATTACCTCTGTAACTCTATGTAAAGACATAATTTTTATTTATTAAAAGTTTGAATTCTAGGGCTTTCTAAAGTTTCTAAAGCACATGAAACTGCTTTATCTATAATTTGTTGGTGTGTATTTTTATTCATAAAAAACTCTACATCATCCCAATGGTATAACGTATACTCTACATTCTTAATTGTAATAGTTAAGGGCTCCTTTTGTACAGTTTGATAGCTGAAAAAGGGGGAGAAGAAATAGTTTTCATTGGTAGCATATACTAGAATATCCTCTGTAAGTGCTCTAAGTTTCGAATATTCCTTCAAATATACTAAAATATAAGAACCTATCCCGGATGTTGAATCCACATACAATTGGATACTATTCCGGTCAGAATTATTACTTATAGTTCTAAAAGTTTTCTCATACTTAGGCCTATTGAAAGGGTCTTTAAACCTGCTTCCTATACTTAAATGATCCGCTCTCTTTACGGCTTCCTTTATAAGCACACTACAATTTTCCGGCTTTATTTCTATAAACTCTGCAAGAGAAAACCAATAATCTTCAGGAAGATAAAAGATATAACTTTTTATTCCCGGATAATCTATGAAGCCCTCCCCCGAAGGAGGTATGTACTCATATACGACTAGATTTGATAACTTATCGGTAATCTCTTGTGTTTGTTCATAACCTTTCTGATACACGTTGACACCTGTATACAACTCAGTTATAAATTTCTCTGTACCTAAATTTATAAAGAAATCTCGCTGCTCTATAGTTATATCAGGATAAGCATTAGAACTTACCTTATCTAACAAAACATTGAAATTCATATGCATCTCGTGTATAGTCATTATAAAGAAAGTCTGGCAGATTTTAAGTTCTCAATTAAACTTATCTTTAGCTTTTGATTCTCAGGCTTATTCAGTGTTTTAATAGCATCCTCTTCCGTAGATCCTAATATACTACTATTAAAGTAGTGAACACCTAGCTCCTCTCTGATAATACGATACTCAATACATAGTTTTAACAACGCTTTATCAGAAGTTAAAGGACTACGTATAAAGTTTAAAAACTTCTCGGGATTTTTCTTCAGTTCTGTATGTAAATGGTAATTAGCAGTTTCTATTGTTAAACCCTTTGTAGGTACTCCGTATAGAGATAATAACTCTACTTTCTCAGGATCCGTTAACTTGTAGAATTGCAAAGAAGCCTCTAATTCCATTTGCATTTTTAAGTTAGATTCCTTAGCTTCTTCTTGCTCGTCGTAAAAATAGAAGAGAGAAGAGCTATAATTATCCGCATTTTTACTACGGGCTATTTGGGGGTATATTCCGGATGATAGAATAGCATGCTCAAATCTATGCTGTTCGATCTCCATATCAAATATACGCCCCTCAAAGGGGATATGAATTAAATACTCTGAGAGATATTTATCATCTAATTTACCCTTATCGTCAAAAAGCGGTAAGTTAGGGTATTTATCTTTTAAAGTATCCAGAGGAACTCCTAACTCCCATTGCAATTTACCGTTTTTTAGAATACCAAACTTATTTCTACTGCCGGGTAGTACCGCCTGTCGATTACTAATCTTATTAGAGGTGTTTCTTATAAGTCTAATTAGAGGACGCGTGGAACCTATCGTATCCATATCTATTAAGATACTCTTAAAAGTCCCCTCAGTATCCAGAGGTTGCTGAATTAAGGTATTCTCCTTTACGGGTTTAGTTTCTTTTACAGTTTCCTTCATATTATCTTACGATTGTAATTTTACCACATGAAAAAGGGTTAGCTATTTTTATACCTGTTTCAGAAAGAATATAACATTGAAAGCCGTCAAATCCATTAGATGCCATAGAGAATCTTTTCTTAGCCTCGCTTAAGTTAATATCAGATTTACTGGTGGGGGTAAAGTCAGGAGATGTAGATCCCCCTGTAAACCACTGTAGGCAACGCCTATTCTCACCTCCGGCACCTCGGGTAATCATCTCTAAATTAGGAATACCATCATAATCGGATAAATCTAAGAAAAACATCTCAAAGGATTTTTTAGTGAAACCCGTTACAGGATCAAAATCAGTAAAAATCTCTTTGCGGTCAAATAAGGGATTGTGAACTAATGTAAATTCAGTACCCATTAAGCCTCTGTACGTAATAAACTGAGACCCAAATGCCAGTTTATTACCCGTCTTTTTCTCCACAAAGAAAGAAGGCTCTGCAAAATTACTGTAGGCTCCATAGGCTTTTTTCATAGCATTATCAAAAGCCCACATACCCCCCCTTCCTGTAACTACTACCCTTTTATCATTAGCACATTCTTTCCCCTGACACATAGTATCGAAAAGCATGTGTTTTAAGCTCTCTTCCGTAAGGGTACTGGTAACAATTTGGTTTATACCTGAAATTTGTTCTTCTAATCCTGAGCCTATTTTTACGGGTCTCCCATTAGCTCCTGACATAGGTATTGTCCCATCAGGGAGGCGATTATATTTACCTAGCCATAAGTGTATTTCTTGAGATTCCAGCCACTGTTTAAAAAGCTCATATTGTTTCACGTAAGCCCAGATATCTTTTCTTGAGTCTCCACCTGCTCTGAATTTGAAATGTACTACAGTATTTTTAGCGGATCCTGTCATACCCCCACTCATACGCTGAATAGTCATTTGATTCTTAAACATCATAGGAGTAGCCTCTTTCATACCACCGCCTTCACTACCCTCTTCAAATGAAGTATATGCCATACCGATCTCTTTCCCAATAGTTAGAGCCCCCGGCATTATAAACGCATTGGCATCGGAGGTTACAATTTGGAAAGTATAACACCATTGGGAACCACTTTGGTAGGGCTCTGCCATTACACGACATTGGGTCTGATCAGGAAATAAGCATACGTCCCCTAATACAAAGTATTTCTCCGCAAGGGGTAGTATGAAGTTAGAAAAGTTTTGACCGCAGCGGACAGTTTGAGAGGGCGGTCCAACAATAGGGATACTCCTCAGCATACTTCCTTGGACTGCCCACATAGTTTCGTCAGAACCAATAGTTCTTACATTTTTAGAGATATCCGAACGTCCTGTACCCTGAGTAAGCATTTGAAGAACATTGGAAGTTTTATCCCTACCCATAATATAGATTATTGCATCTAATACATCGGGTTTCATTAATAATGCACTAGCTAATTGATTCGTATCGGTAAAGGTCCCGTCTCTGTACTGCGCTTGTTGTATTTGTGTATTTAACATATTGAATAATAAATAAATAGGTTATCTTCTAGATTTTAAATTGCCATTTCTTTTGATCTTCTCCTCTATTTCTGTATAAACTTCGTTACGTATTATCTTTCTGTAATCAGAGGTACCCCCCTTAAAATAATATGCAGCCAGTTTTAAAACAGCTTTAAAGTCATTATTAACTACATTACCCCATGCACTTAAATTGGTGTTAGGGTCTACAGTTAAAAGAAAGTCTAAGAAACGTTCTTTCTCCGTTTTTGTTAATGGTACTCCGAATGTTTCTTCATCGCCTCCTCTAACATAAGCTACAATGTGGTCTATATTATTTTTATAATCTAAATACTCTTTTCTTTTAAGCTCCTCTAACTGACGCTGACTCCTTTCATAATCCGCCTTCTGTAATTCTTTTAAGAAAAGGAAAGCCTCAAGGGTTTCCGATTCCAGAGTACCACTCATCTCATAAAACATGATCTGATCTAAAATTTTCTTAGCGGTAAACCCTGTGGTTCTTTTTAGGTATTCCTGTATAATCCACCTTTGGGACTCCAAACTGCTCAAGTCTATTTGATCTAAATCATAATTAATATTATCTTCTTTATTGTTAAAATAATAATTAAAGAAGTCAACAGGGTTTCCATTTTCCCTTAAGTGTTGATCAAAATTAGCGGAGAGTTCGTTAGTATAATAGGGAGTGCTATTATTCTCTAAGATAGTATTGATTAAATTAGAAAGACCCGCTTCGTAACCACCTACCTCTGCAAAGGGGATTACAAACTCATTAGAGAATTCCCAACCATTCTCCTTGAAAAGATTAAGAGCTATATCAAAACAATAATCCTCTTGAGCATGCTTTATATACTTTTGAGGAATATTATTTTTTACATATTCTGATAATTCAGTCTTATATTTAAAATAATATCTACCCCCTTCAACAAATTCTTCAGGCTCGTCCTCAATAACAAATCCTGTGTCAATAGGTTCTACAGGAGTTGGTACCCTGTCATAATCCTGGTTATAGGGGGTACCCTGAATAAAGTCATCTTCATCTTGGTATACTTCTAAATTACTGTTATTAGGTTGTACGGTAAAATCCGATAACGTATAAAAATCATCTTGTGCCATAATTTATTCTTTTTTAGGTGATTCAGGATTTAGATTAGATACCTCCTTTTTATGTGTGGAAAGTTTAATATCATTCTCTATCTTTTTTATTTCCGCATCCACTTTACGCCGAGAGGTCTCGGCTTTCTTTTTATCTAGCTGCAGCTTATCATATTCTAATATGTCAAGAATGTTATTATTATTCACATCCGCATTTAGATCCGAACGCTCCGCATATATTTTTGCCTGCGCTGCTAAAGTAGCTACTTTAAGGTCTGTATCGGCTTTTAATTGCTCTAATTTCATCTTCTCAGTGTATTCCGTTTGTATTTTAGTTGTCTCCAGTTGTAATTGTAACTGAATTGCTTTCTGAGCGGCTGCTTCTTTTTCTTGACCTTGCTGACTGGCTCTTTCATTAGTTTTACGTTCAGCTAACTCTAGTATCCTCTCTATTTCAGCTATAGACTTTGTTCGGGTTGTTTTTATATAGTCTTTTAGAGTAATCTCTTTTTGTTGTAGTGCAATTTTGGACAACTCTTTTAGAGTTTGTAACGTAGCCAACTCCTCATTAGAGTCTGACAGAAAAATCCCAAAATCCGAAAACTTAAATTCGGGGGTAACTTCGAAAAACCTTTTGGAGTGAGCATCGGTTACGTAAGTATATTTACTCCCCAGCATAAACGTTGCTTGCGCCGTATTTAACAATAAATTTAATACTTTTAACTTAAACTCATTAAAGATATAGAAAATATTTTCAGTAATAGCTGAGGATTGATTGACCGATCTTTCAACACCTCCTAAAGTTTCACTGCTATTAACTTGACCCTCTCTTTGTCTGGAGATGCCCGTAATATCTGATATCTCCGCTTTAAGGAATTCCAACTGTTTTATAAGAGATCCTATAGTATCTCCCAGCGTCCTGTCTATAGGCTGGAACTGATTAAAGGTTGTTCTGTCTCCTCCGGCACCATGTTCTAAACTATTAATAACGGCAATGCCGAACATATCCAAATAAAAAAGCCATTTTTCCTCATCCCAACCGGCGGATGTAGGTATTTGAGCTATATCCATGACAAACCCCTTACCTTTAGCACGGCTCATCATGAGTTTTATTTGGAACATAGTAACATTATAGAGACTTTGGTAATTTTTTATTTTATCTACTAAACAATACGAGGGCTTTATACCAATATATTGACTACTACTTACGGAGAATTCCCCGAAAGAGATTTTTTTATTCTCTATAGGCCCTATATTCAAATAACATTCCGAACCTACTCTAATACCGGACCACCTCTCTGAAATCCAGTGTACTGTTAGTGTATCTCCCGGAGCTACTTTATAATTATTATCAACAAATTCCTTAAAAAAATTACCATCCTCATCCTTTTTAGTAAGGATTCTTACCTTTTTTAGAGATTTCCATTCATAATGTGCAACACGGATACTAGTTACTCCGGTATCCGTCATGTAGTTTGTATCAATAAAAGGGCTTTCAGGTTTCCCCTTTATATTCTCTATATACTCTACATCCTCTTTAGTGAGATATTCATAATATCTATCATGAACTTCCCCCGCAGTAATATACTCAATCTCCCTACACCAACTACAATCCTCTATAAAATCTGTTTTACTGGACGTTTCATAATTAAAATTACGAGGGTCCACTATTCTTATAGTTGGAACCTCAGTTTGACACCCTATATTTAAGACACAACAACCTGTAACTATGTAGTAATGAAATAACTTATTAAAAGTATATTTTAAGTTTTCAGTCTTAATTAACATTTCCAGCACATGTGTTGCTGTTATCTCCCCAATATCTGAAATACTCATCTTCTCCACCTGTTTTAACTCCTCTTCTAAATCTCTAGAGGAATAAGGTTGTTGTGGTTGTTGTGGTTGTTGTGGTTGTTGGGGTTGCTGTGGTTGTTGTGGTTGCTCCATAGGAGTCTGGGGTATCGGTATCGCAGCATTAGGATCCCCATGTAAGGACTGTTCTGCAGCGGGGGACTCCGCAGTGAGCTTAAAGGTTGACTCCATAGCTTCAATCTCCTTAAACCTCTTTTTAAAGGTTTCCAGAAAGATCTCCAGAACTTTATCCGCTTTTATTTTTTGGACATTATTTAAGTGATCTTCACCTATATTATATACAACATAGTTAAAAGGGCGACTTAACTCTTCCCCTTTTATCAGATCTATTTTTGGACTGCTTATAGGGTAATTCTTTATACTTATAGGATACTGAAAATTATCCTCAACTCCATAAGGTTTCATTAACTTAACATACTCACTGGGGTCAAATTCACCTTCCTCAATTAGTTTTAAGTTAGTGCACATTTTCTCCTTTTCCTTACTGAACGCTGTATAATCTCCCCATAGAATATTATCAATAGCATTCATACACTCTATAGCCCACTTCTCTATAGACCCGTATTTACGGACTTTCTCCTTATCTGTAAGTTTTTGCGGAGGAAATTCATTGATGCCATTAGAAAAATTAAATACCATAGTAGTTAAATATACTTTTCCCAAACCCTAATTCAGGGGGACCGGATAATTCTTTTACTTTTAATCGAAACATCTCTAAATCCTGTATTAAACACAATCCAAAAGCTATAACCCTATCAAAATTATCTGTAGTATTATAAACTAATAATTCCTTTAATAAGTTTACGTCCAAAATTTTTTCTACATTATATCTATTAGGGGCAAACTCCGTCAACAGCCAGCTACGTATCGTCTCCAGTAAAAAGTTTTTCATCTTTATAGTTATGCAGATTCCATGTGTTCTTTTTACGGTAGGATCTATAATAATATCATTAACAATATTGGGCTGTCCGCATAAGTATCGTAAGGATTTAACCGTCTCAAAATACTGTTTCATACCCGCAACATTATTTTCATGTAAGCATTTTGCATTATAAAAAATCAATAACTTACGCACTCTCTCATAATAATCCTCCGCTTTATCAGGTCTCCCTATATAAGAAGCTACCGGTAAATCGTAAGTTTTATCTGCATTATAGATCCTTTTGTAGATATATGTAGCACCCAAAGACGGAGATGTTTTAGAATAATCCTGAGCATATGGATCTGTCCCCGCTATGTATAATGAGTCAGGTATTATACCATTAACAGAAAACGGAAATTCATATATAACTATGCAGCCCTTCTTAAAAGATGTTTTAGTTACAGGAAACTCAGCTTCTCTAAGCTCCGAATCCGGCGTGAATTTTAATTTCCCTTCGCAAAAATCCAGCTCCCCGCGGATACCACACGTTCGTAGTTTATTATCTCTATTAACTGTGTCTAACCAATCCTGTAATAAAGCCAATGGGAAAATATTGTTACTGGAACTTAAGAAAACATCCTCTACCTTCAGGGGCCAAAATTGGATGTATTGTAAAAGAGGCTCTATATCCTTAGCTTTTTTAAGAACCTC
This sequence comes from uncultured Aquaspirillum sp., assembly GCA_964635875.1. Lineage (GTDB taxonomy): Bacteria > Pseudomonadota > Gammaproteobacteria > Burkholderiales > Aquaspirillaceae > CAZWRK01. Next base: position 53,480 of record CAZWRK010000009.1, read on the forward strand.
ACGCTCCTTTATAATATAGTTTTTAGAATCTTCGGTTATTGTAAAACCCTCGGAGTTCTTAAACTGATTTAAACACATAAATCCCGGTGTAAACAAACAACACGGGTTTTCTATAGTTCTATTTAAGTCAAAAGGTAGCTTAGGTATGTATATGTTCTTTTTTGACTTCGGTTCTAATCCGTCATAAAACGCCAACATTTTATAACCTACAGGATCATTAAAAACACGCTCGGCTTCTAAAACTTGTTCAGTATCACCCCCGGTACCAGTAGCTAAGGTAAAACCTATCTTAGAAGTCCCCCGCATCATACAAGGTCGATTAGATCCCAGAACTTTACTGAAATTCTTAAACATACCTACCTCATCCAAACCTATGAAATTGGCAGCCTTCCCTACACCATCAGTATGCTTTTCATAAACAATCCGGTAAATAATACCTTCATTACCCTCTATCAAAAACCCACTCTTAGTCTTTTTCCGATAGCCTGAAACTATATGGTCATTGGGGGAATCTTTTGAGCGTGATCTGTAAAATTCAGTGTTAGATAACCCATTTAAGTGATTTCTAACTTTATCAAAAACATCCTGCAATTTACCTGAATCAGCTGCGCCTACCAGTGATTTACCGGTACGGTGGAATATAAATGGGTATACGGCATTCCACGCCAGACAAAAACTCTTACCTCCTCTACGACCACTTAACCAAAGTAAATCTAAATTCTGCTCAATCGCTATTTCTATATTACCAAATACTATCCATTCTATATCTCGCAATTCCGGAGGGCCCAGATAACTAAAAGCACTGCCGGGTTTCTCTAACTCAATAGTCCCAAAATTAACATAAGAATATAACCTACCTGACATTTTAACACCCCCCACAGAAAAACCCTCAGTACACCTCTTATACTGCTCTTTCCAAATATCTACACATTCCTTAGTATTTCTATGTAGTTTCTTAAAGTCGCCCCTATCCAAGGCCTTCCTAAAAAGGGTGAAATTCTCGGGATTAATAGTCATAAGGTTATTTTACCATCCTTGGTCTGATCAGGTAAAGTGGTCTTTTTCTCTGTTATAGAAGTTACTCGAGCCCACTTATCTAAAGGGCAAGATTTTTTACCATCAAAGCCTGAGCGAGTTTTTAATTCTAAAGCACAACCACAGCCATGAATACCCGTAGAAGGATCTTTCTTATTTTTATCACAAATATATCTATCTAGAGTATTAGTCCCTTTATCTGTAAATAGAGGACAGCTTTTACAAATAGACATGCGCTCAGCACTTATAGCCTCAATTTCTTTTTTTTTGAAAACTAGATTTTTCCCCCCCTCCATAACCCCCTTTATAGTCTTTATCATTTTTTTTATAATTACCTATCTGAGATATTTTAATGGTTTTATTAGAACCCTCCTCTAATAACTTGCTAATAAAAGTATATTGATAACTATTTAAGCTATTTAAAAGTTCAGTGGTTACTTGAGGATATTCCTCTTTTAAAATAGAAATAGCTTCCTCTATAAGTTCCTCAGGTAACCTCCTTTTATAAATTTTACTCATACGTTCCTAATCTCCCTGATTCAAGTAATGAAAGTTGAATAGCCCCCTTTAAGACAGCTTCGTTACGCTCCGCTAATATATTTTGAATCTTCTTCTCCTGCTCAAATACATCCGCAGTACTTAATATTAAATTCTCTATAGTCTTAGCATTGGAATCGTTGTATACAGTAGTTTTTAAGTACTCCCTACGCTTATCTACAGTCTCCAGAAAGGTAATGAGCATCTTACGCATACTCTGGGAATCCTGGAGCTCCTTATACCTGTTTATAACAGGCTGTAACTTCTTTTCGTTCTTCTGGAAAAAATCCGGCTCCTTTAACCAACTATCCTCAATTAATTTAACCCGGTCCGAAAAGGGCATCTCACTATATATAGAATAGTAATCATACACAGCATATATAGCCCACATAATAGCACTACTATTCTTATTGCGTTTCTGAAGTAAATTAAACTCCTCAAGAAATAATAAATCCCTATTATTCTGATAGTCCCAAAAATCAGGTATAGCACTCTGCATAACTAATACTTAGCTATATACTTAGTTATATATTTAAATAATACTAATACTAAGTATAGTATTACCGGTGTAATTGTATCAAAAAAAAATAGTCAAAAACTAAATTATCACATGTTAATCCTAATTTTTTGTATGTATCTAATTTTTTCATAAACCTAATTTGTTTCTTAATGTGTTTCCAATAACAACGACTTCCTCAACTTTTCCTCT
>CAZWRK010000010.1:0-52825 GCA_964635875.1 uncultured Aquaspirillum sp.
ACTCACCACGCGCCAATGCGGGCTTGAGCATATTGCCCGCATCCATCGCGCCCTCTGCCTTACCGGCACCAACCAAGGTGTGAATTTCATCAATAAAAATCAGCGTATTGCCAGCATCTTTTGATAAGTCATTGAGCACGGCTTTGAGGCGCTCTTCAAACTCGCCACGATATTTTGCGCCAGCCAACAGGGCGGCAAGATCCAAAACCAATAACCGTTTATGCTTAAGGGACTCGGGAACCTCGCCATTCACGATTCGTTGTGCCAGACCTTCAACAATCGCCGTTTTCCCGACACCAGGCTCGCCAATCAAGACCGGATTATTTTTGGTTCGCCGGAGCAAGACTTGAATAGTGCGACGAATTTCATCATCGCGACCAATGACCGGATCCAACTTCCCTTCGCGGGCGCGTTCAGTTAGATCTAGCGTATATTTTTTGAGAGACTCGCGCTGGTCTTCTGCCTCTTGGCTCCCGACGGTTTGCCCGCCACGCACGGCATCAATCGCAGCCTGAATCGCAGAAGCCACACCACCATGCTCCTTAAGAAGACGACCGGTTTCGCCTTTGTCTTCCATCAAAGCCAGCAAAAACATCTCGCTCGCGATGAACTCATCACCACGCTTCAGCGCCGCTTTTTCGGTGAGGTTCAACAAGCTCGCTAAATCACGAGAAACTGTCAGATCTCCGCCTTGGCCTTGCACCTTCGGCAATCGTGAAACGGCCTGAGTCAGGCTATTTTTTAAGCTGCTCACGTTGACGCCCGCGCGCGCCAGCAAGCTCCCAATGCCGCCCTCGCCATCTTCCAGCATGGCAGACAAAAGATGAACGGCTTCAATGTAAGCATTGTCATTGGCCAAAGCCAAACTTTGAGCATCGCCAATAGACTGTTGAAAACGAGTGGTCAATTTATCGTAGCGCATGAGGAACATCCTTCTTAATGATTCATGCACATGATTTGGTCAGAAAAACAGCATTTTCAAGAGGGTTTTACCGCCAGGCGGGTAAACATTTTGTACAAACACATGAATGCGCCCCGCCACACTACAAATAACCTTTAAAAATAAAAAACGCCCCGTTTATTCACTATTGAAATAAACAGGGCGTTCACCTAAAGCGTGTTACGCAGAAAACAGCGACTCAACCGTTGAAATATAGCGCTGCATTGCCTCATCAGAAGATGTGCCACTCAGTGCCGCCCATGCATCAAACTTTGCGCGATTCACAAAGTCCATCATACCGGGACGTTCGCCACTGGCATCACCCTCGCTGCCCTGCTTATAGAGCGCGTACAGCTGCAACAGGGTTTGATTATCAGGGCGCTCGGCCAATGATTTCACGCGTAATTGAGCCTCTGCAAATTGCGTCGCTAATTCAGACATTGCCCATTCTCCTCACAAAGATGAAGCGTCTACTGTAAGGAGAGTGGCGCAAAAAATCAAACGATCGTTTATATTTTATTTGCTTGCGCGGGCAGGAACGTTTAATAAGCGCTCAATATCCGCTTTCGCAATCGCCCCCGGTACTAGCTGGCCATGTGCAAAAATCAAAGCGGGCGTCCCTTGAATTCCGAGTTTGGCACCCAGTTGCTGAATCTCCGCCAACGGGGTGGCACACTTCGCTTCGCTCGGCAGCGCTCGATCCTCGCGCATAAAGCCAGACCATGTCGCCAAGCGGTCAGGCGCACACCAAATTTGTGCGGATTTTTTCATTGCATCAGGGTGCAATTGTGTGATTGGGAGAAGGAAAGTATAGATTGTCACGTTATCAATACCGGCCAATCCTTCACGCTCTAGCTTCTTGCAAAATGGGCAATCAGGATCCGAAAAAACCGCGAGTTGCCGAGAACCATTTCCTCTGACATCTTTAATCGCCAAGTTCAACGGCAAGCTCGCCCAATCCACCTTAGATAACGCGGCAACCTTCTCTTCAGTCAGACTTTTTTTCGCACCGACATCAATCAAGTCACCGACAAACATATGCGACACCGTTTTGTTGGTGTACACCACCTGCCGGCCGGGCAATACCACCTCATAAATCCCAGAAACAGGCGTCGGGCTCACCGCCACCACCTCACGCTGTGGAAACTTAGCAATAAAGTTCTTTTTGACCGCTGCGCTATCGTCCGAAGCTTGCGCGCTACACGCCACCAATGCACCTAATACCGCTGACACCAATGCTACACGAGACATAACAGACACCATTTTTCCCCAAAAAATCAAAAACCAATCGCATGGCGGGCCAAAAGCCGCTTCGCCGGTGTAAAACGATTCGTCATATCCAATCCGGTATTTCTCATCCACCGCAGCAGCGGATCTTGTGCATGAAACAGCTTATGCAAACCATCACACGTCGTTTGCATCACACGAACGGCTTCACGGCGGCTGCGTTCATAACGGCGCAACAACAAATACTCACCGGGATCACGGTGACCCGAAGCCAATAAACCCGCCCATTCAATCGCGTCTCCAAACCCTAAGTTCACACCTTGCCCCGCCAATGGATGCACCGTATGCGCAGCATCTCCGACCAAAGCTAAACGCTCGGCAATCACGGTTTCCGGTTGAATCAAGCGCAAAGGAAAGGCCGCAGGAGGCGTTAACAGCTGCAACTTGCCCAAGGTGGAATAACCGGCCTGCTCGACTTCGGCACATAGCGCCTCGGCAGACAAGCCTAATAAATATTCAGGATCATGGCGCGACCACACCATCGACATACGATGGTCAGGCAAAGGCAAATACGCCAACACGCTGTCGCCGGTGAACCACTGATGTGCAATGCTCTGATGATCTTTTTGCGTCACAAAATTTGCCACAACGCCGGATTGACCATAGGGACTCACTGCCGCTTCAATACCCACAATCCGGCGTAACCAAGAATTCGCACCATCGGCCCCAATGACCAAACGCGCCGTAATAGCCCGCCCATCCTCCAAGAGAATTTGACGTGCCGTCGCCGTTGCGGATGTTTCGACCGGCCGTGCTGGGCAGATCATCTGCACTCGACTGTTACGTAATTTTTCCCAAATCGCCGCTAATAACCAGCGATTTTCCGCGATATAGGTTAAGGCGGGCTGATCAGCATCGCTGGCACTAAAAACAATTTCACCCTGCGTATCGCCACGCACATCCATGGTTTTTACCGCTTGAATACGGTCTTCTGCAGGCCATGCATCGATCGACTCTAAAAAGCGACGATTAGCCGGACTAATGGCGTAAACACGCGCATCCCAGTCTTCCGGCACATTAAGCCCTGTCAACGGAGGCTGCTGCCCTTCAACCAAGACCACACGATACGATGTATTCGCCAAAGCCAATGCCAGACTCGCGCCGACCAATCCTCCGCCGACAATGGCGATATCACACGCTATGGTTTCACTCATCAGGACGCTCCTACGCCAAAAACTAGATGCTGGGCAAACCGGCGACGCAGTGGCGCAACGGTGTCTAGGGTGGTCAAGCCCAGCCCCCGAGCCGCTTTCCGCCACCATCCCGCCCCATCAACTAACGCAATCAAACTATGTGTAAAGCCGGTAATGGCGAGGCTATCTTGCTTACGAGCCCGAGCGTAAGCCGCTAAACGGACAGCATCACCAGGATCACCGCCCGCTTGGAGCGTATCAACAAGCGTGCGCGCATCACGCAACCCCAAATTGAGGCCTTGCGCAGCGACGGGATGCATGGTTTGGGCGGCATTGCCGACCAAGACCACTCTGGACGACACCACTTTGTTAGCGATTTTCGAACGCAATGGCAGCGCCACACGCTCACCCAAAAGCGATAACCCACCCAAACGATCGCCAAATACACGGCTAAATTCCGCAATAAAATTCGCTTCATCGCACGCTAAAAGCGCTTGTGCGGTCGCAGTGTCTCGGGTCCAGACTAAAATCATGCCCTTTTCTGCAGGCAACAGCGCCATCGGCCCATCATCCGAAAAACGCTCAAAAGCTTGATTATGATGCGGCTCGCTTGTAGCAAGCGGCACAATAATGGCGCTTTGCTGGTAATCATGCTCATAACGCCGAATATCCGGCAGTTGCTCAATTAAGCCACCGCCATCGGCACACACCACTAAGCGGGCGGTTAACGTTGAAGATTGGCCGCGATGGTCGGCCCACGTCACCTCGGTATAGCGCGCCAAGGAACGCAAGCGCGTCACGCGGGCGGCCGTTAGCCAATGGACAGCGCTGCGCTGCAAAACATGGTCAATACACGACACCAGACCCGAATAAGGCACGGTAAACCCTAAGTGCGGCAACGAAACATCATCCGCATGAAGGCACGTCCGCCCAAAACCACCTTGTTGGCTCACATGAACACGATCAATTGGCGTCATCGGGAAAAATTCGGGCTGCCATAGACCGGCAGCGGCCAAGGATTGATGACTCGCGTAGGAGAGCGCCAGCGTTCTAGGATCTAAAGGCACGGCCTCGGCAGAGGCAAACAAAGGGGTACGCTCTTCAATCAGTCCCACAGAATAGCCCGCTTGGGCGGCCAATAGGGCCACACTCGCCCCTACCGGCCCACCACCAACAACCAAAATATCAACATGATCGGGAATTGTCTGCGCCATTAGCAACCCTTTCCAATCATCGCCTCTAATGCCTCTGGTGTTTTCGGGGCCAAGTGCGACAACACCTCATGCCCGTCAGCACACACCAAGACATCATCTTCAATCCGAATGCCAATATTGCTGAATTCAGCAGGCACATTATCTGCAGGTCGAATGTATAAGCCCGGCTCAATCGTCGTCACCATACCCGGCACAAAAGGACGCCATTGACCTTCTATTTTGTAATCGCCGACATCATGCACATCAAGCCCTAACCAATGGCCGATCCGATGCATGTAAAACTGGCGATAACTTTCAGACTCGATATTTCCATCCACTGAGCCAGTCAATAGCTTCAAGTCCACCAGCCCTTGTACCAAGACCCGAAGCGCGGCGTCGGCGGGTGCGTTCCACGCGGCACCGGGTTGAACGGCGGCAATACCCGCCAATTCAGCTTCAAGCACGATGTCGTAAACTGCACGTTGGGCAGGTGTAAATCGACCATTCACAGGAAAAGTCCGTGTGATATCACCGGCATAGCCTTCAAATTCGCAACCCGCATCAATCAGCAACAGGTCACCGTCTTTTAGGCGACCACGATTGCTGACGTAATGCAGGACGCACGCATTGGCCCCTCCCGCAACGATGCTTTCATATGCGGGATAGCGCGCACCATTTGAGGCAAATGTGTGCAATATTTCGGCCTCAATTTGATATTCGTACATTTCAGGACGCGTCATCCGCATCGCACGCTCATGTGCCACGCCAGAGATTCGCCCCGCTTCACGCATCAATGCAATTTCTGAGGCATCTTTAATCAGGCGATTTTCGGATAGGGTGTGGCGAATATCTTGAATGACGTCAGGTGCTTTCAGGCCGACTCGCACCTGTTGACGAACCTGTTGCAGCCAACCAAAGATTTTTTGGTCAAATAAATTGTCGCATCCAAAGGCGTAATGTAATGCACTCTGGCCGGCCAATAGTGTAGGCATCACCGTTTCGAGCTGCGACAATGGGTAGGCTTCGTCAAACCCAAAATGCTCACGGGCTTGATCAGGGCCGTAGCGAAAGCCATCCCAAATTTCGCGCTCTTGGTTTTTTTCGCGGCAGAACAGAATGGAGCGCCCCGCGGTCGCATCAAGGACTAAAATCGCCTCAGGCTCGTTGAAGCCCGTTAAATAATAAAAATGACTGTCAAAGCGATAAGGGTAGCTCGCATCGCCATTGCGGTGACGCTCTGGCGCGGTCGGAATAATTGCAAGGCCAGACGACAAGCTTTCGAGAAGGCGCGCTCGGCGCGCCGCATAACAAGCATCCATTTGATCAAATCCAGCTAGTCGGCCATTTATCAACAACCCTATAAAAGGCCGGCAAAAACACTATGGTCAGCACAAAACGTGCTTTTCCACGTCAAACAGTAGGCCACCATGAAAAAGCACGATCGCCTACTAACCTATTTTTATCCGCTCTAATCAGTTCACACAGCGCGCACGATATTGGTGAAACACCATCATGGCTACCCCAGCACCACACAGGTCTGCGATCATGTCTAATGGATCGCCATGACGCGTGGTCGTCAAAAAATGCTGGAGTAGCTCGGAAGCAATCGCCCACGTTAACAGATACCCGCCCACACTTTTCAGACGATAGCCATCTCGAAGGGCACACCACCCCAACAGCCCAAAAAGAAGCGCGTGCCCAACCTTGTCAACATGCGGAAATAACGCTTGCCCACCCCCTGCCGGGGCGTAGATTAATAGGATGTAGACAGAAAATAGCCAACTGAGTAACGTTGCAGCTGAAAATCTAAGCACTTCAAGACCTCAAAAGAATAAAGCCGATAAGATCGTTGCTCGTATCTTATCGGCTTTTCAGCAGTCCTTAGCATCATGATGCTAAATCATTCGCCGGACATCACCGCACTGGTATAGACCTCTTGGACGTCATCCAAGTCTTCCAAGGCGTCTAGCAAGCGCTGCATTTTGGCGCTTTCCTCTTCGCTGAGAACGGTTTCGTTTTGGGGCTTCATTGTGACTTCGCCCATTTCAGATTTGAAGCCAGCTTGCTCGAGCGCTGTCTTAATTTGAGCGAATTCGTATGGCCCAGTCAGCACTTCAAATGAGCCATCATCGTGCGTGATGACGTCGTCAGCCCCAGCCTCAAGCGCGGCCTCCATCAAGGCATCTTCATCCAAACCCGGTGCAAAAATTAAGTACCCGCAGTGTGTAAACTGAAAGGCCACACAGCCATCAGTCCCTAAGTTGCCACCGTATTTCGAGAAAGCATGGCGGACATCCGCAACAGTCCGCGTTTTATTGTCAGTTAAGCAATCAACCATCACCGCTGCGCCCGCAATGCCATAACCCTCGTAGCGGCACTCAATATAATCTACGCCTTCAAGATTGCCAGTACCTCGGTCAATTGCACGCTGAATATTATCTTTTGGCATATTGGCGTCAAGCGCTTTATCCATTGCCAATCGCAAACGCGGGTTTGCAGCAGGATCTCCACCGCCCATTTTTGCTGCGACGGTAATTTCTTTAATGATTCGTGTAAAAATTTTGCCCCGCTTAGCGTCCTGACGACCTTTACGGTGCTGGATATTCGCCCACTTGGAATGTCCGGCCATAAAAACAAACCTTTCAATGATCTACAGCTTAAATTGCAAATCCACTAGATTATCTAGTGCATCTTTATCACAACACGGGAAAACATTTCGGCACAATTTTAGCATATTGCACTTAGTATCTTAAAAACGAACGTCAGCGCAGTCTTTATAAATAGAGAAAACCACTATACACCCAAGGTTTGCTTGGTTTCGGATAGTGAATTCTGCTATAAACGCGTAAACAATGTTTCACATGATTAAAGAATCAATAAAATATAACCATTCGCTAGCATTGATCTTGCTTTAGATCTGCAGGAAGTTAAGCGTTGGTGTGCTTATTTTGGCAAACCTAGATGTACGCCCCCTATTTTAACCATGACTGACGATAGATCGCGATATGCAAAACAGTGAAGCTTTTCAAGAAAAATTCAATGCCTTGCGGACACTCTATGCACGTGATTTAGGTGGAAAAATTGCTGCGCTCAGTAACGCTATTGATGTAGCACTCAAAGAAGGTAGTCTCGAATCATTATCCTCACCTCGATTAATGGCGCATTCCCTAGCAGGATCGGGGACGACATTCGGCTTCCCCTCCGTATCACAAGCTGCTCGGCGAATTGAACAACATCTCAAGAACCTCATCGCAGTCGAAATACCGCTCAATATCGGTAATCGCAATATTGTAGATGAAGCATTAGAAGAACTCCGGCAAGCCGCGCAAAATAACGTGGCTACTCCGCCATCAGAAGCCAAGTCAACCTCCGCAACGGAACACGGCGCAAAAAATCCTGCTTTGGTTCTTAGCCCCCCCACTAGCACGAAAAAACTTCTTTTAATTGGTGATGAGCATGCCTCGCCGACGAGTATGGCTGGCCAGTTTGGCTACTTAGGTTATCAAGTCTCATCCATGGACAACCTGAGTGATGATGTCAAACCCTGCGCAATTTTAGTAGAAACAGGGTTTAAGGATATTGAAAAGCTCAATCACCAACTTGAACAACTGCGCGCACAACACACACCCGATATCCCTGTTTTATTTCTCTCGACACAAGACAATATGCAGGCACGACTCGCGGCAGTCCGGGCGGGGGGAAGAGCATTTTTTACCCATCCAATAGACGTTGGTGCAGTGATTGATGTGATTGATGAGTTTGGCCAAGAAAAAGCCCGCCCGCCTCTGCGCATCCTCATCGTGGATGATCAGGAAGCAATGACGCGCTATTACGCCAGAATCCTTGCCGAATCAGGACTAACGACGCGTGTCGAGCTTAATCCATTGCATGTGCTAGACAGCATTACCGAGTTTGACCCCGATTTGCTGCTGATTGATATGTATATGCCACACTGTAGTGGTATTGAGCTTGCACGAGTCATTCGCCAGCAAAAGGCGTTTGTAAGCATCCCCATTGTTTACTTGTCATCCGAAACAGATGTCGAAATGAAACTAGAAGCGATGCGACATGGTGGGGATGACTTTTTAAGCAAACCTGTCGACCCCTCGTTTTTGGCGTCAACAGTTAAAACAAGAGCACTACGGCACCAAACAATTCGTAGCCATATCGTGCGGGATGGCCTTACAGGTCTGCTCAATCACACTCGCTTTAAAGAACAACTTCACACAGAGATCAGCAAGGCCCGCCGCTCAGGAGATGTACTCAGCCTAGTCATGCTCGATCTAGATCATTTTAAGCAAGTGAATGATCGTTATGGTCATCCGGCAGGGGACCGCGTATTGCGCTTACTGGGCAAATTTTTAGAACAACGTTTAGGAAAAACAGACATCTGCGGCCGTTTTGGCGGAGAAGAGTTTGGTATTATTTTGGCAAAAACGCCTGCCGCAGAAGCACTTAAAATTATAGATACCCTGCGCCAAGACTTTTTGAATCTTCAACATACGGCAGATGGGCAATCTTTCCGCGTCAGCTTTAGTGCGGGCATCGCCGATAGCGTGATGTTTGAAGCGCCAAGCCAACTCATCAAGTATGCGGATCAGGCGCTTTATCAGGCTAAACACAAAGGGCGTAACCGCATTGAGGTCTTCCAGACTACGCCATGTAGCGAGCAATAACCTTCTGAGAGAGGTCTGTCAGTGCGGCAACCTCTGTCACCCCTCCCCGTAAAACAGCTTCCCGAGGCATGCCATATACAACACAACTCGCCTCGTCTTGGGCGAGGGTATACGCACCTGCTTGGCGCATTGCTAGCATCCCACTCGCACCATCTTTGCCCATTCCTGTCATGATCACGCCAATAGCGCGAGCTCCAAGCTCTTGTGCAACAGATTCAAAAAGAACATCCACAGAAGGTTTATGTCGATTAACTGGATCACCGTCGCTTAATACGCAAACATAGCCTCGCGCGCTACTGCGAATGGAAAGGTGCCGATCCCCTGGTGCTAAATACGCGCACCCAGGCAGCAACAACTCACCATCCCTTGCTTCGTACACATGAACAGCAGAACTTTTATCTAAACGTGCAGCGAAGGAAGCCGTAAAACCAACGGGCATGTGCTGAACCATTGCAATCGGCGGACATTGACTCGGGATTCCTTGAAGAAAATGCCGGATAGCCTCTGTTCCGCCAGTGGAAGCGCCAACAGCGATGAGTCCATACTTAAAACGTTTTGCACCGCTAGAAACTTGGGGCGTCACAGGCGGAGCAGATGTTTTGACGACGTCAACTCTCTGACTCAATAAGCGCGGCTGGCTTTTAGCAGCCACACGCAATTTATCCCGAATCACCTCGGCATAATCCAAAATAGCTTGCGGGGACTGTGCACAAGGCTTCGAAATAAAATCAACTGCTCCCAACTCTAGGGCTGCAAGCGTTGCCTCAGCGCCTGCCTCCGTCAAAGTTGACACCATCACGACTGGCGTTGGTCGTAATCGCATCAGTTTTTCAAGAAAACTGATGCCATCCATTTTTGGCATTTCAATATCAAGCGTAATTACGTCAGGGTCGAGTTCACGAATTTTTTCACGCGCAACAAAAGGGTCAGGCGCCATCCCCACAACCAACATGTCCCCATCATCTTCAATGATTTGCTTTAACAGTGCCCGCATTAAAGCAGAATCATCAACGACGACAACGCGTAATTTCCTCATACCCATTCCTGATTATTGACAATACCCTAGGATTACAAAAAACACTTAGAACAACTCAGCATCACCCGCTACCGGCGCCTGAATAATACGTTGACGATAGCGGCGCTCATATTCAAGCAAGGCCTCGTTTCTAGCGGCCTTCATTTTTCTGACCATGACTCGCCCAGTCCCCGGAAAAAAATAAACTTTGCGAGGAAATATATCGAGTAGATCTTCAGCGACAACAGGAATTTTTTCCATACGAAGGAATTCGCGCACAAAAGCAGCATTTCTCGCACCCACCTGAGAAACAGTGACGCCGTCTAGGACGCTTGCTCCGCCAAAAATTTTAGCTTCTAAATGTCCGCGAGCCGCGCCGAGTTTCATGAGGTGGTTAATCAACACCTCCATCGCATAGGTACCATAACGCGTAGGAACAGCAATTGGGGAATCAGGATCAGTTTGGTGCGTATCAGGCAGCATAAAATGATTAATACCGCCAATACCAGAGCGCTTATCACGAATGCAAGCCGTGACGCATGATCCTAATACAGTCACCTGGAGAAGATTATCACTGGAAACATGATATTCACCCGGCAGAATTTTGACTGCATCGGATTCAAACGTTTTATCGTAATAGTAATGTGTCGCAAAAACTTCGCTATGATCAGACATCGTATAAACGCCATTCCCGCATAACTCTCTATAAAAAAACATTATGGCATATTAACTAGCCACTTTCTGATAAATGGTTCTACCTTTTAAAACAAAATCACTCGTCACATGAGAAAGATTTTCAGAATGACCAATAAATAGATAACCATCTGGTTTTAATAACGAGGGAAAGCGGTTTACGATGCTTTTTTGAGTTGGGCGATCAAAGTAAATCAATACATTTCGGCAAAAAATCGCATCAAAATGCCCAGACAAAGGCCAGTCAGGAGACAGTAAATTTAATGGGCGAAAGTCAATTAATTTCTGCAGTTCTGGCCTGACGCGGACTTGGCCCAATTGGCGACCTTTACCTTTTAGAAAAAAACGCCGCATTCTATCGTCAGACATTTTCTCAATACGATCTGCACGATAAATACCTTCACGAGCAATGCGCAAAACATTCGTATCAATATCTGTTGCAATAATCGAAGCCGGCGGGTCATAACGACCAAATGCCTCAACTAAAGTCATCGCGATTGAATATGGCTCTTCACCCGTGCTTGATGCTGCACACCAAATACGAAATGGTTCTTTAGATGAATGCTGGCTAATTAACGAAAGCAAGTATTCAAAATGATGATTCTCTCGGAAAAATGACGTCAAATTTGTTGTGAGAGCATTCAGAAAATGCTCCCACTCCTCACTATCAGGACTCACTCGAGATAAATAGTCAGAAAAGTCTGTTAAGCCTAACGCCCGTAGCCTACGAGCTAACCGACTGTACACCAAAGAATCTTTACTATCCGTCAAACGAATTCCTGCATGCTGATAAAGCAAGTCTCGAGCACGCGAAAAATCGTTGACGGTATAAGTAAACTCTCGATCTACATTAACAGACAATCTCTGATTCATTTAGAACTCTTCCCATTCATCATCTTGAATCGGCGCGGGCTTTGGTAACGCTTTGGCTGGTGCAGCCGGTGGATGAGAAGGTGCTACAACAGGTGACGGCTCCGCATGATGAACAGGGCGCAAAGGCACGGCAGCAGCAACCGGAGCAGCCGTCGCCATCGTGCTAGATAAACCCGCTTTACCTGCCGAATACTTCAGACCAGAAACGCGGAATGTCGCAACAGCTTCGCTCAGAATAGAAGCTTGTTCTTCTAAGCTTTCGGCCGCAGCCGCAGCTTCCTCAACCAGAGCGGCATTCTGCTGTGTGTTTTCGTCCATTTGCGTCACAGCATGATTAATTTGCTCAATACCAGAGCTTTGCTCCAACGATGCAGAGCTAATTTCACGCATCAACTCCGCAACTTGCCGTACCGCCTCAACAATCTGGCTCATTGTTTGACCGGCTTGGTCAACTAAGCGCGAGCCAGACTCCACTTTATCAACCGAATCCCCAATCAAGAACTTAATTTCTTTCGCCGCTGTTGCACTCCGTTGCGCCAAATTACGAACCTCGCTCGCCACAACAGCAAAGCCTCGACCCTGCTCGCCTGCTCGGGCGGCCTCAACGGCAGCATTCAGCGCCAAAATATTAGTTTGGAAAGCGATACCGTCGATTACGCTAATAATATCGACGATTTTTTTCGCTGAATGATTGATTTCCGCCATGGTCGTGACGACTTCATTCACCACCTGACCACCAACAGAGGCTGTATTCGAAGCCGTAGCGGCAAGAGAACTGGCTTGCTGCGCATTGTCAGCATTCTGGCGCACAGTGCCTGTAATTTGCTCCATGCTAGACGCAGTTTCTTGCAAATTAGCGGCTTGCTGTTCTGTGCGGGACGAAAGGTTTTGGTTACCTTGTGCAATTTCGCGAGAGGCAGTGTTGATGGTGTCGGTGGTCTCACGAATTTGTGAAATCAAACCTGCCAAATTATCCACTGTCATATTGGCATTGCTTGCCAGTCGACCAAAAACCCCTTCGTATTGACGATCAATACGATAAGTCAAATCACCACGCGAGAGGTGTTCCAACACCTTGGCAATCTCTTCCAGCCCTTCTGCGGCAGTACCAATCAGCAAGTTCACATTCTCAGAAAGCACCTTGAAGAAACCTTCTTTGCCTTCAACACTCAGTCTCTGAGAGAAGTCGCCAGCAGCAGCAGCCTCAATAATTTGCGAAACTTCACGCTCGGCAGCGACCTCTTCCGTGCGATCTAACCACTGCACAACCGTACCGTAACGAGTGCCATCATCGCCAAACACAGGGTTTGCGATAAGACGGAACGCGCGACCGCCAACATTAATTTCTGCTTGATGCGTACTACGTAAACCAGAAAGCAAATCACGCTGATGTGCCGGATTACGATGGAAAGTATCCATCGATACACCTAGCAAATTCGAAGCATCGAAGTTTGGCAAAACTTTACGAATATCAGATTCAGCATTTTTTAACATTCGCTGAACAGAATGATTGAGATAAATGATGTTTCGATCATTGTCTGCAATCATGACATTCGTCGTAACATTCCCCAATGCCGCCTTAATGCGTGCCATATCGGCAGCCGCAGCAGCAATTTTCTCCTTAGCTAACAATTCTTCCGTGAAATCTTGCCATTCGACCACGGTGCCTAAACGCTGCTTAGCTTCATCTAAAATCGGTGTAATTAATAAGCGGAAGTGACGCCCACCAATCACCAAGTTGGCTTCATGCATACCTGTTAAACGGCTCAACATTGCACGTTGATGAGCGGGGTTCACATGGAACTGATCAATATTTGATCCTAAAACAGTGCTCGCAGAAAAGTGAGGAAGCTGCTTGCGAATATCAGGCTCAGCATGGCGCAACATTGTCATTAAGGTCTGATTGGTATAGATAATTTTGCAATCTACATCCGCGATCATGACATTAGTCGCAGCCACATCCAATGCACTGCGAATCCGAAGATTTTCAGCCATTTGCTCGGAATCTTGATTTTTGCGCGTTTGCAAACTGATCCGCATATCATCAATCGAGCACAATAAGCGAGCAAGCTCGTTATTACCCTCTTCACGAATTGAATCATCATTCAACTGGCCAGAAGCAATTCGACTCGCAGAACGCGTTGCCTTATCAAGCTGACGCAAAATGCCTTTCGAAATCGCAAAAATCAAACCCGCTAAAATAGCGATCATGAGGACGAATATTGCAACATTCGTATAAAGCTGTGTTTTATGTACTGTCTCGCGTTCAGCCAATAAGCTGTTTACCTTAGACACTAAACGGCTATTCAGCATTCTCATTTCATCTAGCGATGCGCCAGTTTTTTGCGCAAAGGACTCGCTACTTAAAGCGCTCGTGCTCACAAGTTGTGCACGCAGCAGGGCTAACAAATCTGCCCCCTGGCGAGAAAGCTGAGAACGCTCTTTAGCAATGTCAGCAGCCAGCGAACCATTTGCATTGATAACTTTTAATAAGCTTTGATCAATTGCATTTAGCCGATACTGCGACAAAGAGGCCACAACATCTACTCGGCCCACCACAGCAGGTGCGCTTGCCAATTTGCTGGCAAACACCGTACCCAAGCCTCTGCTCTGAGAGAGGTTTTCAATCAGGATAGGTAACTGAGAAGTACCCGCTTGGACGAGGTAGTAAATATCAGAATCAGGATCAAGACGAAGAGAGAAATGATCAGAAAGACTATCAACAAAGGACTGGGTGGCGGCAATGAGCTGAGAGCTCGCATCAAATGTCGTAAGAGCCGCATCGCCTTCACTTTTCAATGACTTCACGTCAGAAAAGCGCGCACGAAGCGCCTGAGCCTGCTCAAGCAATGCGGGCGGTGCAGAGCGCATTTGCGGCAAGGTATTTAATGTATTGAACGCAGCATCAATATCAACCTGTAATGCGTTTAAGCGATCTGCGCTATCACCTTGGATTTGCTGATTGCGATATTGTTGTAATAGTCCCATCAAAGCTAAGGCTTTAGAAATGGGTTCAATACCGTCTTTTTCAGACGCTGTTAGTTTGAGATGCTCGAAATCAGCTTGGATGATTTGCACGGTCGGAACCAAACAAAACAACACAGAAATCGCAGCGATCACGATCAATTTGCCAGATAACCTGAGGCGGTTAATAAATCGCATGGTCCCTCCGCGGATACAAGTCAAAATTACTTAATAAGAGTATCAAACAGCGCCAAATCGCTGCTCGTCATCATTTTTTCTATATCGGCCAAAATGACCATTCTTTCACCCACGGTACCGAGCCCTAACAAATAATCTGTTTGAACAACGACACCAAAGTCAGGGGCAGGACGAACCTGATCTGGGACAAGGTTAATGACATCTGACACTCCATCGACAACAATACCAACAACACGATTAGCCACATTCAAAATGATGACAACAGTAAATTCATCATATCGAATATTACCCAAACCAAATCGAATTCTCAGATCAACAATCGGAACAATCGCTCCGCGTAAATTAATCACGCCTTTCAAAAATACAGGGCTATTCGCAATGCGCGTTACTGCGTCATATCCTCGAATTTCCTGCACTTTTAAAATATCAATCCCGTACTCTTCTGTCCCTAGGGTAAAAACCAACATTTCATGATTGATTTGAATGTCGTTTTTATCTTGATCACCCATCGCTTTTATCCCTCCTGCTCAGTAATTTCCGCGTATCTAGTCATGTTAATGACAGCAGGAACATCAATAATTAATGCAACACGACCATCGCCCATAATCGTTGCGCCAGAGATTCCCTGAACACGCCGATAATTGGTTTCCAAATTTTTCACTACAACCTGTTGCTGCCCCAAAAGATCATCCACCAGCAAAGCGACCCGCTCTTTATCTGCCTCAAGAATCATGCACAATCCTTTATGCGGCTCAACGTGAACCGGTTCGACATCAAAAAGCTGGTGCAACCGTAATAAGGGCAGATATTCGCCTCGGACTTGTAAAACCTCATTTTTACCGTTGACTGTTCGAACATCTGTCGCCAGTGGCTGCAAAGATTCCACAATACAGGTTAGTGGTAAAATATAGGTTTCTGGGCCCACTGTAATCGACATCCCGTCCAAAATTGCCAGCGTAAGCGGCAATCTTAGAACCATCGTTGTACCAATTCCTGTCACAGAATCAATATCAATACGACCACCCATCTCTTGAATATTGCGTCGAACAACATCCATCCCGACGCCACGACCCGAGATGTCACTCACGACGGCAGCGGTTGAAAAGCCTGCTTCAAAAATCAGATTCCAGACCTCTGTATCCGTCATCGTATCGCTGACAAGCAACCCTCTTTCACGCGCCTTGTCCAAAATTCGATCCCGATGCAAGCCAGCACCATCATCTCGAACTTCAATCACAATATTGCCGCCCTCATGAAAGGCACTAAGCGTGAGCGTCCCTGTTTCGCTTTTTCCGCGACTGCGTCGGACATCGGGTAATTCGATGCCATGGTCCAAACTGTTACGAACCAGATGGGTCAGCGGGTCAGCAAGCTTTTCAATAAAACCTTTATCGAGCTCTGTTTGCTCACCCACCAATTTAAGATCAACCTTTTTCCCCAGTTTGCTCGCCATATCGCGCACCACACGGGGGAAGCGATTAAATACAGAAGCAATCGGCATCATACGAACCGACATTACCGCCTCTTGCAACTCTCGGGTATTTCGCTGCAATTGAATAATGCCCGCGAGTAATTTCTCATGAGCAACAGGCTCTAAATCCAAACCAAACTGCGCCAGCATCGACTGGGTAATCACTAACTCACCCACCAGATCTAGTAACTGGTCAACCTTCTCAACACTCACACGAATCGTAGAAGACTCACCCGAGGACTTGCCTTCGTGTACTTCGCGAGAAGTAGATGGTCGTGCCGAAGGTGTTTTTTCGGCAGGGGACAGTACCGGTGTCGGCGCAGAAGCGACAACACTTTGAGAAGAAGGGACAGGAGATGTGATTGGCTCAAACAAGCCATATGCTTCGTTTTTTTCTTGGGCCAGGTCGGCTCTGCCGGCTGCGGTTTCTTCGGAAAAGATCCCGTATGCAGCGGGTTCGCTTGGGCGTTCCTCCTCAAAAAGCCCCCAAGCGGGAGAGGATGTAGCAGAAGCATCTTCAACCACCTGCACAGCAGGAGGATCATCGTCAAACAATCCCCAGCTTTCCTGCTCAGGTGTACTGGTAGGGGCCTCCTCAAAAAGCCCCCATGCCTCTTTGCCCGCGGCCAATGAATCCTCACGAGGATCCATGTCAAGCACACGGATATATTCAGGAGAAACGACAAAAGCCAAGCTATCTAAAAATGCTTGCTTATCGCTTTCAGAACCAGATACTTCAACGCGTAAAGGATCTGTTGAGTCAATTTCTAGCGGAAACGACAGTACGCGGACATTAGGCGCATTCGTAAACTGCTCCAGCAAACGCTCCCAATCGCATGCGGCACCTGTCTGAATATCAACAAACGAAGGGCCGGAAGCTGTGATCGTTGGAGAGGCTATATCAGCAGAAACAGGCGTTGATAAGCGGCCTTGCATGCACTCTTGAAGTCGGCGGGACATATCCTCGCGAATCGCCAGAGGAGTTTCCTCGCCCCGCCGGCAGGCAAGGACAATGCTTTTAAGTAAATCACCCGCCTCAAGAATCAGGTCTACAACGTCAGCACTTAAGCGAAAAGTCCCCTTACGAACGGCGTCTAATAAGGTTTCAAGATCATGCGTAACCGCAATCAAGTCGGTGAAGCCAAAGGTTCCCGCCCCCCCCTTAACAGAATGCGCTGCACGAAAAATAGCATTCAGCCCCTCGGGATCAGGTGCGTCAATATCCATCTCTAGAAGCAAAGCTTCAAGATTGGCTAGATGCTCTTCTGCCTCATCGAAAAACACTTCGAAGAACTGGGAAAGGTCGATACTCATTGTCAGAATTTGCCTGTTCAGCCGATGACTTTACGAACCAGCTCTATCAATTTTTGCGGGTCAAATGGTTTGACCAACCAACCCGTCGCGCCACTCGAGCGACCTTTTTGCTTCATTTCGTCACTAGACTCGGTCGTCAACACCAAAATCGGCGTTGACCGATACTCAGGCAATGCGCGCAAAGCTTGGGTTAACGCAAACCCATCCATGCCCGGCATATTAATATCAGTTAGCACAAGATCATAATGATTTGCACGCGCCTTAGACAGAGCAGTCGGAGCATCAGGAGCATCTGCAACCTCATAACCAGCACTACGCAAGGTAAACCCCACCATCTGACGAATAGAGGGAGAATCATCAACAGTAAGAATGACTTTGGCCATAGAAAAATAAATGTATCGAAAAAGTGAAAAAATTCTGGACGAAAAGTAAAATTTACGCCAGCAAGTTAGTGCTTATGCTAAGCACTTTCAAATCACAAAACTATTTGTTTCCCTCTAAATGCCGAACCAAGTCCACTAGCTTTGATTCAAGCTCAACTTCTTTTGAGAACAAAGCATGCGCCTCGTTTTTTGCAAGTTGCACCTGACGTAATAGGTTGCTTTCCTGTAAATCAGTCAATCCTAAAGAAACAAAATTCTGCTCAACGCGCAGCAGGAGAGAATCGATAATATCAAGATTCTGAACTCGCAAATCATGCAGAGTATCTTTTACGCAGACTACAGCATCGTGTAATCGAGAAATAGCTTCCATTCTAACAGTATTCTGCGCGCCTAAATTTAAGCTCGCATCTAAAGCAACAACTCTGGCATCAATACCTTCACAAAGCTGCGCAAGATGATCACGCAAACGCCCATGTTTTTCGACGTCATTCGCGGGCATATTCAGAATAAGCAAAGAACACTTATCGTAATTAAAAACACAACGTGTTCTCATCTCAAAAATGCGGCCTAAGCTGGAAGCATGGGATAAGACGCGATCTTCATCCTCTGTCAAATCTCCCTGCAAACCTAAGCGCAAGCAAGAATGCTCACCCCTAAGCTCTAAAACGCCCTCTAAACCGAAACTTTCTAAAGTGTGCAATACCAGCAAACCGAGGTCATGGTAGCTCATACAGTGACTAGCGCGACGCAAAAACATCAGAACGACACCTAGTTCACCCATACTTACAATAGCAGTCATTGCGGTTTCGTTTGCCATTTTAAGCTGATTTTGCAACGCCAAAGATTCCTTGGCACGCATGGTCACTCTTGTCACAAAATGCGACACAAACGATGCATCTAAAGGCTTAGGAATACAGGCATCCGCACCTGCAATATAGCCATCACGTAATGCCTGAGCAGATGCCGACTCCGGCATCAATAAAATAATTTCTGTATTTTTTGTCAGTGCATGGCTCCGCAAATCTGCGCACAAAGTCAAACCATCAATCGGTTTAAGGTTAGCCTCAATGATAAAGAGATCAGGCACCCCCCACTCCAAATGATTTAAAGCTTCTTCAGCAGAAATTACTTGGTTGACATCGACCACCATGTCGGGAAAATCTTGAAAAAATGTTTTATATTCAATTGATTCTGAAACAATAAGGACTTTAGACATGGTAATCCCTTAGGGCAGTTTTAGACTTAGAAATTTCGTGGCAGCGACAGTCAGCATATATTGCCGCCAAGAATTACGAGGCCATGCAGACATTGGCATAAAAAAACAATGATATATCAATTGAAAATAGATTAGAAAAATCATGATTGGTAGTCTCCGTAGTATTTTTGAAAAACCTACCAGAGGCCATACCAAAATCTACGCCTGTTCTGAATGAATGCGTATTATAGTCAATGCAATGGTAGGCATTGGCCACATGACTTTTGACTAAAAGATTTGAGAGCAAAGAAACTCATGGACAAAAAACGGGTACTGATCATTGACGACGATGTTCTTCTTGTCGAACTAATTAAAACTGTTCTTGAAGACGAGTATGAGGTTTCTATTGCAACGGATGGCGAAACAGGACTCATGGCGACACCGGTTGATAAGCCGG
Organism: uncultured Aquaspirillum sp.; assembly: GCA_964635875.1. Taxonomy (GTDB): domain Bacteria; phylum Pseudomonadota; class Gammaproteobacteria; order Burkholderiales; family Aquaspirillaceae; genus CAZWRK01. The sequence continues at coordinate 19,793 of CAZWRK010000010.1, forward strand.
ATTTAATTCTGCTGGACATTGAAATGAGCGGAATGAACGGCTACGAAGTTTGCCGCCGCATCCGAGCCAATACAAACCTAGAGTTTCAGCCGGCTATTTTGTTTGTTTCAGGCAATTGCACGCCTGAAGAACGCCTAGCGGCCTATGATGTTGGTGCCGATGATTTTGTCATCAAACCATTAGAACCGATTGAGCTCTACCGAAAAGTTAAACAAAATTTCGAGTCAGACAAAGAACGCGCACAGCTCAAACAATCCGCGAATGAAGCGATGCATGTCGCCTTATCCGCGATGACGGATTCTAGTGCGCTCGGAAATATCGTTCATTTTTTCCGTAAGCTGTTCACCATCCCCGATGCAGAAGAACTGGCAGGAGCCCTCATCACCTCGCTGACGGATTACGGCATCTCAGGTACCGTCATGATTCGGCACAGTAATGGGCACCCCCCACTACTCAGAAGCTCAGACGGAAAATCCGGCACCATGGAGCGCGTGTTGCTGGAGCACATCACACAAGAAGCAGACCGAATCATGTCTTATGGTGTGCGTACCATCTTCAACTATGGCGCAGTATCACTTCTCATCAAAAATATGCCCATTGATGATCAAGACCGCTACGGTAAATTGAAAGACTACCTTGCACTCCTCGTCGAAGGTGCGGCACAGCGCTTACGCTCGATTGAAAGCGAATCACTTGAGCAACTCATGGAGCAAGCGCGCCTGACACTGACGGAGATGGAGCGAGGCTACTACCAGCAGCAAAGCAGCATGAAAAGTGCACTCAATGAAATGATAAACGAATTTGAGGATGCATTGCTCTATATGGGACTGCGCTCGACGCAAGAAGAAACCTTAGTCAACCTGCTTAAGAATACCACCGAAAAAATTGGCGATATCCAAGCCAAGGGCCTAGAAATTGATAAATACCTCCATCAACTCTCTAAATCCCTGACACGCTAAAACCTTGTCGCGCCCACATAAAATGTGAAAGATGATATCTATGAACAGCACCGTGAAACTTGAAAAAATTTTGTATTGCGAAGACGAACCAGATATCCAGACCATTGTTCAAATGGCACTAGAGATGATTGGGGGATTCAACGTGTGCATTTGCAGCTCTGGAAAAGAAGCCATTGCGGCAGCGCCAGACTTCGCGCCACAGCTCGTTCTGCTCGATGTCATGATGCCTGAAATGGATGGCCCAACCACCTTTCAAGAACTCAAAAAACATGCAGGAATGGCGAACATACCGGTCGTTTTCATGACGGCAAAAGCAATGGCAGATGAAATTTCAGAGCTCAAAAAACTGGGCGCAGCAGACGTCATTCCCAAACCTTTTGACCCGATGAGCCTGCCCGATAAAATCCGAGAAATTTGGACTCAACATCAGGCGTAATGATTTATCTCACGCTGAAGAGAGTGGGCTTCTTCAGCGTGAGACTTAGGCTCAATGCGCCGAGTCAACCAAAGAAAAATCGACAAAAAACGTCGCCCCCTGATTGCTTTCAGACACAAAGCCAATTGTGCCCCCCATGCCTTCGACCAGCTCCTTGCTAATGGCCAGTCCCAGCCCCGTTCCGCCTTTTTGCCGAGTATCCGAACTATCCTCTTGAGAGAATTTTTGAAAGAGCCGCTTTTGAAACTCTGCGGAAATACCGGGGCCATAATCTCGGACAGAAATTCGGACCACACCGATCTCAAAATTAGGCAGCAACGACAGCTCCACCGATCCACCGGCAGGAGAGAATTTTGCCGCATTCGACAAAAAATTCGAGAGTACTTGGATAAAACGCTGACTATCCAACTTAACGTAAACAGGTGACTCTACATCTGCGGACAACACAAACTTCACGCCAAACTGATCACCATACGGCTGGTTTGCTTCAATCACCTGAACCAATAAAGGCAAGACCTCACAGACCTTCATATCAAAGCTCATCCGACCGGCGGCAATTTTTTCCATGTCGAGTAGATCATTGATCAGCAAAGACAAACGGTCACAATTCTTCTGGGCAATCCCAACTAATTTTGCCGCAGGGGGCGTCAGTTCGCCGACCGTTCCGGCTGCAACCATTCCGAGAGCACCTCGAATCGACGTGACCGGCGTGCGCAGTTCATGGCTCACGGTAGAGACAAATTCACTCTTCAATTTTTCGACACGCTTGCGCTCCGTAATATCCCGCACCATGCCAATAAAGAGAATTTTGTCATCGCTCATGATTTCAGTGATGGCGAGCTCCATTGGGAACACATCTCCGCTTTTGCGAAGTCCCGTCACCTCGCGCCCGACCCCAATAATTTGAGCGCGACCCGTGCGCAGATAATTTTGCAAATAGCCATCGTGCTGCACAGAGTAAGGAAGGGGCATTAACATTTTGACGTTACACCCCAGTATCTCTGCGGACGAATAACCAAAAATACGTTCTGCAGCCTGATTAAAAGATTGGATCATCCCCAATTCATTAATTGTCACAATGCCATCCATCACATTGTCCAAGATGAGCTGGGTATGTGCGGCGCTTGCCGCCAAAGCGACCTCCGCTTGCTTTAGGGCAGAAATATCTGAGATAGAACCCGTCATGCGGACCGGCAGGCCCGAACGATCACGCTGAGTTTGCGCCCGTGCCCGGAACCAACGCCATTCACCTTTTCGGGTAAGTAAGCGATGGCTCACATCGTACGGCTCCCAATCTTGCAGATGTCGCTCTAAGCTTTTTTGCACCGAGACCTTATCATCCGGGTGCAAATTACGCTCAATAAAAGTATCAAACCGCTCGGGAAGTGCCTCGTTTTCGTAACCTAATAACGAGCGGAAACGCGGAGAATAATAGGTATCGGCCGCAGCAATATTCCAATCCCAAATGCCGTCTGTCGATCCACGAACAGCCAATTGATAACGCTGTTGGCTTTCTTTTAGCGCATTCTCCATCTGCCGACGCGCGGTGATATCCGACGCCACGCCCAAAAAGCCCGTCACGACACCGTGCCGATTACGAATCGCAGACACGGCTAAAGATACCGTCAGGCGAGACCCATCCTTGCAGATATAAGTCCACTCGCGCATCTCAGAACGGCCAAGCAATGCACTTTCTACAAATACCGAGAAGCCCGAAATATCTCGCTGCAACTCATAACTCAAGGCCTGACCACGGGCCAAAATTTCATCAGGATCGTGAAAACACGCAGGCGTCCGTAAGCCAATCATCTCTTCTCGGGCGTATCCCAGCAGTTTTTCCGCACCCGTATTAAACAGCGTAATCAATCCCTCAGTGTTCGTTGCAATCATGCTGAACTGTGTCGAAGCATCAATTAAAGCCTGTAGCTGAGCCCGCACCTCCAGCTCTGCTTGCTGAGTCTGCTTGAATACGGTCGTATCAGAAATGAACCCGTGCCAAACAATCGCGCCATCCTCCGCAGGCTCCGGCAACGCATTGCCCTGCAACCAACGCTCAATTCCACTGTGATAACGCACACGGTATTCATGACGCCACGGTGTCATGTTTTTCCCAGAAAGCGCTATCGAATCTACGACCCCTTGCCGATCCTCTGGATGAATCAGCTCAAACACCGCCGAGGCGTCATGACGAACCGACTCTGGTGTCGTTTGGTAAACCTCGCGAATGCCATCGCTTGCATACGGAAAACACCCTGTCCCATCAGCACGCTGCTTATATTGGTAAACCACACCAGGCACTTGAGAAGTGATTTTTTGCAACCGCGCCAGCCACTCGCGATGCAGCTCTGTTTGGCGGCGCTGCTCGGTCACATCATGCTCAATCGCAATAAAGCCAGAGCAAACCCCGTCATCAAAAATCGGATCAATCCGTAAATTCACCCAATACTGAGAACCGTCTTTGGCATAGTTGAGCAACACGCCCTCAAAGGGTTCATGCCGCGTCAACGCCGCAGACAACTCAGCCACAGCCTCCGCACTCGTAAGGGGGCCTTGTAGTAGCTCCCCGGGCTTCTGGCCGATGAGTTCCTCAATCGAATATCCAGTGAGCGATGACATGGCCTCGTTTGCCCACTCGACTCGACCGTGTACATCCGAGATCACGACACCGTTGGTCGTTTTTTCAACAACGAGTGCCAAACGACTCGCAGAATCCTGTGCTTTTTTCCGCGCGGCATCGGCACGCCGCGCCATCATAATTTGCCCAATCGCACCGGTGAGAGGTTCAAGCCGATCAACAAGATCTACATCGTACCCCCCCTCCCGATTCGCTACGCCTAACATGCCCACCATTTGCCCGTCGGCCATAATCGGCACGCCTAAAAAAGCGTTTAAGTCGGGATGCCCATGCGGCAAGCCACCACGGTGTGGATCATGAGCGGGGTCATTAGAGATCAGCACCTGCTGCGTGAGAACGACATGGCCAAACAAATTTTGTAGGTTGTGGAACGCTAACCCCTCCGATGCAAACTGCGCATACATCAGCTGAGTTTCTTCATTCCAAGCAATATTGGTAATAGCATGCGTTTTGAGATAGGGACCGTTTTCATCACGCAGAACCTCACCAACAAAACCGTAAGCGCTTTCTGTAAAACGCAGAACATCATCCAAGACGCGCTCAAACGCCGGCGCAGGGTCTTCATTGAGAATAAAGCTGGTCTGCACGTGCCGAATGGCATTCATCAGTGCCTGCTGTAGCACTAACTCAGAAGCATGTTGCTTTTCGCCATCAATGTCTGCCCAAGAACCTACAATCTCGTAACCATCGCTAAGTTCATGTGCGACCAAGCGCAAGCTATCGCGTACCCAACGGTACGCGCCGCTTGGCAAAAGCACACGGTACTCAATCGACCGCACGACCCCAGGCAGCAAGCTGCCACGCAATGCAATCAATCCGGCCCGATCATCAGGATGAAGATGCGATAGCCAAGCACTTTCTGCGCCCAAAAGGGAAGCGGGCGTATAGCCAAACACCATTTCGATGTTATCGCTCACAAATACAACTTGGTCGGAACCTTCTGCCGAGCAGCGATACAACACCACGGGGCTCAGATCGAGTAAATTTTTGACTCGGGATTGTGCGTATCGGGTTTGGCGATCATGTTGCTCAACCTGTAATCGCAACACAGTATTTTCATGGACATTGCGCCATAGCCGATCCGCGGTGAGGAAAATAAACGCAATAAAGAAAAGCGTCATCAAACCCATCACCAAAAATACTTCTGTGCCTACCCAAAAAAACCGTAGACACAAAGGCAACAAAACACAGGATAAAAACCCAATTAGTGCACACCGGTCGAATGACAGTGTCGCCAGACTCCCCACCGACGCCCCCGCAAGGACAAACACCAACAATATTTGGTACGCAGGAAACGCCGTAGGAAAAATCAGAATGGCGCTCATCCCCCAGCCCAGCCCCGCACAGACCGCACCAACACGAAACCGTCGCAGATGTCGCGTCGATGATGGGTCGTCACTCTGCCGATAACACCGCAATAGAAGCACTCGCCCAAGGGTCGTCGCCAGCATCACACCGCCCCATAGCGCCAAAGAGCGTCCATCAACAACGGTATACAAGGCAAGAATAGTGAGTGCCGTCAGTATCCCCGTCGCCACAAGAGAAAACCTTAACCCCTGATATAAGCGGTGCGTTAAATCAGACGACACGTCCCGCACTTCAACTGCAGACATAACACACGCCCCAGAGAGATGAAACAAAATTAACCACACGCCACGCCATCATCAGCGACATCACTCAAAACCTTAAGCCAATGCTTGAAACTTTGTATACCACGCCTGTCGAGCCTGCCGAGCACGTACAAATAAATCGCTCAGCCCCTCGCCATCCTCCGCACGCAACAGAGACTCCAAATGCTGCAGCGATGTTTGATACGCCGCCAGCTCCTCTAGCAACGCATCGCGGTTCGACAAACTAATATCCCGCCACATTTCAGGATGACTGCCCGCAATGCGTGTGAAATCTCGGAAACCTGTTGCAGCAAAATCAAAACGACGCGATGCGTCTGGGTGCTGCGCAATCATATCGATGTACGAAAACGCCAATAGATGCGGCAAATGGCTGACCGCTGCAAAAATGGCATCATGCTCTTCTGCCCGCATTTGCTCGACGCACGCCCCGCAGCACGCCCAAAGCGACCGAACCAAGGCAATGGCCTCTGGCATTGATTGCGCAAACGGTGCCAGCACCACTTTACGCCCCTGATACAAAGTTGCGCTGGCCGCTGCGGCGCCCGATTGCTCTGAACCCGCAATCGGATGTGCAGGCACACAATACGCCAGATGATCCGGTAAATACTGCGTCATCAAAGCCGCCACATCGCTCTTGGTGCTGCCAGCGTCCGTCACAATAGTTTGAGGGGACAAGTGTGGTGCCATAGCGGCGAATGTAGCGCCCATCTGGCCGACCGGCGTTGCGACCAAAACCATATCCGCACCCACAACCGCCTTTGCAACATCCTGCTCCGCGCGATCGATCACCCCTAAGGCCAAAGCGTGCTCTAAATTCGCGAATGAACGCCCCACCCCGACCACTTCGCCGACACGGCCCGCAGCCTTTAATGCCAACGCAAATGAACCGCCGATCAAGCCCACACCCACCACAACCAACTTACCAATGCTATTCAATTGCGCTTATCCTCTTCCATTCAGCCAATGATGCGACCGAAAATCTAAACCACCGCATGGCGCTCAACAAATTATGAAAACTGCCAAAGGAATGTATTGATGTGCCAGTACGCTATTTATATTTACTACCGAATCCCCGAACATGCAGAGACTGCCGCCATCTTTGCTGCAGTCATTCAGATTCAACAAAATCTAAGAAAACAGGGCATAACAGCGCAACTGCGGCATAAACAAGAAACGCCAGATACATGGATGGAAATTTATGAAAGCGATGCCGAACCTGCTGCACTACTCGCACAGCTTGCAGAATGTGTCGCGGCTCATCCGGTCTTGCCACAGCCTCGCCACATCGAAATTTTCTATCCAGTCGCCCCAACGCAGGTCCAAAATTAAAACAAACCAGAAATCGATCGAACTAGACCTTGGCGCAAGGCAGGCAAAGCCTGTGGCAACTCTAAATTCACCTGATTTGCACTGCTCACAATCCGCGTTTGGTACTGCAGCATATCGCCCTTTTTGGTGTAGGTCGTACTCGTCCCACCACTGCTACCCTGCTGTAACTCATGGCGGCTACTTGCGGTCACCCGCCCTTGTTTGACGCGCTCTTGAATCTGAATATCGGTGACAACGCGGTAGTAGACATCTTTGACCGTTGCATCCAGTGCTAAACCCAACGCCCCCAAAACCAAAGCAGCACCCGCCGCATCTCGAGAAGAAGAGCTCAATACTGAACCGAGCAAAGCCCCACTCGCCGCGCCCTCAATCGCACCACTTCCCGCCGCACCGGCCTGATCGGTCTTGCCTATTTGCAGTACATTCACTTGCAAAATGTAGTGCGCACGCGACGGATTCTCTAGCACCCGATACCCGCGCGCTTGCAGCGACTGCTTCAGGTCAGCAGCAATATCAAACTCACTGACCTCGGACGTATTGCGCGCCTGAACGAATACCGTTCGGTCTTTCGCTTCGACGGGTTCCATAAAGATGGAATCGCTCATTTTCGTTTGTACAACCAGCTCTTTCTTACCTAGCGCGGTATGCGTTGCGCTACACCCAGAGACCAAAACCGCCAACGCTAAGGCGCTGAAAGACCATTTGTTCATGATTACATTTCCCTAAAACGGCTACGCATCAGCCTCAGCTAAAATCTGTTGCAAAGTGCGGGTCATAGGACCCACTGGCGCCAGCCATTCCTCGCAAGCCACCACGGGCCAAATTCCAATCAGAGAATTACAGAAAAATATTTCCTGTGCAGACCACAAGGCTTCTAATGAAAAGTCGCCATCCGTCACCTTGTGACCCAAAGTCGTAAGCTGCGCCAAAAGATAATCACGCAGCGCCCCAGCCACGCCACAACGCTGCAAACCAGGTGTAAAAATCTGCCCTTGATTGACCCAAAACAGATTACTCATTGTCCCTTCGATCACTCGACCTTCGGTATCCAGCAAAACGCCTTCGCGAATATCGGTGCCTTGCCATTCGCTGCGTGCCAAAACGTTTTCGAGTCGGTTGAGATGTTTAATACCCGCGAGGCGGGGTTGATTCGCCAAACGCATTTCGCACACGCGGGCGCGAATCCCGTTCTGATTTAACTCAAGTAAAGGCTGATACGCGGCCGCTTGGACAATTCGCACCGGCGCAGCGGGCGAGGGTGCCGCGTAGCCACGCAAACCGGCACCGCGTGTAAGGGTAATTTTGGCGCTCGCCTGCGGATAATCCGCCGTTACTTGGGTGATTTCATGACGCACTAAGTCGCGATCAGGCACCGGCAATCCGAGCCGCTCAGCATCTCGAGTGAAGCAACGCCATTGCCAATCCCACAGTAAGGGCTGCTGGTCAACCACACGCAACGTTCTAAATATACCATCACCATATGCCAAGCCACGGTCTTGGCAGGAAATGTGCGACGTGGGCTGACCATTGATCAAAACGTTCATAGCGAGTCCACAATGCCTAATGCACGCAATAAACCACGCGCTTTATGGCGCGTCTCGCTCAATTCGCGATCAGGGTCGGAGTCGGCCACGATGCCCGCCCCAGCACGGAAACGAAGAGAATCGTTTTCCATCATAAAGCTGCGAATCAAAATATTGCTATCTAAAGAACCATCACGGTTGATGTAACCCAAGCTACCGGTATATGCACGACGGGCGCTGGTTTCTAACTCACGAATAATCTGCATGCAACGAATTTTGGGGCAACCGGTAATCGTCCCGCCGGGAAACAGCGCCCGAAACACATCAATCGGGCGAATGCCTGCACGGGGGCGACCGCGTACATTTGATTCAATATGATGCACGTAGGTGTAGCTCGCCACCGCCATCAACTCGTTGACCTCGACCGTGCCAGGTACGCAAATTCGCCCCAAGTCATTACGCTCGAGGTCAATCAACATCACATGCTCGGCACGTTCTTTGCGGTTATCAATCAAACGCTGTTTCAGTGCGGCATCTTCAATCGGATCGGTCGAGCGAGGATGCGTACCTGCAATCGGGCGAGTATCGACCCAGCCATCTTGAACACGCACCAAGCGCTCAGGTGATGAACTGACAATTTGTTGCTCGCCAAAGTCCGCCAAAGCGGAAAACGGCGCAGGATTGGCAAGGCGCAAAGCACGAAAAACGTCGGCAGGCTGAGTTTGCGCAGGCAAGCACGCGCGCCACTCGCGTGAGACATTGACCTGAAAAACATCCCCTTCACGGATGTAATGCTTAATTTTCTTAACCGCATCGGTAAAGACAGCAGGATCATCTTCTTCAAGCGCTAAAATCGCCAGCGGCTTAGATACCAATTCGGTTGCGGTTGCAATTTTGGCTTGCAGCTGAGCAAGCAAAGCAGCGGTTTCGGCCATGAGATAGGCCTGCCCTGTCGCACGCTCAACCACGACGGCCGCAGGCACTCGCGCTAAAACGGCCAGCGGAAAATCATCATCCAATGCGGGCGGCACCGAAGGCTCGAAATGATGCAGCATTTCGTAGCCTAGATAAAAAAACCACCCGCCAATAAATGGAAAACGTGCATCTTGTGTATGGGCCGGATCAATGGGTAACGATGCTAAATCCTGAGCACATTGCGCGGCTTGGCCCGCATGGTAAATCGTCTGCTGCGCTGGCAACGCAAACAAAATATCCATGCCAGTATCACCGGCGGACTGAAGAAGGTAAGGAAAACTCACCCGATCATGTGCGTATAGCGCAAGTAAATCGGGTGCTTCGGGCAGGGTATGAAGGTGAATCATTCGACAACCAAAAAATAAAAAACCGCCGAGAGAGTATCACGGCGGTTTAGCATCAACTGAACTTTGATCGATCAGTGTCGTTCGTCTACGCGCGACGAAGCACCAAGGTTCCGTTTGTTCCACCAAAACCAAAGGAGTTAGACAACGCCACATCGATTTTTGCGGAGCGCGCTTCGTTTGGCACGTAGTCCAAATCACATCCTTCGCTCGGTTCCGCGAGGTTAATCGTCGGAGGAAGGATTTGATCACGCAATGCCAGCACGCAGAATACAGCCTCCACGCCACCTGCCGCGCCAAGTAAATGACCAGTCATCGACTTGGTTGAGCTGACTGCAAGCTTGTAGGCATGATCGCCAAATAGACGTTTTACCGCGACTGTTTCGGCTAAATCGCCAAGGGGCGTTGAAGTACCGTGCGCGTTCAAGTAGTCCACTTGGTCGGGGTTAATGCCTGCATTTTTCAGTGCATTGCGCATGCAACGAGCCGCGCCATCACCATCTTCACGCGGCGCGGTCATGTGGTACGCATCAGAACTCATGCCATAGCCTGCGACTTCAGCATAAATTTTCGCGCCACGCTTTTTAGCATGTTCGTACTCTTCGAGCACCAACACACCTGCGCCTTCACCCAATACAAAGCCATCACGGTCTTTGTCCCAAGGACGGCTCGCCGCCTCAGGATCATCATTGCGAGTCGACAAGGCACGCGCAGAAGCAAATCCACCAATCGCCAATGGGCAAACAGTCGATTCAGTGCCGCCAGCCACCATCACATCTGCATCACCGTACTCAATGAGACGTGCCGCATCACCGATAGAGTGCGTTGCTGTGGTACACGCAGAGACGATCGCATAGCTTGGGCCTTGGAAGCCAAACAGGATCGACAGGTTACCTGACACCATATTGCTAATGGAGCCTGGAATAAAGAATGGCGAAATCTTGCGGCCACCGCCCTCGAGATACAAGCCGTGTGTATCTTCAATCAGCGGCAAACCACCGATGCCCGAGCCAATAATGACGCCAATGCGCTCAGGATCGAGGCCTTCAAGACTAGACAAGCCCGCATCGCGGACGGCCTGAATTCCTGCAGCCATGCCATAGTGAATAAAGATGTCCATACGGCGAGCATCTTTAGCCGGAATGTAATCCGTAATATTAAAGTCACGCACTTCACCCGCGATTTGCGAGGCCAGGCCAGACGCATCAAAACGGGAAACGCGGGAAATACCGGAGCGACCGGCAACGATATTGGCCCAGCCAGTGGCAACATCATTGCCGACGGGGCTGACAAGCCCAAGGCCAGTGACTACAACTCTACGTCGTGCCAAGGGAAACTCTCCTTAAGATTGTGTCGGATGGAGGCATGCTAGCGCTTGTTTAGCAAAAGAGACAGCATCATGCCATATCTTCGTAAAAAATAACGTCTAGCCTGCAATGACAGGCCTGCCTCAAAACAGCGGCAGACAAGCTGGCATAACAAAAAACCTCTGCCGGTCGCGACGTATACACGCCAATGTCCGGCAGAGGTCTCTCAATCCGTCAGGGGGCGATTACTTAGCCAAAAACTTGTTGACGTAATCGATTGCCTGTTGGACAGAGGTGATTTTCTCAGCTTCGTCATCAGGAATTTCGCAGCCGAACTCTTCTTCAAGAGCCATGACCAGTTCCACCGTGTCGAGCGAGTCAGCGCCGAGGTCGTCCACGAAGGAAGATTCGTTCTTGACTTCAGCTTCGTTCACGCCGAGTTGTTCGGCAACGATTTTCTTAACACGCTGTTCGATGTTTTCCATTTGGAGTAAACCTTTCCCTTTCAGAGGCGGGGTCGCAAAAAAACCGCGCTATTCTAACAAAAAAAAACGGCCAATGCTCATGAAGCTCAGAACATTGAACAATAATACACCGCGACAATCACGGCATCATACCATTAGCATGCCGCCATTGACGTGCAAAGTCGTACCCGTAATGTAAGCAGCACGATCACTTGCTAAAAACTCGACGGCATCCGCAATGTCCTGCGGAGAACCTAAGCGGCCCAAAGCAATTTGCTTCTCAAGCGCTTGACGCTGCTCTTCTGGCAAAGCTTGTGTCATATCTGTCGCAATAAAACCGGGCGCAACAGAATTGACAGTGATGCCACGACTTCCCACTTCTCGAGCCAACGACTTCGAGAAGCCGATTACCGCAGCTTTCGCTGCAGAGTAATTACACTGACCGGGATTACCGCTCACACCAACCACAGAGGCAATGTTGACGATACGCCCCCAACGGGCCTTCATCATGCCGCGCAGGACGCCTTTGGACAAGCGGAACACCGATTTCAGATTGGTGTTCATAATCGCATCCCAGTCTTCTTCTTTCATGCGCATTAGCAACTGGTCACGCGTAATGCCAGCATTATTCACCAAAATCGTGACTGGGCCATAGGTGTCTTCGACATATTTCAACAGCTGCTCAACAGCAGCTTCGCCATCGGTGACATTAAATGCGTAGCCCTGACCGGCATACTCCGCCAAACGAGCGCTAATCGCGACCGCACCTTCTTCGGTTGTCGCGGTACCAATCACTTTTGCACCTTGGCGCGCCAAGGTGTCAGCAATCGCGGCACCAATCCCCCGCGAAGCCCCCGTCACTAACGCAACTTTTCCTTCTAGCAACATCAGACACTCCTCATTTTTTCTATGCCATTAGGCCAATGCGGCCAACGCATCATTTAATGCTTGGCCATCGGTCAATGCCGAAGAGCGAATCGAACTATCAATGCGCTTATTCAAACCGGCCAACACTTTACCAGGGCCGCACTCAGCCATGGCATCTACGCCATCAGCGACCAAGTGCCGAATGGTTTCTGTCCAGCGCACAGGGCGATACAGCTGGCGTGCCAGCGCTTGGCGGATTTCAGCAGGATCGGCATAACTCGCCACATCTGCGTTATGCAAAACCGGAATACGCGGAGCGACAACTTCAATATCAGACAACGCAGCAGATAACACCTCTGCAGCAGGCTTCATCAAAGCACAATGCGAAGGCACGGAAACCGGCAACGGCATTGCACGTTTTGCACCACGCGCCTTACAGGCCTCAATAGCGCGAGCCACAGCCGCTTGCGAACCCGCAATCACCACTTGGCCGGGGCTATTAAAGTTCACCGCCTCGACGACGTCATCTAGGGCCGCCTCGGCACACGCAGCAACAATCTCCGCATCATCCAAGCCCAGCACCGCAGCCATCGCGCCGGTACCCGCTGGCACAGCGTTTTGCATGGCTTGTGCACGTACGCGCACCAAGCGCACAGCGTCTGCGAATTGAATCGCCTCGGCTGCAACCAAAGCGCTGTACTCGCCCAAACTATGTCCAGCCACTGCGCTTGGTGTTGCCCCACCTAAGGCCAACCATGCACGCCACACAGCCACGCCTGCGGTCAACATGATAGGTTGCGTATTGACGGTCTGATTGATCGCATCCGGCGTGTCTGCCGACAGCATTGCCCATAAATCTTCGCCCAATACTGCAGAGGCCTCATCAAAGGTCGCCCGAACAACGGGGTGAGCCTCAAAGCCATTCATCATGCCGAGACTCTGCGAGCCTTGACCGGGAAAGAGAAACGCAAACGCCATACCACGACACTCCCTGAAAATCATTCATAAATACGATCTGCATCGCCCGCAGACCGATTACTGAGAAGAACGTGTTGAATTAGAAACGAATCAACGCGCCGCCCCATGCAAAACCGCCGCCAATCCCTTCGAGCAACAGTAGCTCGCCAGGCTGAATACGACCATCGCGGACAGCAGTATCAAGCGCCAGCGGAATAGACGCTGCTGAGGTATTCGCATGCAACGGCAAGGTCACGACAACTTTATCCATCGGTAACGATAAATGTTTTGCGGTCGATTCAATAATGCGCAAATTGGCTTGGTGTGGAACGAGCCAATCGAGATCAGACTGCGCCAAGCCATTTTCTTCAAGCAAGCGCGCGGCCAAGTCAGACAACGACTTCACTGCAAATTTAAAAACGGCTTGACCGTCCATATGTAGGTATGGCCGACCTTCAATCGCGCCATCCACTACAGAAGCAGGGACATTCAGAATATTTTTATAGCGACCATCAGCATGCAGCTTGGTGGCTAAAATACCCGGCTGGTCCGAAGCGCCAAGCACAACAGCACCAGCACCGTCACCAAAAAGCACGCACGTCCGGCGGTCTTCCCAGTCAAGAATTCGAGAAAAAATCTCAGCACCCACAACCAGTGCGCGTTTTGCCATCCCTGAACGGATATACGCATTGGCTGTCGATAAGGCATAAACAAAGCCAGCACAGACCGCTTGAACATCAAATGCTGCACAGCCATGGATGCCCAATTTTTCTTGCAGCACGCAGGCCGTACTCGGGAAAATCATGTCAGAGGTGGCTGTTGCCACAATGATGAGATCAATCTCCTCTGCACTGACCCCTGCCGCATCCAATGCGCGCTGCGCGGCCTGCAAGGCTAAATCACTCGTCTTCTCTTGAGGCGCTGCAATGTGTCGTTGGCGGATGCCGGTGCGCGAGACAATCCATTCATCAGTGGTCTCGACACGGTCAGCCAGTTCCACATTCGTCAACACACGCTCGGGCAAATAGCTACCAGTGCCAAGAATGCGGGCATAGGTCATGATTAGGATATCTCCACAGGCCGTTGTTCCAGTTGTTGTAACTGGCGAGTCACTTGTTCTGTAATGTGCTGAATGACGTCGGAGTGGACTTCCTCACGAGCCTGTTCAAGCGCACATAAAAAACCAAAACTATCAGTCCCGCCATGGCTCTTCACCACAATACCGCGTAGACCCAAAAAACTTGCACCATTGTAATGGCGCGGATCCGCACGTTTTTTAAAGCGTTTCAACACCGGCATGGCACACAATGCACACAAGCGTGTCCACCAGTTGCGCGTAAATTCCTCTTTCAGGAACGTGCTAATCATATGCGCAAGACCTTCACTGGTCTTCAGTGCCACATTGCCAGTAAAACCATCACAGACCACGACATCGACCGCTCCAGAGTAAATGTCGTTTCCTTCTACATTTCCGTAGAAGTTCAGGCCAGAATGACGCAACAACTCGCCAGCACGCTTCACGATGTCATTGCCTTTGATGTCTTCTGCGCCAATATTGAGCAAACCCACGCTCGGCGCAGGCTTACCGCATAAACCTTCCATCAACATCGCGCCCATAATAGCAAATTGCAATAGCTGCTCAGGCGTGCTGTCTACATTTGCACCCAAATCAAGGACGCAGTTTTTTGAGCCCTTCAGTGTGGGCATCAACTTCGCAATCGCAGGGCGATCAATACCGGGAATCGTTTTGAGCACAAAACGAGCAGTAGCCATGAGCGCCCCGGTATTTCCCGAAGACACGCAAGCTTGGGCACGCCCCTCTTTTACAAGGTTAATCGCCACCCGCATCGAAGAATTTTTTTTGTTTTTCAGTGCAGACTGAGGAGACTCATCCATCGCCACAATTTCAAGCGCCTCGACAATCGAAAGCCGAGGGCCAAGCTGTCGCCCAATCGCAGCCAGTTCAGCAGAAATGATGTCAGGAACGCCAACCAAAATGAGGTTGGAGTCTGGATGTTTATCGAGAAAAGCAATAGCAGCAGGGACGGCAACAGAAGCACCGACATCGCCACTCATTGCATCAACCGCAACGGTGATCGTCATTGAAGAAACCGGAGAAAAAGTTAAGCCGTGCAAGGGCACGGCTTACCTGAACGGTGAGTGTACAGGCAGACGAATTACTCGCCTTTGCCCTTCACAACTTTACGGCCACGGTAAAAACCATTCGGGCTAATGTGATGACGCAGATGAACTTCACCTGTCGAAGCTTCAACAGCCAGCGCCGGTGCAGTCAGAAAGTCATGGGCGCGGTGCATGCCACGCTTGGACGGGGACTTTTTGTTCTGTTGAACAGCCATGATGACTCCTTGGATTGAAAATTTACTCGGACTTGTCGAGCTTTAGCTTGGCAAGCACCGCAAAGGGGTTCGGTTTTGCATTCCCCAGCGGGCCTGCTGCAGTAGACTTGCACGGTGCAGAATGAACCGGAGACAGCGGCAAGCCGAGAAGCACTTCGTCTTCGACCAACGCCATAACATCAAGCTCATCCTCGACCAGAATCGCATCAAGCGACTCATCACTCGCACAAGCTGCTTCCAGCTTTGCTTCATTGGTGAATAGGGTCACGCGAGATTCCGACGCAAAAGGGAAATCCATCGCTTCTAAACAGCGCTGACACACCACCTTGACCTGCCCGCTCACGGACAAATCTAGCTGGGGCCGCCGAAAAGAATCGACACTTCCGACTAGCGAATACGAAACCACGCCCTCGCTACTTGCCAATGTATCGAGAAGCCGTTCGAGTTCATGTACCGCGACCTCTCCTTCAAGCACGCGTTGCTCTCTGGCGAAATCCGGACCGTTGATCAAAATCGGGTTAGACATAAACCGCGCATGATATAATCCGTGCCCTTCTTTTGTCAAAGAAATCAAGCTTTATGCCCTCTATTGTCCTCGCATCAACCTCGCGATTTCGCCGTGAAATTTTATCTAGACTTGGCTTGCCATTTGAAGCAATAGCCCCAGTGTGCGACGAAACCCCGCTCGCTAACGAAAGTGCGCTCGATACCGCAATTCGTTTGGCACGCATCAAGGCGCACTCCCTTGCCCAAACCCATCCCGAGGCCGTGATTATTGGTTCGGACCAAGTCGCCCTGCTGGATGGACAGCAACTTGGCAAGCCACTGACACGCGAAATCGCCCGCCAAATGCTGACAGCGATGCGAGGCAAAACCCTGCACTTTCATACCGCGCTCTGTGTTGTGAACGCCGCAAAAAAAACCTATCAAGAAATGTGCGATATCACCACAGTGACCATGCGCAACTATAGCGATACCCAAATCGAACATTATCTTGAACGTGAACCCGATGCGCTGCACTGCGCAGGTAGCTGCAAAAGCGAAGGACTCGGCGGCGCGATGATTGAAAGCATTCAATCCAACGATCCGAATGCCCTGATTGGACTACCTTTATTTGCACTGATTACCCTGCTTCAGCAGGAAGGAATCGAGATTTTATAATGCCGACCCTATACCTCATTCCCACCCCGCTTGGCGAACAAGAAGCCCCCTTATGGGCGATTCCCGCGCAAACCGCGCGCCTACACAATCTCACCCACTTCGTGGTTGAAGCCGCGAAAACAGCACGCAAGCATCTTAAGCAGCTCGATTTAGCGCACCCGATTCAGAGCCTGAGTTTATCCGAACTCAACGAACACACGCCCGACGCGCAAGTGGCCGCTTTACTCGCCCCCTTGCGCGCAGGCCACGACATGGGACTGCTCTCCGAAGCCGGTTGCCCAGCCATCGCCGACCCCGGCGCTCGCCTCGTCCGACTCGCGCACGAAGCCGGTTTTACTGTCGAACCCCTGATTGGCCCGTCTTCTATTTTGCTCGCGCTCATGGCCTCAGGCTCTAACGGCCAACGCTTTGCGTTTCATGGCTATTTGCCGGTCGACGCCAACGAGCGCAAAAAAGCCTTGCAACAGCTTGAAACCCGTTCACGTCAAGAAGACAGCGCGCAAATTTTTATCGAAACACCGTATCGAAACAACGCGCTACTGACGACGTTACTTGAAACCCTTAAACCCGATACGCTGTTGACCGCCGCCTGCGATCTCACACTCAGCACGCAAACCATCATCAGCCGCCGTACGCGCGATTGGCCCAAACCCGTGCCCGACCTCCATAAAAGACCGGCCATTTTTGTTTTGTATGCAGGAAAAAGCTAAAAAGGACTACCCACAATGTCACAGGAACGCCTGATCGCCGCCTGCCAACTGATTTCCCTCGCACGCACAGGCGTCCTCGCGACGCTGTCGCACACACTCGATGGTCACCCAATGGCCAGCACGGCAGCCGTCGGCAATGATGCACAAGGCCAGCTGATTTTATTTCTGAGCGAACTAGCAGAGCACACCCGCAACCTCGAAGCCGATCCCAGATTGAGTGTGTTATTGACACGCCCTCACGAACAGGGCGTTCACGAAGAGGCACGATTGACCATGATGGGGCAGGCCGAGCGCTTTTGCCCGGATACCGCGCTCACCGCACGGCTTTTCCAACAAGTTCCGCAATGGGCGCATTACCAACAGCTCCCTGACTTTCACTTTTGGCGCGTCACCCCATTGCGGCTGCGTTTAATCAGCGGGTTTGGCGCAGCAAGCTGGATTGCCGCCACGGATTACCTCAAAACCGCAGCGACCATTTTTGTCGATTAACGCTCACTCAAACACCAGAACCTCTTGAAAAACCACCACCGCCCCAGTCACACCTTGCTCAGAACGGATCGCGGTCACGGTCATCGTCACAGGGAAGCGCCCACCATCTTTACGCCAGAACCATTCTTGGCTGCGGCGGGTCTGACCATCTAACAAAGTCAATGTCACGGGGCAAAGATCATTCGGATAGGTACTACCATCGTAATAAGAATGATGGGTCAGGCCATGCATATTCCGACCAATCAAATCCGCATCCGAAAAGCCCAGCATCATCAAAGCAGCAGGGTTAATAAAGGTGGTCACACCCGAGGCATCGACGCCGTATACCCCCTCGCCCATAGATTCCAGCAGCAAGGTGTTATTGCGAAGCAACAGCTCAAGCTGTCGCTGGTCCGCGCGCTCTTGTGTCACATTGCGGGCGATTAAGACCATCGCTTTACGCGCGCCCTCAGGCGTAAATATAGGCACCCGCCGGACCTCAAGCTCATTGAGCTGGCCATCCCGCCCGAGGCCGCGCCGAACCACGAGTGTTGGAGATTGCGCAGACCATGCCGCCTCATCATCTTCGCCTGCGCGCTCGAAAACCTCTCCAGATAAGCCATAATGGCGCGCAACCTCACGACCTTTCAGCCCATGCCATCCGTTGTCGTGCAAGTCAAACAGTGCCATCCCCGTTTGATTCACAAACATCCAGTGATTATCCGCGTCCTTCATAATCACCACATCTGGAATAGACGATAGCAAAGCATCCATCCGGGCATTCGCATCCGCCAACGCCTCTTCAGCCTGCTTGCGTACGGTCACGTCTTCAATGATCGAAAATAAAATCGTGCGGCCACCAAACACAACGGGCGAAGCATTCACTTCGACAATACGATCTTCGCCCGACGCCAAGCGATGACCAAAAACAAAATTATTGGATCGACGCTGAACAGCCATTGCCATTTCTTTAAGCAATGTTTCACGCGACATGACATTAATTTCGCTCATATTCATGCTGCGCAAGACGCTCAGGGGATACCCATAGAAGCGGGAAGCCGACAAATTTGCATCGACAATATCGCCCGTTTCTGGATCGACCAGCAACATCATGGCGCTATGCTGCTCGAACATTTGCCGTTGGCTGTTTTCTTGGGCGTGCAATGCCGCCTCCGCCTCTTTGCGGCCGCTAATATCCGCTAAGAATCCATACCAAACAGTTCCCCCGCCATCAGCCCGAGACGGCGACCCCCATCCTTCAATCCAACGCATGCGCCCATCTGGACGCACAATCCGGAACTCCGCATGCCATGGCTGCAAGCGCACCGCAGAAAACTCCAAAGACGCCTTTAAACGCTGGCGATCCTCTGCATCAACACGCTGGGAAAAAGGCTTGGCATCACCCTCTTCCAGCAAAGAAGCTGGCAGCCCAAACAAGGCCGCTAAACCACCACTCGCAAAGGGAAAGCTCGAGGAACCATCTGGACGACGCAAATATTGAAAAATCGCCCCAGGCATTCCGGCAAACAGGGTGTGTTCTGCTTTTAATGCTTTTTCGGTCAATTTTAACGAGGTGATGTCGGTATAACAGGCCAAAATATGGGTTAAGCAGCCGCTCGCGTCGTAATGAGGCGCTAGCGCGACACGCGCCCAGTAAAGATGGCCTTCCTTGTGACGATTATTCAACTCTGCCTGCCAACGCTCACCATTCAGAATCGCGCGCCACAAATCGACAAAGACGGCATAAGGTGTTTGGCCCGAGCCAAAAACACTCGGTCGCTGCCCTCTCACCTCTTCAATTGAAAAACCAGATAAGCGAGAAAACAACGTATTAAATGCGATGATATTTCCCTGACCATCAGTCATCACGGTAGGGCTTGGTAAGATCTCTAAATCCAATGAGGGCAGACCAGAAAAAGACATCAATCCAGACTGGTCTACTCGACGCAAGCGTTTCTCTCTGAGATACAGCCCTAATATCCATAAGCCGCTCAACAATAAGAAAAAAGCAATCACAAAAAACACAGACATGGAAAAAAACATCCTAGCTTGGCCAAATCATGGACAGACGACATTTGACAAAATTAAAAAGGGTAAAAACCATTTTTTAACCCAGTATTTAACCATATAGTATATGCCGAATAGTTTAGCCCAAAAAAATAATGAGCATTAAACCATATTCAGCAAAAATCATAAAAAAAAGCGAAGGCAAACGCCTTCGCTTCAAGTCATATCACATCGCAAAAATCATCATACAGTCACGACAAAATAGCATCCCCGTACCGCGCAACGCCTTCGGCCACGCTTAAAAAAGCTTCGGAATAACCAACATCGCGTAAAGCAGAAATATCCGCGCACGTATAACTTTGATATTTCCCTTTTAAGGCTTCGGGGAAATCAATGTACTCCACCACACCCTCTTCGACGAGCTGCGCTAAAGTACGCGGAGCCTCACCTTGCTGCTGACGACAAGCATTCACAACCGCCAACGCAACCTGATTAAACGGCTCGGCACGACCAGTCCCACAATTAAAGATGCCAGATAATTCAGGATGATCAAGGAAAAACAGATTGACCTTCACGACATCTTCAACCGAAATAAAATCGCGGCTTTGGCATCCCGCCTCATGGCCGTCGTAAGCACCAAACAACTTCACATGGCCGGATTCACGGTATTGATTAAAGTGGTGGAACGCCACCGAGGCCATCCGGTCTTTATGCTGCTCACGCGGACCGTACACGTTGAAATAACGTAGCCCCACAATCTGCGCACCTAAGCCGTTTGCCATCCGACGCCGAACGGCTTGATCAGCTAGAAATTTTGAATACCCATACACATTCAAGGGCGATTCATATTCACGCGACTCAACAAAAACCGTTCCCGCACCATACACCGACGCACTAGATGCATAAATCAGCGGAATATCATCTTGCTGACAATATTCAATTAAATTGCAGGTGTAACGGTAATTATTTTCCATCATAAATTTACCGTCATGCTCCATCGTATCGGAACATGCACCCTGATGCAGAATCGCTTGAATTTCGCCATCCCACAAACCGTCGATCAGCATTTCGATAAATTGCTCTTTATCAACATACTCACGAATTTCGCAATCGACTAAGTTCCGGAATTTCATACCGTCTTTTAAATCATCGACAGCGATAATATCGGTCTCACCACGCGCATTTAAGGCTTTCACCAAATTGGAGCCAATAAAACCCGCTGCACCCGTCACTACAATCGCCATGTATTACCCCTTCAAAAAGATCGGCCCGCACATTTTATTCGCCAAATAATTCAGACTTCTGGCAAACCGCTGTTCCCAATTTTGCAACGACAATCCCCGCTGCCGCGTTCGCCACGCGCACTGCATCCGGCAAGGTCAATCCCGCCGCCAGCATCAGGCCCAATGTCCCGATCACGGTATCTCCCGCGCCCGAGACATCAAACACTTCACGCGCCTGTGTCGGTACATTCAGCACCTCATCATGGCGATACAAAGACATCCCCTCTTCGCTCCGTGTCACCAACAAGGCCTCCAGATCCAGCTTGGAACGTAAAGCCTCGGCGCGGGTCGAAAAATCGGCCTCTGACTGCCACGCGCCCGCCACCTGCCGAAACTCGCTCTTGTTCGGTGTCAGCAAGGTTGCGCCCGCATATTTCGAGTAATCATCCCCTTTCGGGTCGATCAAAACCGGTTTACCTGCCGCCCGCGCCAGCGCAATCATTTTACCGACGTGTGTCAAACCGCCCTTGCCGTAGTCCGACAAAATCACGACATCATGCGCCTGAACGCACTCAGCAAACTCGTCTAATTTATCGGCCAAAATTTCATGGCCAGGCGCAGACTCAAAATCAAGACGAATCAACTGTTGTTGCCGTGCGACGACGCGCAACTTAACCGTCGTTTCAATCTTCGGATCGCGCAAAAACGACACCGCCACACCCTCTTCTCGGAGCAGACGCTCCAGCGTAAACGCGGCCTCGTCATCGCCCACCACGGACAACAAGCTCGCCTGCCCACCTAGCGCAGCGATATTTCGGGCCACATTGGCCGCGCCCCCCGCACGCTCTTCACCCCGAGAAATCCGTGCCACGGGCACCGGCGCTTCTGGCGAGATCCGCTCAACATCCCCAAACCAGTAGCGATCCAACATCACATCGCCCACCACCAGCACCCGCGCCTGCTGAATAGCCGCTTGACACGCTGCCGCAGACAACCCCAAAGAAGCGATTGGACTCATTACGCTCACCCCTGCCGACGGCCAATCGGATAGTAAGACAAGCCCGCTGCCGCGACGCTGTCGGGTTCATACAAATTACGACCATCAAAAATGGTGCGATCGGAGAGTTTTTGCGCCAGCACCGCAAAATCAGGTGCGCGGAATTCTTTCCACTCGGTCACAATCACCAACGCGGTCGCGCCCTCGATCGCTTCCAGCATCGAATCCACAAAATGCACATTGCGAATTCCCGCCACACGATGGCGCGCCTCGGGCATCGCCACCGGATCGTAAGCGACCACTTCCGCCCCACGCGCACACAGCGCCTCAATCAACGCCAAGCTCGGCGCTTCGCGCATATCGTCGGTATTCGGCTTAAACGCCAATCCCCACAGCGCAAACCGCAAGCCGCTCAGATCAGACCCATAACGCGCAATAATTTTTTCAGGCAGCACCTGTTTTTGGCACTCGTTCGCCGCCTCGACCGCGTCCAGCACCTTCAGTTCAATCTGATTTTCGCGGGCAGTTTGAATAAGCGCTTTCACATCTTTTGGAAAGCACGAGCCGCCATAGCCGCAACCGGCATACAAAAAGTGATAGCCAATGCGCGGATCAGAGCCAATCCCCTGCCGAACTAACTCAATATCCGCACCGAGTTTTTCGGCCAGTCGCGCCAACTCATTCATAAACGAAATGCGCGTCGCCAACATCGCATTGGCCGCATATTTCGTGAGTTCGGCGCTCTTAACATCCATTACAAAGAGGCGCTCGTGATTGCGCTGAAATGGGCGGTAAAGCTCGCGCATCACCCGCGTCGCCTGTTCATCGTCCGTGCCGACGACAATCCGATCAGGCTTCATAAAATCATCGACCGCCGCGCCTTCTTTCAAGAATTCGGGATTGGAGACCACGGCAAAACCACATGTCACCCCACGCGCCGCAAATTCTTCCGCCACCGCCGCACGGACTTTGTCCGCCGTTCCGACCGGCACCGTCGATTTATCGACGATCACTTTATGCGAGGTCGCGTGGCGGCCAATGTTACGGGCAGCCTCGACGACGTACTGTAAATCGGCAGAGCCATCTTCATCCGGCGGCGTTCCGACCGCGATAAATTGCACATCGCCATGCGCCACTGATGCCACCACATCGGTGGTAAAGCGCAGCCGACCGGCGGCGACATTGCGCTGCACCATCGACTCTAAACCCGGCTCATAAATTGGAATGCCGCCCGCCTGCAAAGTCGCAATCTTGGCGGGGTCGACATCTAAGCACAGCACATCATGGCCAACTTCTGCCAAACACGTTCCCGTTACCAGTCCGACATAGCCGGTACCGATCATGGTGATTTTCATGAAAATTTCCTTGGAAGATGAAGATCTGCGAGAAGAAGCCTCGGCCTTACGCGCCGACACCCAGTTCGCGATGAATCGCTAACAGGGCGGCCAATGGGTCTGCTGCACGGGTAATCGGGCGGCCAATCACCAGATAATTTGCACCGGCCGCCATCGCCGCAGAAGGCGTCATCACGCGGTGTTGATCATCACTGGCGCTGTCTGCCGGACGAATCCCCGGTGTCACCAATTGAAACGCCTCGCCCAAAGCGGGTTTGAGCATGCTGGCTTCTTGCGCGGAGCACACCACGCCATCTAAACCACTTTCTTTTGCCAAGCTCGCCAAACGCATTACTTGGGTACGCGCATCAGGCCAGCCGAGTTCGGCCAATTCGGGATCGCTCATGCTGGTCAACACCGTCACGCCAATCAACAACGGCGGTGCCGATAGATTCGCCATCGACTCGCGCGCAGCTTCCATCATTTTGCGCCCGCCCGAGGTATGCATATCGACCATCCACACCCCAAGGTCGGCGGCAACACGGCATGCGGAAGCCACGGTATTGGGAATATCGTGATATTTCAGATCAAGAAACACATCAAACCCACGATGGCGCAGACTTTCTACCAAGCTGGCACCGGTCGCGGTAAACAGCTCTTTGCCGACTTTTAGGCGGCACATGCCCGGCTCAAGGCGCGCAACAAATTCGAGCGTTTTCGCGCTATCTGGAAAATCCAGCGCCACAATCACAGGAGAAACACACGACGCATTCGCGCCCGCAGAAACTAAAGGATTCATAACTTAAAGAGACCTATCAATAAAGCAGACATCAGCCTTCGCTACGATTGGGAGTCAGGGTCTCCCATTCATTGCAAGCGGGGCAATGCCAGAAAAAAGTTTTAGAGCGGAAACTACAGCGCCGACAGCGGTAGACATGCAAACGCTTGGCATGACCCAACACCAGCTCACGCGCCAGCTCCGCATCTTGGCGGCTCTCGGGCGTCAAAGTGGGGAAGCGCGCATCAATCAGCTTCGCCAACCCCGCCAAACTCGGATGCACATGCAAGACTTCTCGCAAGAAGTCGACCGCAGCCACATCGCCATCCAGCGCCACAATGCGGGGATATAACAAATCAACTAAGTCTAAATCGGGGAAAGTCGATAACCAGCCGCGCAGCAAAGCCACGCCCTCTGGCGCGCGCCCTAAGTGCTCATAAGCATTTAAAATCCGCTCACCCGCCAATGACAAATATTCAGCACTCTGCTGCTCAATTTCGCACCAAGCACTAATCGCCGCCTCGTGCTGCCCCAGCGCCAATTCAATATCACCGGCAATCAGGCTAATCCGTGCGCTGCGACGATTTGCCAAACGAGCGTCCTCGAGAAATGCCCGCGCCTCGTCGTAACGGGATTTAAACAAGGCCTGCTGAGCAAGCTCGCAGTAAAACTGCGCCATTTCATGCTGATAGCTGACAGATTCGGTACGTAAGGTACGCGCCATTTCAATCGCCCGCGGCCAATCACGCTCTTGCTGGTAAATATCGAGCAATTTTTGACGCGCATCGGCGGCCAGCGGGCCTTCGAGCAATTGCAATAACTGCTCTTCGGCACGATCGACCAAACCCGAGCGCACAAAATCCAAAGCCAGCTCTAAGCGTACTCGCGGCTTTAAAAGCACCGGCAAATCGGCATCTTCGAGCATTTTTTGATGCAGACGAATCGCCAGATCATTCTCACCACGCCGCCGATGCAAACGCCCAAGCGCCAGCGCCAATTCAAACGCACGCGGCTGCGCCCGCGCGACTTCGGTCAGCTCAGCAACCGCTTCTTCGGTATTGTCGTCCAGCAGCGCATGCAAGCCCCGAAAATAGGAAGCAGGCACTGCGCGCGCCTGCTCCATCACTGCCCGCATATCAATTCGGGCGGCTAACCAACCCAGCCCAAAAAAGACCGGAAAAACCAATAACCACCACAGCTCAAAATCCTGCACAGTTGCACTCACCCCGCAAAAAATCCCAATAAGGCGCAGCCTTTAATCACCCAGCGCATCGCTCGGATCATGTAAGACCTGACTGGTTTGACGTGCGCGCAGCTCTTTTTTCAGGCGCGTCAATTCACGACGCAAGCGCAACGAATAGCCCATCGCGCCAAGTAATCCCAGGACCGCGCCAACCGCAAAAAAGATCAGCAAGAATAGAATCAGCGGCGCATCCCACGCCACCCCTGGCAACAACACCAAGCGGACAATCTCGCCATTTTGCATCGCCAACGTCAGCAACAATACAAACACCGCTAATTTCAGCACCCAAGCGATATAGCGCATAAGGCAATATTCCCTGTCTGAAAATCATTAAAAGAACGGCTAGTGTAAACGATTCAGATACGCGCTAACAGCCAAGCCCGCCGCCGCACCGCCGACCCGATGCGCAGCCCTGACGTCAAAGTTTCCATTTTCAGCTCACGCTGCAAAGTAACTTTACAAACCTGCCACACCAATCATTTCCTAAGCCAATGATTGCTATCAACTTTTACGCCCCATCGCCTTTGGCACGAAACTTGTGTTCGTGTTCCGCTTGAACCTTATTCGCCCGAATAAGGAGAAGCCGCGGTCTCCGTGTGGATTGACCGTCGCTTCGCAAGCACGATCAGGCCCATGCGGCCGAAGAGGAGAAGATAAACGATGGAGACGTTCTACCAAGCGATGCGCCGCCAAGGTGTGACTCGGCGCAGCTTTCTCAAATTCTGTAGCCTGACAGCGACTTCGCTGGGGCTGGGTTCGGCCTTTGTACCGCGCATTGCCCACGCGCTCGAAACCAAACCGCGCGTTCCGGTGATTTGGCTGCACGGCCTAGAGTGCACCTGCTGTACCGAATCGTTTATTCGATCCGCCCACCCCTTGGCCAAAGACGCCATTTTGTCGCTGATTTCGCTGGATTACGACGATACGATCATGGCGGCTGCCGGTCATCAGGCCGAAGAAATTCTCGAAGACATCATTAAAAATCACAAAGGCAATTACATCGTTGCCGTCGAAGGCAACCCGCCTTTGAACGAAGACGGCATGTTTTGCTTTCCCGGTGGTGAACCGTTTGTTGAAAAACTCAAGCGCGTTTCAGCCGATGCCAAAGCCCTGATTGCATGGGGTTCTTGCGCGAGTTGGGGTTGCGTACAAGCCGCTAAACCGAATCCAACCCGTGCCACGCCAGTGCATCAGGTCATTCTCGATAAACCGGTGATCAAAGTCCCCGGTTGCCCACCGATCCCCGAAGTGATGGCCGCCGTCATCACTTATATGGTGACGTTCGATCGCGTCCCCGAACTCGACCGCCAAGGCCGACCGAAAATGTTCTACGGCCAACGCATTCACGACAAATGCTATCGCCGTCCGCACTTTGACGCGGGCCAGTTTGTCGAGCAGTGGGATGACGAAGGCGCGCGCAAAGGCTATTGCCTCTACAAAGTCGGCTGTAAAGGCCCGACCACTTACAACGCCTGTTCGACCGTGCGTTGGAATGGCGGTGTGTCCTTCCCGATTCAATCCGGTCACGGCTGCATTGGCTGTTCGGAAGATGGCTTCTGGGACAAAGGCTCTTTCTATGATCGCGTGACCAATATTCCGCAATTCGGCATCGAATCCAATGCCGACAAAATCGGCATGGCCGTCACCGGTACCGCAGGCGCAGCGATTGCCGCCCATGCCGCAATCAGTGCAATTAAAAGCACCATGCTCAAAAAACAAGATCTCAAGCCCCTTGATGCCAATCAGGGACACACACCACAAGAGGGCAAACACTAATGGCGTACCAAACTCAGGGCTTTACACTCGATAACAGCGGCCGCCGTGTGGTGGTCGATCCCGTCACCCGCATCGAAGGCCACCTCCGCTGCGAAGTCAACATCGACAGCAACAACATCATCACCAACGCGGTTTCGACCGGCACCATGTGGCGCGGCCTCGAAGTGATTTTAAAAGGCCGCGATCCGCGCGACGCATGGGCATTTGTCGAACGAATCTGCGGCGTCTGTACCGGCACCCACGCGCTCACCTCGGTGCGCGCAGTCGAAGATGCGCTAAAAATTCAGATTCCAGACAACGCCAACCTCATCCGCAACATGATGCAGGCCTGTCTGTATGTTCACGATCATCTCGTCCATTTCTATCACCTCCATGCGCTGGACTGGGTTGATGTAGTCTCCGCCCTAAAAGCCGACCCGAAAAAAACTAGCGAACTCGCGCAAAGCATTTCCGATTGGCCGATGTCGAGTCCGGGCTATTTCCGTGACCTGCAATCGCGCCTCAAACGCTTTGTCGAATCCGGCCAACTCGGGCCGTTCCGCAATGGTTATTGGGGTCATCCGGCGATGAAATTGCCGCCGGAAGCCAACTTAATGGCGGTGGCACACTATCTGGAAGCGCTCGACTTCCAAAAAGAAATCGTCAAAATCCACACCATTTTTGGCGGCAAAAACCCGCATCCAAACTGGCTGGTCGGCGGCATGCCGTGTGCGATTAACGTGCACGATACCGGCGCGGTCGGTGCCATCAATATGGAACGCCTCAATCTGGTGAAGAGCATCATCGATCGCTCGATTGAGTTCTGCGAAAAAGTCTACGTCCCCGACGTGATTGCCATCGCGCGCTTCTACCCAGACTGGTTCAAAATCGGCGGCGGGCTGGCAAGCCAAAGCGTGCTGTCTTATGGTGACTTCCCCGACAAAGCCAACGATTACAGCGAAAGCAATTTGCTGTTGCCACGCGGCGCGATCATCAACGGCAAATTCAGTGAAATCCATCCGGTTGACCTGTATGCGCCGGACGAAATCCAAGAATTCGTGACACATAGTTGGTACAGCTATGGCGGCGACGACAAAAAAGGTCTGCATCCATTCGACGGTTTAACCGAACCCAAATTCGAGCTTGGCCCGAACCACAAAGGCACGAAAACCAAGATCGAATCGCTGGATGAATCGGCCAAATATTCGTGGATCAAGTCGCCGCGCTGGAAAGGCCATGCGATGGAAGTCGGCCCCTTAGCGCGCTACCTGATTGGCTATCACCAAAACAAAGCCGAGTTTAAAGAGCCGATTGATGCCCTGCTCAAAACCTTGGATGCGCCGATCGACGCCTTGTTCTCGACCCTTGGCCGCACCGCTGCGCGGGCGATTGAGTCGGTATGGGCTGCCCGCAAAATGTCGGACTTCTACGACCGCTTGATCACCAATATCAAAAATGGCGATAGCAACACCGCCAATATTGAAAAATGGGATCCTGCCAGCTGGCCTAAAGCTGCAAAAGGCGTCGGCTTTACCGAAGCGCCGCGCGGCGCATTGGGCCATTGGCTGAAAATCGCCGACACCAAGATCGACAGCTATCAATGCGTGGTGCCAACCACGTGGAATGCAGGTCCACGCGATGACAAAGGCCAAATCGGTGCGTATGAAGCCTCACTGATGGGGACCAAAATGGCGGTACCGGATCAGCCTTTGGAGATTCTGCGAACCTTACACAGCTTCGATCCCTGCCTCGCTTGCTCGACCCATGTCATCGGCGATGATGGCGGCGAGCTGGTTTCTGTCAAGGTGCGCTAAATCATGGCCAATCACGCGGATCAATCAAAATTGTCGACGGTCAAAAGCTATGGCTTTGACGGCTCTGCGCCGCAAGACCTTGGACAAAAAGTGGTGTCGGTCTATGTGTACGAAGCGCCGGTGCGTTTATGGCACTGGCTCACCGTATTGAGCATTATCACGCTCTCCATCACCGGCTTTTTTATTGGTCGTCCCCTGCCGAGCGTGCCCGGCGAAGCGACTTATCAGTTTGTGATGGGCTACATTCGCTTTGCGCACTTTGTGGCGGGCTATGTGTTAGCGATCGGGTTGGTGGTGCGCTTGTACTGGGCGTGCGTCGGCAATCACCATTCACGGGAAATTTTCTTGGTGCCGGTGTGGGATCGCGCATGGTGGAAGGAGTTTTTCTTTGAGGTGCGCTGGTATTTATTTTTGGAACGCTACCCGAAAAAATACATCGGCCATAATCCGGTCGGGCAAATTGCAATGGCGAGTTTTTTCTGGGTCGCTATTTTGATGTGCGTGTCGGGCTTTGCGCTGTATGGCGAAGGGCTAGGCATCGACAGCTGGGCTTATCGCTATTTTGGCTGGGTGATCCATGCCTTTGGCGGTAATAGCTTGGATGTTCACAACTGGCATCGACTGGGCATGTGGTCGATTATTTTGTTTGTGATGATTCATGTCTACGCCGCCATTCGGGAAGACATCATGTCTAAACAAAGCATGATTTCGACTATGGTCAGCGGCTTCCGCATGTTTAAAGACTAAAATATTTCTCCTCATGGGGCGACCAATTGGTCGCCCTTTTTCATTGAGTCAACAGATGATCCCTCCAACCGCTTCCACTGCCTTGATCTCGCCGCGAACCCCGATGCCCCCCGGCCGATTTTTAGAAACGCGTTTTTTGCGACCGAGCCACCTCAATCAAACGCAAGCCGCCCGCCAGCTCGGTTTATCGCGCCGCCGCCTCAACGAAATCATCATGGGACGCCGCGCCATCACGCCTGATACCGCGATTCGTTTGGCCTATTTATTCGGCCTGCCTGCACGCTTCTGGCTGACGCTGCAATGTGACTGGGACTTGGCACAAGCCCGTCGTCTGCGCCACCTAAGCCACGACAAACACATAGATAAAATGTAAAATGTTTGTGTAAAACGTAATACGTTAGCCTATCAAGCTAGCCAGCAATACATTTGACATGATAAGTTAGTCCAGATTATTTGCCATATTTGGCAAGTTTGTCAGAAAAGCACACAAGCATTGCTCAACCACGCCCCAGATAAAAATAAAAAATACCTCAACTAAAGGAACACACTTTATGGCCGCTGAATTCAGCTTTCGTGGAAAAATTCTTGGTTCAGTTAGCGTATTAGCCATTATCGGTTTTAGTGGCGCCATTGGTTACAGCACATGGAGTGCCACCCAATACAGTCTTAAGCAAGGTGCGGATACCGCTTTACTGCAAGCGCAAGCACTGACCCAAACCATCAGCAACCCCATTTACGAAGCGCGAGATCTGGCCGAAAACATGGCCGTCATGATCAACAGCCTACACAGCAACGGCCAAAACCAACGTGAACTCATCACACGCATTTTGGGCAGCGAGCTGAAAAAACGAGAGCGGATGATTGGTCTGTGGACCGGCTGGGAAAGCAATGCCTTTGACGGCAAAGATAGCGAATTTGCCAATCAAGCACCTTATCACGATGCCACCGGCCGCTTTATTCCCTACTGGTCCCGCAACGGCAAAGGCGAAGTCAAAGTCGAACCCTTGCTCGACTACGACAAGCCCGGTGCCGGTGACTACTACTTAGTGCCTAAGCAAAACGGCCACCTAACTTTTATCGAACCCTACCTGTACCCAATTGATGGCAAAAACGTCTTAATGACCTCGATTGTTGAACCGATCAAGCAAAACGATAAGTTTGTCGGCGTCGCGGGGGTCGATGTCTCGCTCGACAGCATTGGGGAAGTCCTTTCAACCATTCACCCCTACCAAAATGGCTATGTCAGCTTGATTTCAAATGCCGGTAACTGGGTCGTAAATCCTGACAAAGCAAAAATCACCAAGGCTATTGGTGACGAACTCCCCGCCGAAGCCGCCAGCGCGATCAAAAACGGCACCGCCTACGAATACACCGACAACCAAGACGAAATGCACTTCCTCGTGCCGATCAAAATTGATCCTCATATGGCACCGTGGTCTTTGCGCGTTTCGATTCCCAAAGCCAGCCTTCTCGCCGAAGCAAATGGCGTGAGAAACACCACATTGATGATTAGCTTCTTGGCCGTCGCCATCATGCTAGGCCTGATTGCGGTGATTTTGCGCTCGCTGTCGCGGCCGCTGGTGAACCTTTCCAGCACCATGCAAACCCTCAGCCAAGGCGAAGGGGATTTAACGCAGCGTTTAGAAGTCACCAGCAGCGACGAAATCGGCCAAACTTCGGGCGCGTTCAACCAATTTATGGACAAACTGCGCACCATGTTTGGTGAAGTCAAACAGCACACCAACACCCTGCACCGCAGCGTCGATCAGCTTGCGCAAATTGGTCAACAGGTTGAAAGCAATGCCCGCCGTCAAGCCGATGCCGCCCGCGCCAGCGCCGCCACCATTGAAGAAATGACGGTCAGCATTAGCCACATCGCAAACAACGCCAAAGACGCCGAAGAAACCGCCAAGACCAGCAGCGGCATCGCCAGCAACGTTGAACAATTAGTCACCTCAACCGCCAACGAAATCCGCACTGCTGCCCATGCCGTAGACACCTTGTCAGGCACGCTCAACACGCTGAACGAGCGCTCGGAGCAAATTTCCAGCATTGTGAGTGTGATTAGTGAAATTGCCGACCAAACCAACTTGCTCGCCCTCAACGCTGCGATTGAAGCCGCCCGCGCCGGAGAGCAAGGACGGGGCTTTGCAGTGGTTGCCGATGAAGTGCGCAAACTGGCCGAACGCACCGGGATGGCGACACAAGAAATCGCGAGCATGATTACCGCGATTCAAACCGAAATGCGCACAGCCACCACCGGCATGGATAGCGCGAATGCCCAAATCAATAATGGCGTTTCGCTCTCCAAACAAGCCAGCGAAGCGATTGCCGCGATTTACGAAAATTCCCAGCAAGTCATGAATAAAATCGCAGAAATCGCCCGCTCGACCGAAGAACAATCCGTCGCCAGTAATGACATTGCGCAAAATATTGAACATATCAGCGCGATGGCTCAAGAAAGCGATCAAATTGTTCAGAGCGCCATCCAAACCACGCAAACCATTAGCGTGCTGGCGAAAGAGCTGGGCGAACAAGTCAACCGCTTCCGCACATAAGAATCCCTGCATCCACACAAAAGCCCCTGATTGGTCATCGGGGGCTTTTTATTTGTCGAGAGAACACGCCCATGCGCTACGAACACCTCGTTTACGCTCACCTTGCAACCATTATCCCCGCGATGGGCATCGGTACGGTTTTGCTGCTCAAACCTAAAGGCGGGGCCAGTCATCGCCAGCTTGGCCGCATCTATTTAAGCCTGATGCTCGCCACCGCACTGATTGCTTTATTGCTGCCCGCCAAGCTCGGTCCAAACCTGCTCGGACACTTTGGGGCGATTCATGTGCTCTGTCTGCTCACGCTATACGCGGTCCCCAGCGCCTACCTCGCCGCCCGCCGTGGTGAAATCCCTCGCCACCGCAGCATCATGCGCCAGCTGTATATCGGCGGCATTGTCATCGCAGGCGTTTTTGCCTTCAGCCCCGGCCGACTTTTGCATACGTGGATATGGGG
>CAZWRK010000011.1:0-37273 GCA_964635875.1 uncultured Aquaspirillum sp.
AACGTCCAACTCATCTTCGAGGCCAGAGCCGTCTTCAACGGTGATCACGCCTTCTTTGCCGACTTTTTCCATTGCAGCAGCGATTTTTTCACCGATGACGGTGTCGCTGTTTGCAGAAATCGAGCCGACTTGAGCGATTTCTTTGGTGGTGGAGCAAGGCTTAGACAGGGCTTTCAGCTGTTCAACAATCGCGATGACCGCTTTGTCGATGCCGCGCTTCAGGTCCATCGGGTTCATGCCGGCAGCGACATACTTCATGCCTTCTTGAACCACGGCTTGCGCCAATACGGTTGCAGTGGTGGTGCCATCGCCAGCGATATCGTTGGTTTTGGAAGCCACTTCCTTGACCATTTGTGCGCCCATGTTTTCGAACTTGTCTTTCAGTTCGATTTCTTTAGCAACAGACACACCGTCTTTGGTGATGGTCGGCGCACCGTAGCTGCGCTCAAGCACAACGTTGCGGCCTTTCGGGCCGAGAGTCACTTTAACTGCGTCAGCCAGAATGTTGACGCCATGAACCATTTTTGCGCGTGCGGAATCACCGAATTTTACATCTTTAGCAGCCATCTTTAACTCTCCAAATCGTTTTCAAATCGGATGCGGGTGAGGGAATTACTCAACAATGCCCATCACGTCTTCTTCACGCATCACCAGCACTTCGTCGCCGTCGATTTTGACGGTCTGGCCGGAGTACTTACCGAAAATCACTTTGTCACCCACTTTGAGTTCCAGTGCGCGACGTTCGCCGTTTTCGAGGATCTTGCCGTTACCAACAGCGATCACTTCACCCATATCCGGCTTTTCAGCTGCCGAGCCCGGCAGAACGATGCCAGATGCAGTTTTTTCTTCAGCCTCAAGGCGCTTGATAACAACACGGTCGTGTAAAGGGCGAATAGCCATGAATCTCTCCTATCAATTACAGGGTCTTGGCAAAAATTCTTGAAAATCAATCTATTGCATCGGGCAATTAGCACTCGATGTCTACGAGTGCTAATAGTAGGGACTGCCCGAGCGCTTTTCAAGAGGAAAAATCATGTTTTTATACAAGATTCTTTTGCCTTCGCTTTATGGATGCACTTTTGCCTTGTAATTATTCAAAAGCTGATAGCGCGCCATTTCATAAAATGCTCGCGTTTGCTTTTCAAGAGCAGCCGCTGCTTCTGGGGCTTTGGCGCTTTGATCGACACTGGCGTCATCACCATTCAGATCTGCTAAGTGTTTTTGGTGACCATCGGCACGCATCATGAAGTAATGCCCTTGTTCAACCAGCCCAATTTCAGGGCCCCGATCATGGGTAATCACAAAGGCCCGCGGTGCATCAGATTGAGTAGGATCCAGTAAATCGCGTCCAAATGCGGTGTTTACATAAGGTCGATTGAGGAGTCCTGCCAGCGTGGGTAACACATCAATTTGTGAGGCAATCCGATCGTGTACAGCAGGCTTTAAGAGCTTGGGAGCATATAGCACAAACGGTGTGTGAACACTCGTCAGCCGCAGTGACGTCCATGCATCCGGCAACAGTTTTCCCGCATTGCCGGTAATGCCGTGGTCGCCGGTAAAGACAAAAATCGTGTTGTCGAAATACTTTTCTTTTTTGGCCGTTTCGATCAAGGTGCGGATGGAGTAATCCATGTACCGGAACGAATTGAACTCATCCAAGCTATCAAACCCATTCGCCTTCAATGTCGCATCATCGACTTTACGAACTTCAAAATCTTTGTCTTCTGCTGGAATGGTATACGGGCGATGGTTTCCCGAAGTTTGGATAATCGCAAAGAATGGTTTGTTCTGTGTTCGGAAGACCTTGTTGGCTTCTTTGAATAAATTGGTGTCCGAAATACCCCAAGTGTCATTGCGTGGAGATTGGTAATCTCCTTCTTCGCGAATGTCGATATTGCGAATGTTATTACTGAGCAGCCCACGGATATTGGCCCAAGACGTGGAGCCGCCAATAAAGTAAAAGCGCTGATAATCAGGGAACGCGCTATCAATCAAAATATGCTGGTCCGCTGCCTGTGGGTTACGGCTCGACGTGTTCGCTGTTTCTACATCGGGAATACCGGTCAGCGTCGCAAATACACCGTGTGCAGTTCCAAAGTGCGGCGTGAAGTAGCGGGTAAATTGCACGCCATCCTGCGCCATTTGATCAAAATATGGCGTTGTTTTCAGTGGGTTACCGAATAGGCTGGTTTTATAGGCCGAGAATGATTCCACAAGAACCAGCACAATATTCGGTTGTCCAGCCAATGCACCTGCACGCGGTGCAATCTCGCGGCGCAGAGACAGCGTATTGAGATCGGGATGCGGTACTTTTAGCCAGTGGGCGATGATTGGGTAAGCCGTTTTGACCTGATCCACATCGTATCCCGCCCGCTGGTAATCTAGCGTATCAAAGAAGTTCACTAGCGGATTAAGGCCCAGACTCGATACAAATGGGTCGGCACTAAAAAAGGCATCACTCCAGCGCAGCGGGTACTGCGACACTTGTCCATGCATTCCGAGAACGACGCTGAAAAACACTAAGCTATTCAGCGCAATGCGTTGAAGTCGTGATGGGTTTTGGTGAACGCGAATCTGTGCCAGTCGCTCAAAATGCGCACCAATCCATTTCGAAATGAGATAAACCCCCAGCAGTGCGGGGATTAAAAAGCGCAGCACTGGATACGTTTGCCATACCATTTCCCCCGAGGTTTGCCAATCGCCTAAAAAATTGAGAATCGCGGCATTCAGGCGACTGCGTAAATAACTGTAGTGCCCAAAATCGACCAGCGCGGCCGTCAGGCACAGCGTGAAAGCGAGGGTGAAATAACCCGTCCAAAACCGCCGCCAGCCTGTGGATAAAAATGGTGAAAACAGTCGCCAGCCACCGAATAACAAAAACGGCGTCACGATAATCAGCGCTACACGCAAATCAAAGCGAAAACCATATTGCAAGGCGCGCAACACTTCAGGTTGCTGGAGCGTGTGTGTTCCACCAAATTGCCATAAAAAAGTAAGTCGAGCGATGCTCAGCAAGGCTAGCAATGCACTGACAATGCGGAGGCTAAAACGCAGGGTTTTGGGTAAACGAATCATAAGAACGATCTTAAAGAGTAGAGGCACGGCGATGGCGTAGGCCGCTGATCAATAAAGCGAGGCCGCTCAGCGACAGCACTACCGAGTCACCCCACCGCATATAAGGGGTCTGACCTTGGTAACCCTGAATGCGGTCTTCCAGAATGGCGGTTGTAAAAGCGGGGAGTTGGGCTTGAATGTGGCCGCTGGCCGACACGATGGCCGTAGCGCCTGTATTAGTTGCTCGCAACATTGGCCGCCCGCTTTCGAGGGCGCGTGCTTGTGAAAGCTGTAATTGCTGTTCGGCGGCTGCAGAATGACCAAACCAAGCCAGATTCGAGAGATTCGCCAGCACGGTCGATTGCGCGGCGCTACCGCGTAATTCATCACCAAAGCCATCTTCATAGCAGATATTGACGGCAATTTTTTGATTTGCGAGCGTGAGCGGCGGCTGATTGTCCCCCCCCCGCGTAAAGCCGGACAGCGGCATATTCATTTGCTGATAAATCCAGCCAGTTATTGCCGGTAACGGGATAAATTCCCCAAACGGCACAAGGTGATTTTTCGCGTAATAGAGCTGTGGTTGATGCAGCGATAAAGCCGCGTTCACATAGCCGCCCTGCGGGGTTTGCAGTACCGCGCCGGTGAGCAAGGTTTGCTGGCGCTGGTTGAGGTGCTGGCGCAAAAAAGCAAGATAGTCGGCCGGCAGCTGATCAAAAAATACCGGAAATGCCGTTTCAGGCAAGACAATCAACTCGCCTTTCGCACTTAGGATTTGCTGTCCGTATTGCTGCAGCGTTGAAGCATAGGCGCTTTCTTCCCACTTTAAACTTTGCGGGATATTGCCTTGAATCAGCGAGACCGTGGTTGGCGCACCGACAGGGTGTGTCCATGTGTATTGTCCGCTGAGGCTGCTTCCACCCCAGAGGCCCAGCAGCACGATCACCGGCCACCGCCATGCGACAAAAGAGGGTTGCCGAAGCTGACTGAGCAAACCGGCGGTTAAAGCGACCGCAGCCGACACTGCGTAGATTCCCCCGAGGGGTGCGAGGTGCGCAAGTGGGGTGTTTGGAATTTGGCTGTAGCCCAAACTCGCCCACGGAAATCCTGTGAATACGGTCGCCCGCAGCCATTCCATCAGAACCCACAGCGCCGGAAAGGCAACGCCCCAGCGCCAGTAGGCTGATCCAAACGGGCCACGTACACTTGCCCACACCGCTAATGCAGGAAACAGTGCTAGCCACGCCGGTAGCAGCGCCACCATCGGCGCGGCAATCCAGCTCGGCAAACCTGCTACATCATGCAGGCTGTAATAAATCCAGTAGAAGTTAGCCGAAAAGCTGGCCAACCCCCACCAATACGCCCACGAAAAAGCCCGCGCCGGTTGAGCTTGAACTAAGCGCAACAGGATCACGAGCGAGATCAAAATCAGTGGCCAAAGTCGCCACGGCGCAAAAGCATAGACCGTTAACGCGCCTGCGCTGGCTGCGATCAGTGCACCCTGCACCGGCTGTAACCGTGTCATTCGCTGTGTACTTCCTCACCGGGGGTATGAATACGATTGACCATTAGCGAGTGAATGCGGCGGCTATCTGCCCGTAGTACTT
Source organism: uncultured Aquaspirillum sp. (assembly GCA_964635875.1). Lineage (GTDB taxonomy): Bacteria > Pseudomonadota > Gammaproteobacteria > Burkholderiales > Aquaspirillaceae > CAZWRK01. The sequence continues at coordinate 4,662 of CAZWRK010000011.1, forward strand.
GGAATTCAAAGCCCGCTATTTTGACGGTTTCTCCGCGTTTTGGAACGTGGCGCAAACTCGCCATCACGAGCCCACCGATGGTGTCATAGTCTTCATCGCTGAACGTGCTGCCAAAAAGCTCATTAAAATCGGTGATTTCGGTTACGGCTTTGACCCGATACCGCCCATTTTTTTGCGGCACGATATGATCTTCGGTTTCATCAAAGTCGTATTCATCTTCAATGTCGCCGATGATTTGTTCGATCACATCTTCAATCGTGACCAGTCCAGCCACGCCACCATATTCATCGACCACAATCGCCATATGATTCCGTGTTTCTCGGAATTCACGCAGCAAAATATTGAGTCGTTTCGATTCGGGAATGAATACTGCAGGTCTGAGGCTGTCGCGCAAGTCGAAGTCGTCGGCGTTGGCAAAATAGCGCAGAAGGTCTTTGGCGAGCAAAATGCCGAGGACATCATCTTTGCCGTCATCAATCACGGGAAAGCGCGAATGGGCGGTTTCGATCACGAAGGGTAAAAAGGTCTCGACCGCTTCGTTGACTTTGATCACGTCCATTTGGCTACGCGGCACCATGATATCGCGCACCGAGAGTTCGCTCACTTGAAGTACGCCTTCGATCATCCCCAAGGCGTCTGCGTCGAGTAGATTGCGTTCGAAGGCCGAATGCAGAAGGTCGATCAATTCCTCGCGGTCTTCAGGTTCGCGCAAGAGGAAGGCAGAAAGTCGCTCAAGCCACGAAGGCTTGGAAGGCTCGTCCATAGGATCAGGCTTGCTCCGAGTGATAAGGGTCAGCGTATCCTAACCTTGCAAGGATGGCTGTTTCAAGTTTCTCCATCTCGGCGGCGTCCGCGTCGTCTTCATGGTCAAACCCTTGCAAATGCAACATGCCGTGCACGGTGAGATGCGCATAATGCGCAAGCAAGGTTTTGTTTTGTTCGATAGCTTCTTTTTCGACGACGGGCGCGCACAGGACGACATCCCCAATTAAGGGCAGCTCGGCAAAATCTTCGCCCTCATTGAGTGCAAAACTAAGCACATTGGTGGCGTAGTTTTTTTCGCGATATTCCCGATTCAACGCCTGACCCTCTTCTGCGTCGACAATGCGTAGACCGATTTCCGCGGGGCGGCGGGTTTTCAGCGCCGCACCGACCCAGCGTGAAAAATCTTGGCCGCTTGGCAAGCCCACTGGCGAAATCGCAAAGTGAACGGTGAGTGCAAGGCTACGTGGACGGGGACGGAAGCGCGTTTTCGCGAGTTTCATAAAGGATTCTGTGGTTGGTTAACGAGGTCCCACTGATCGTAGGCATCGACAATTTTTTGGACAAGCGGATGACGGACCACATCGGCACTGCCAAAGTGATGAAAACAAATACCGCGAACCGTGTTCAAGATTTTTTCCACTTCAACAAGGCCGCTTTTTTGGTGCCGCGCCAAATCGACTTGAGTGCGGTCGCCGGTAATCACGGCCTTTGCCCCAAAGCCAATCCGTGTCAGGAACATTTTCATTTGTTCCGGCGTGGTATTTTGGGCTTCATCCAAAATAATAAAAGCGTTATTGAGGGTTCGGCCGCGCATATAGGCGAGCGGAGCAATCTCAATCAGATTTTTTTCAAAAAGCTTGTTGACCCGATCAAAGCCCATTAAATCGTATAAAGCGTCATACAGTGGACGCAAATACGGATCGACTTTTTGCGCTAAGTCGCCCGGCAAAAAGCCGAGTTTTTCCCCTGCCTCGACTGCCGGTCGCACCAAAATGATGCGTCGGATAATGTCGCGCTCAAGGGCATCGACCGCACACGCGACGGCCAAATAGGTTTTACCTGTACCGGCAGGCCCAATCCCGAAAGTAATGTCGTGTTCTTGAATCGCTTTGATATAGACATTTTGACCGGGCGTACGGCCATAGAGCTTGCCCTTGCGGGTTCGCAGCCCGATGCTTTCGATGTCGTGGCTGACTGTGGGCAGTTGGCTATTGAGTTCAATCAGACCCAGCTGGATATCTTCGATGTCCAGCGCGCCATGATCGGCACGCAGATAAAACGTCCCTAAAATTTGCGCCGCTTCACGCGCCCTTGCGCCCAGAATGGTGAAGCGTTCGTTGCGGCGACTGATATTGACGTCTAGTGCATTTTCAATTTGCTTGAGATTTTCATCTAATGGCCCACACAGATTTTGCAGGCGAACATTATCAATCGGGGCCAGTGTTAAATTTTCGGTATACAAAACAAACTCCGCGAGCCGTGCTTGTGTCTGGATCTGGGCGTAAAAACGGCGCTAGGGCATGAGGATGTTCTAGCGCCGACATGGGCTTAGTCTTGGATGACCATTTCAGCGGTTAAGCTGTGCGGATGGGCTTCGGTAATACGGAGCATCACCGACTGGCCGATTAGGCGCGGGTGGCCGATAAAGTTCACCACGCGGTTATTTTCTGTCCGCGCCGCCAACATATTGCTATCGCGACGGGCGATTTTTTCAACGATCGCCGATTGAACGGTGCCGACCATGCTTTCATTGATGCGTAGGGTTTCCGCATCGAGCAAAGCCTGAATGCGCTGCAGACGCTGCACTTTCACTTCATGCGGCGTGTCGTCAACGAGATCGGCTGCCGGTGTGCCCGGACGCGGCGAGTAGATAAAGACAAAGCTCGCATCAAAGCGCAGTTCTTCCACTAGCTTGTAAGTCTTTTCAAAGTCTTCGTCGGTCTCGCCGGGGAAGCCCACGATAAAATCTGACGACAAACACAAATCGGGCCGAATCGCACGCAGCTTGCGGATGATCGATTTGTATTCAAGCGCGGTATAACCACGTTTCATGGCGGCCAAAACGCGGTCCGAACCGGCCTGAACCGGCAAATGCAGATGGGAAACGAGCTTCGGGAGGGTGGCGTAGCACTGAATCAGGCGTTCGCTAAATTCACGCGGGTGGCTGGTGACAAAGCGGATGCGTTCGATGCCCGGAATTTCATGGACGTATTCCAGCAAGTGCGCAAAGTCAGCCAGCTCGCCATCGGCCATAAGACCACGGTAGGCATTGACGTTTTGTCCCAGCAGCGAAATATCTTTGACGCCTTGGGCGGCGAGTCCTGCGACTTCGGTCAGTACATCTTCAAACGGACGCGAGACCTCTTCGCCGCGGGTGTAGGGCACCACGCAGAAGGTGCAGTATTTTGAGCAGCCTTCCATGATCGACACAAACGCCGAACTGCCCTCAACCCGTGCTGGGGGCAGGTGGTCGAATTTTTCGATTTCGGGAAAGGAAATATCAACCTGTGATTGGCCAGAATCTTTTTTGGCCGCAATCAGCTCGGGGAGCCGGTGCAAGGTTTGTGGGCCAAAGACGATATCGACAAACGGCGCGCGTTTGATGATGGTTTCGCCTTCTTGGCTGGCGACACAGCCGCCGACGCCAATGACCAGGTTGGGGTTTTCTGCCTTGAGATGGCGAATACGGCCCAAGTCGGAGAAGACTTTTTCTTGGGCTTTTTCGCGTACGGAGCAGGTGTTAAAGAGGATGACATCCGCTTCTTCAAGGGTGTCGGTTTTGATAGCACCTTCAGAGACGTTGAGAACGTCGAGCATTTTGTCCGAATCGTACTCGTTCATCTGACAGCCGAAGGTCTTGATATAGACTTTTTTCATTGCGCTCTGGCGAAAATGGCAAAACCGGCAAGATAGCCGGTTTTTTCATCAAAAATAAAGATTTATGCGGCAGTTTATCACATTCGCTGGGGGCTGTTGTACTCGCCCATGTGCAGGTAAGGCAGTAAGCAGGGCAGGCGATTTGTTTTACAATACGCGCTTTCCTACCTCATGCATCTGGATACGCAATGAATCCCCGTATTGTCTTTGTTGAGGACGATCACGATTTGGCGGAATTAATCGGTGATTTCCTCCATACCTACGGTTTTGACGTCGTGCATATTGATCGTGGCGACCATGCTGTCGAAGCCATTTTAGAAGATCCGCCTGCACTGGTGATGTTGGATATTATGCTGCCGGGTAAAGATGGATTGACGCTGTGCCGCGAACTACGCCCGCGCTTTAATGGCCCGATTATTATGCTGACCTCGCTCAATAGCGATATGAATCAGATTCTCGGTTTTGAGTTGGGCGCGAATGATTATGTGCTCAAAACCACGCCACCTTCGGTGCTGCTGGCGCGCATCCGCGCCCACTTACGCCAAGCGACGCCGGTGCCGACAGAAAATGAGCTGCGCACCAGTGATACTTCGCACAGCGTGTTGGACTTTGGAACCCTGATGATGGATAGCGTCAATCGAACTGTTCGCTATCGCGGCGCGCCGATTACTTTATCCACTGCCGACTTTGATTTGTTGTGGTTGCTGGCCAGCCACGCTGGACAAATTCTAAGCCGTGAATCGCTTTTATTTGCGCTGCGCGGTGTGCATTACGACGGTTTGGATCGCAGTGTTGATGTGGCGATTTCGCGCCTACGCAAAAAACTCGGCGATGATCCGAGTGACCCGAGAAAGATCAAAACCATTCGGCACAAAGGGTATTTATTTGCCAGCGATGAATGGCGAAATGAAGTGAATGCTTAAATCCATGCGCCACCTCTTTCTGCGTTTTTACCTCACCGTTGTTGTATTTTTCTTGTTGTCATCGTTATTGGTGGGCGCGATTTATAAGCATGTTTTGCATGAAAATAACCGCCGCTATTTCACGGACATTTTTCATACCACGCTATTTCTGGTCGAGCGAGAGCTGCGAGAGGTTCCGCAAAAAGAGTGGCCGCAGCGCATCACCGCATTGCGAGATAAATTAGCCGTGCCCATTGGCATTGAGCGCATTGACAGCTACCGCCTGAATAATCAACACAGCCAAGCCTTAGTTGCGGGCGAAATTGTCTTGCTGGAAGATCAAGAACGTTATTTGCAGCGCATTCCGAATAGCGATTTTATTTTGACCTTGGGGCCGGTGGATTATTTATATCTGGCGCGCAAATTATCGTGGGTGGATGTGCTGGCGCTGTTGTCGCTGGCGCTGGCGCTGGGCATCCCCGCCTTTGTGTGGCTCCGTCCGTTGCAAGCCCACACCCGACAACTCTCGGAAGTGTCTTTGGAGCTGGGGCGGGGCAATTTTTCGGCACGCAGCCATTTGCCAGACAGCTCTCCGCTCGTCGATTTGGGCGCGGCGATGAATAGCATGGCGCGCAATATGGGCGAGCTGGTCGATAGTCGCAAAACCTTGATTGACGCGGTTTCGCACGATTTGCGTACACCGATTGCGCGCTTGCGGTATCGGGTTGAGGCGCTGCGCGGGGTTGAAGAGCCGCCAGTGGTGCAAAAGATTGTCGGCCAAATGGATCGCGACCTCGATAGCTTGAATGAAATGACCGAAGAGCTGCTGATTTTTAGCCGCTTGGAACGGCCAGAAATGCGCTTCGAACTGCAATCGGTGGATGTGCTGCCGTGGTTGCAAAATGTATTAAGCGAACTGAGTTGGCAAAATCAAGCGCCGCAAATTCACAACCTCACTGGACAAGCTGCCCCGCGAGCGGTGCTGGATGGCTATTACATGGCACGGGCGATTACCAATTTAGTGATCAATGCGCGCCGTCATTGTCGGCAGCACATCGCGCTGAGTGTCGAATGGCAAGGCTCTTCGATCTGTGTGCATGTGGATGATGATGGCCCCGGTATTCCACCCGAAGCGCGCGCAGAAGTGCTCAGACCGTTTACCCGTTTGGATAAATCTCGCAGCCAACATACCGGCGGGCATGGTTTGGGGTTGGCGATTGTGGGGCGAATTATCGACGGCCATCAAGGGCGCATTTTGATCGACGATGCCCCGTTGGGCGGCGCACGTTTAACCCTGCAATGGCCTGTTCCGATGGCTTCTCGCGAAGGCTCGGAGCGATGATTTCTGGAGCGCGCATCAAAGCATGGCTGCAGTCTGAACTGATCCAGCTGACGACGATTAATCCGAGTAATCGGCGTTGGCAAATGCCGGTGGCGGCGGCGCTGGCATCCGGTTTGCCGCTACTGATCGGCGCATACTTTGATCACATGAATTACGGGCTGATTTCATCGCTGGGCGGATTGGTTTTTCTCTATCTGCCGAACACGCCGTTGTCGCACCGAATGATGTGGATCATGGCGTGTGCGTTTGGCATGGTGGCGTGTTACGCGTTGGGTGTGATGAGCCATTTCTTCACACCGGTCATGATGTGGATGCTGGTGTTTATCGCGATTTTGGTCACGATGGTGTGTCGTTTTTATGGTGTCGGCCCACCGGGGAGTTTGTTTTTTGTGATGGCCGCCGCGATTGGTGCGTATACCCCTGGCGAGATCATTGAAATTCCATTGAAGGTCGGTTTGTTTACGCTGGGCGCGCTCTTGGCGTGTTTGATTGCTTTTTTTTACAGCGTCTACAGTGTGCGTCGGCAAGAGACGCAGCCCGTACCACCGTTGCCCGAGCCGACGTTCGACTTTGTGGTATTTGACTCGGTGGTGATTGGTTTATTTGTCGGCGTGTCGCTCGCCTTGGCGCAGCTTCTGCAGTTAGACCGCCCATATTGGGTGCCGGTCAGTTGTTTGGCGGTGATTCAAGGGACATCGCTGCGCGCGGTGTGGCAAAAGCAATTGCATCGGGTATTGGGGACATGTGTCGGGCTGCTGCTGTCGTGGGGCTTGTTGATGTTGCCGTTGGATACGTGGCGGATCGCATTTTTGATTTTGATCTTGGCTTTTATGATCGAAACCTTGATTGTTCGCCATTATGGTTTTGCTGTGGTGTTTGTGACGCCTTTAACGTTATTTTTGGCCGAGGCGGCCACGTTGGGGCACGCCTCGCCGTCTGCGCTGATTCAATCGCGATTTTTGGATACGGTGCTGGGCTGTATCGTAGGGTTGGCGGGCGCAATATGTTTGCACTCTCCGCGTTTTCGGCATGTGCTTGGCACGCAGTTGCGGCGTTTAGCGCCATCGCGTTTCTTGCGTTGAAGCGTGGCGCGAAGAGAAATGCGATGGCTGCCCATTCCGTAGTGCTTTTCAGGTTTCGAAAAAATCGACTTTTTGTGGCCGAATGGCCGAATGCACAACCACTTCAGAAAGCGTGGGTTCGCATAGTTCGATAAATCGGTAGGCAAACCCGCGTAAATAATCCCCTCGCCGAAGCGCAATTCGCGCAACATTTTCTGGAAAGAGCTGGTGAGTATCAAGCATGCGTAAATTGGTGTCGCGCTCTGGATTGAACGCCATCGACGCAATGATGCCAATGCCTAGCCCAAGCTCGATATACGCTTTGATCACATCCGCATCTAGTGCCGACATCACCACATCGGGTATTACACCGGCTTCCGCAAAGGCTTGGTTGATGCGCGAGCGTCCGGTGAATCCTTCGTGGTACGTAATAATCGGGTATTCCGCGATCGCGTCTAACGTCAACTTCGCCTGTTTTTCGAGAGGATGCCCTGCCGGAACCACGACCGAATGCTTCCACGTGTAAAACGGAAAGGACGCCAATTCTGGGACGTCGGCGACGGCTTCCGTCGCAATCCCAATATCGGCTTCGCCTTCGATCAGCATCTGCACAATTTCTTTGGGGCTGCCTTGATGCAACTTCAGATGCACCTTTGGAAAAGCTTCTTTGAATTGGGTGATGACGGCAGGCAAGGCGTAGCGTGCTTGAGTATGCGTCGTCACGACGGTGAGTTGTCCCTGATCTCGATTGCTGTACTGCTCCGCCAATGCCTTGATATTGCGTGCATCATGAAGCATGCGCTCAACCAAAACGAGGAGTTCTTTGCCGGGCTCGGTGAGCCCAAGCAGGCGCTTTCCCTTGCGCACAAATAATTCCACACCCAGCTCATCCTCTAAGTCTTTAATATGTTTTGAGACGCCAGATTGAGAGGTGAAGAGTGCATTGCCCACATCGGTTAAGTTGAAGTTACACCGCACGGTTTCGCGGATAATCCGTAATTGCTGAAAATTCATGCTCGACTTTCTTTGGTCGCCGGTGGCGAGTATTCAAAAACGCTGAGTCGCGATGGCACTAATTGCACCGATTGCCCTTCAATCAGGCCCAGATCCGCGACTCGTTCACGTGTGAGTTCGACTTCAAAATGTTGGGCGGGTGTCCCGCTCAAACCATCGAGTTCAATGCGTGCCGTGATGCCAAAAGCTAAAATGCGGCTGATACGAGCTGGAATGCCGGATGCCACTTCTTCGCTCACAGCAATCTCAAGTTCGTGCGGGCGCGCGAAGGCAACAACCTCGGTTCCGTGGCGAAAACCATGTGATGGGTGCGCAATAAGGTCTTGGCCGACACAAATATGCTCGTCATCCATGCGGCCATGAAAGAGATTGATCGACCCGAGAAAGCTATACACAAAAGGGGTCGCAGGGCGGCTATAGACTTCTTCTGGTGTGCCCACTTGTTCAACTTTGCCGTGATTCATGAGCACAACCCGATCTGCAACTTCTAGTGCTTCTTCTTGGTCATGCGTCACAAAAATAGAGGTGATGTGCAATTCGTCATGCAGCTTGCGCAGCCAGCGCCGCAATTCTTTGCGCACCTTGGCATCAAGCGCACCGAATGGCTCATCTAGCAGCAAAACGCGCGGCTCGACCGCAAGGGCGCGGGCAAGGGCGATGCGTTGTCGTTGCCCCCCCGATAATTGGGCCGGAAAACGATCGGCCAACCAATTGAGCTGCACGAGGTCAAGCAGCTCTTTGACTTTTGCGCGGATTTGGCTTTCGGTTGGTCGCTGCCCTCGTGGTTTCATCCGCATGCCAAATGCGACGTTATCAAAGACCGTCATATGCTTGAACAGCGCATAGTGTTGGAAAACAAAGCCCACCTGACGCTCTCGGACATGGGTGCCGGATGCGTCTTCTCCATCCAGCAAGACTTGACCTGCATCGGCCTGTTCTAGGCCTGCAATAATGCGTAATAGCGTTGTTTTTCCGCAGCCAGATGGCCCGAGCAGTGCCACCAACTCTCCAGATGGAAAATCTAAAGAAACGTCATCTAGTGCAGCGAAATGACCGAATTGCTTGCTGATGTGATTGACTTGAATGCTCATGGGTTCCTCTCCTGTGCTTGATCAGCGTGTGCTGCGCGGTGCTCGATCCAGCTTTTCAGCCCTAAAGTGATCAGTGCGAGCATGGCCAGTAACGATGCCACCGCAAACGCCGCAGAAAATTGGTACTCGTTGTAAAGAATCTCGACATGAAGCGGTAGGGTGTTTGTCATGCCACGAATATGTCCTGAAACTACGCTGACCGCGCCAAACTCGCCCATCGCGCGGGCGTTGGTCAGAATCACGCCATACAACAGCGCCCATTTGATATTCGGGAGCGTGACATGCCAAAAGACTTGCCATCCATTTGCCCCCAGCACCACCGCGGCTTCCTCTTCTTCTTTGCCTTGCGCTTGCATCAGCGGAATCAATTCACGCGCAACAAAGGGAAATGTCACAAATATCGTGGCTAAAACAATGCCCGGCACCGCAAAGATCACTTTGATGTCATGCTCTGAAAGCCACGGCCCAAACCATCCCTGCGCACCAAATACCAACACATAAATAAGTCCGGCAATCACTGGGGAGATTGAGAACGGCAAGTCAATCAAGGTGATGAGGAGGTGTTTCCCGCGAAACTCAAATTTCGCAATCGCCCATGCTGCACATACGCCAAAGACAAGATTGAGTGGAACGGAAATCGCCGCCGCAATTAGCGTGAGCCGAACCGCAGATAAGGCATCTGGATCGACTAACGCGCTCGTATAAGTCTCCAATCCCTTGCGCAAGGCCTCGACCAGCACCGCCACAAGCGGCAGTAATAGGAAAACAACAAAAAATGTTAAAGAAATGCCAAGGATTAGCCATTTAACCTGTGGTGTTTCACGGGTTGCGGCTCTATTTTCGAAGCGGGCGGCAGGGTGAGTGCTGCGCCGCATCACTGTTGCGCCTGCCATTATTGATCTCTCCCTGTCCGCTTGGCCGTCCATGCTTGGAGGCTGTTGATCATCAGTAATAAAATTAATGAAAACAACAGCATGACGAGTGCGATCGCGGTTGCGCCGGTGTAATCGTATTGCTCTAATTTGGTCACAATGATTAAAGGCGTAATTTCTGAGACCATCGGTAAATTGCCCGCAATAAAGATCACCGATCCATACTCACCCACCGCACGGGCAAAGGCTAACGCGAAGCCGGTGAGTAGCGCCGGAAGTAAGATCGGCATGATGACGTGCTGAAAAATTTGCCAGCGTTGCGCACCCAAGCTGGCTGCAGCCTCTTCAAGCTCGGTATCAAGATCTTCCAAAATGGGTTGCACGGTGCGCACGACAAATGGCAAGCCAATGAAAACCAGCGCAATCAAAATCCCGAGTGGCTGAAAGGCAATATGAATTCCGAGCGGCTCTAAGTACTGTCCTAGCCAGCCGTTTTTTGCATAGAGCGCGGTCAGTGCAATCCCTGCGACGGCGGTTGGAAGTGCAAAAGGAAGATCCACCAAGGCATCAATCAGCTTCTTGCCGGGAAATGAATAGCGCACCAATGCCCATGCCAACATCAAGCCAAAGAGCGCATTGATTGTCGCCGCCGCCAGAGAGAGTCCGAAAGACAGTTGGTAGGAGGCGACGACCCGAGGGGCCGCGACGATATCCCAGAATTCTGAAAAAGTCAGGGTTGCGGTTTTCATCAGCACGGCGGCCAATGGCAGCAGCACGATCAGGGAGAGATAGGCGAGGGTGTAGCCCAGTGTGATCTTGAATCCGGGGAGTACACGAAAGGTTTTGATGGTGGTCATCCATGTTCCTTTCAGTACGAACGCTGGATGGCGTGATCAGATAAAAAAGGAACCTTGCTGAAAGACATGACGTTCTCCTGATTTCAATACAGGAAAGTTTACGCAGCCTCTTAAATAACTTTAAACAATAAAAATTGCGTTACTTATTCCTTTTTTTGTTAAATCGTGCGTGCGGCGGGCACCGTGTGTCGATCTTGCTGATGCGCTGAGTTGCGTGCACTCGATAGGATGACCTGTTGCAAAAACAGGCCATCTCAATTGATGCAGCACGATGTGCTGTGAAGTGAAAGCAGAGAGAGCGTATGGAAAGCCCTCTTGATGGGTTCGGTCGGTTTTAGGTCGGCGTTTTGTCTGAGGGGTAAAGTGTGCCTAATGGGACCCCAACTTGGGTTTGTTGCATTGCCTCAAGCAAGGCTTGTCCTTCTGGCCAAGGCCCGAAGCCTGCATCGGGATTGATATGCCCTGCATGACCGATGCAAATGAACTGACTGCCCCAGCGTTGTGCCCAATAGGCTGCAATGGCTAATTTGGACCAAGGGTCATTGCTGCTGGCAACCACCACGCTTGGAAAATGTTGCGGCCTTGTGGGCAAGCGCTTAGCCACACTTTCTGCGTGATCATGTTCTTCGCGTAGCCCCTGCGCGGTGAAACGATGTGGATCGGCAGGTGCGACGAACATGGCTCCCGCGACCTTGTGCGGCCGATCTGCCGCCGCGACGATGCTGGCTAAACAGCCAAAGCTGTGTGCAACCAGCCACACCGGATGGGGTGCAAGGTCAATTTCATACCGAACGGTCTCTGCCCATGTGGCAAGGCGTGGTTGATCCCAGTCAATACCTGTAACGCGGCGAGCATCTGGAATTCTGTTTTCAAGCCAGCTTTGCCAATGATCCGGCCCACTTCCCCGATAACCCGGAATAATCAATGTTGTCTGTTTCATTGCGTGCCTGCAAAGTTCAGGAAGTCATCAGTCCGCCCGCAGTAGAAATCCCTCAAGGTCTTCTGCTGCTGACCACTGTGTGTACAGCGGGCGGTATGGGGACAGAAAAAGCGTTTCAACGCGCAAAAATTTGGTCAAACAATGCACCATCTGCGAAATGCGTTTTTTGGGCTTTTTGCCAGCTGCCAAAGACCTCATTAACGGTGAATGTTTTGACTTTTGGAAAGCGTGACAGGTCTGCTTTTTCGACATACTGTGGATTGACGGGTCGATAGTAGTGTTTCGCCGCCAATTTTTGCCCGATCGGCGAATACAGATACCCTAAATAAGCCATAGCCACTTTTGTGGTGCCCTGTTTGTCGGTGACGCCATTGACCACAGTGACCGGCGGTTCAGCCAAAATCGAAACCGATGGCACGACAATTTCAAATTTGTCTGGCCCCAATTCATTGATGGCTAAAAAGGCCTCGTTTTCCCATGCAAGCAGCACATCGCCTACACCTCGTTGAACAAAGGTATTGGTGGAGCCTCGCGCACCCGAATCAAGAACCGGAACATGTTTATAAACCTCGGTGACGAAGGCCCGCGCTTTGGTATGATCGCCGCCACTTTTTTTCAGGGCATAGCCATACGCGGCAAGATAATTCCACCGTGCGCCCCCAGAGGTCTTCGGATTCGGTGTAATCACTTCGATGCCCGACCGTGTTAAATCTTCCCAATCGTGAATTCGTTTAGGGTTGCCCTTGCGCACTAAGAACACAATAGTGGAGGTATATGGCGCGCTATTGTTTGGTAAGCGTGCTTGCCAGTTTGATGGGATTTTGTGCGTTTTTTCGGCAATCGCATCAATGTCATACGCCAAGGCCATCGTCACCACATCTGCTTTGAGTCCATCAATCACTGCCCGCGCTTGCTTGCCTGCCCCGCCATGAGACTGTTTGATGGTGACGTCTTCTCCGGTTTTTTGTTTCCAATATTTGGTGAACTCTGGATTGAAGTCTTGGTAAAACTCGCGGGTCGGATCGTATGAAACATTCAGCAGCGTGGTCTCGGCATAGGCTGTCGAAACCACCCCAGAAAATAATGCCGCGACTACCAGTAAAGTACGAGATCGATTCGTGAACATGTGGATTCCTTCATTTAAATTGAGGTGCAGATCGCCAAACGTTATCGATCGCACGACAAGATGAGAACGAAGAAAATTTGCTTTGCTTATTCACGGGATAAAAAAAGCCCTCGATTGACGAGGGCTTTTGATTGCGCGAGGCGTGCTTAAATGCGACGCGCCAATTCGATGGCTTTGCCCAGATAGGTGGCCGGTGTTAGTGCCAGCAAGCGGGTTTTTTCTTCTTCTGGAATTTCCAGCGACTGGATAAAGGCGCTCAGTGTGGCCTGTGTGATGCCGTCTTTACCACGGGTCAACTCTTTGAGTTGCTCGTAAGGATTGGCCACGGCGTAGCGGCGCATCACGGTTTGAATCGGCTCGGCCAGCAGTTCCCAGCTCTTGTCCAAATCGCCTGCAATCGCGGCCGGATTGATTTCGAGTTTGTTCAGGCCGCGCATCAATGCTTTAAAGCCCAGCAAGGTGTAACCAAAGCCAACGCCCATATTGCGCAAGACGGTGGAGTCGGTCAGATCACGCTGCCAGCGAGAAATCGGCAATTTTTCAGCCAAATGACCCAGCAACGCATTGGCCATGCCGAGGTTACCTTCGGAGTTCTCAAAGTCGATCGGGTTGACTTTATGCGGCATGGTCGAGCTGCCGACTTCGCCTGCTACGACGCGCTGTTTGAAGAAACCCAACGAGATGTAGCCCCAAATATCACGATCAAGATCAATCAAAATGGTATTGATCCGGCTGAAAATTTGGAACATTTCGGCCATGTAATCGTGCGGTTCAATTTGGATGGTGTATGGGTTGTAGGTCAGGCCGAGGCTTTCAACGAAGCGTTTGGCAAAGCCTTCCCATGCGACATGCGGATACGCCACGATGTGGGCGTTAAAGTTACCCACCGCACCATTGATTTTGCCGAGTAAAGGCTGGGCAATCAGCTGTTCGCGCTGGCGGCTGAGACGGTACACCACGTTGGCGATTTCTTTGCCCATGGTCGACGGGGTCGCCGGTTGGCCGTGGGTACGGCACATCATCGGCACTTCCGCGTACTGGTGCGCCATTTCGGTTTGCTTGCCAATCAGCTCGTCCAGCGCCGGCAGCATGACTTGGTCGCGTGCGGCTTTCAACATCAGGGCGTGCGACAGATTGTTGATGTCTTCGCTGGTGCAGGCAAAGTGAATAAATTCACTCGCAGCGACGATTTCATTGTTACCGGACAGGCGCTCTTTTAGCCAGTATTCGATCGCTTTCACGTCGTGATTGGTGCGGGCCTCAATCGCTTTCACCGCCTCGCCATGCTCAGGGCTAAAATTGGCGATCAGGTCGTTGATTTCCGCGATCGTGGCTTCGGAAAAGGGCGCAACTTCGGTAATGCTCGGTTCTGCTGCGAGGGCTTTTAGCCATTCGAGCTCGACCTGAATTCGGCAGCGCATCAGACCAAATTCGCTAAACACACCGCGTAACGGTTCGATTTGTTTGGCGTAGCGGCCGTCTAAAGGTGAAAGCGCGGTCAGCGTGTTGAGTTCCATAAATCATTCCTGAAAAGGGAAAGCCATCGTGTGTGGCAGGACATTAAAAGCGAAAAGCGTTACGCCAAACGGCGAACGAGACCTTCGGCGAACACATCAGCCGCTTCAGGGCAAAACCGGAAAAATAATTCTGGCTCGATCATTTCGAGCTCCATGATGGCCAATTGGCCATGGTTGTCGCGAATCAGATCGACACGGGCATACAGCACATCAAATGGCACGGCGGCTACGGCGCGTTGTGCAAAGTCGATTTCTTCGGGGCTGGCGGTGTGTGGGTGAACGGTGCCGCCCCAGTCATCTTGCACGCGAAAATCACCGGCCTGCGCCGTTTTGCGAATCGCGTGGGTGACTTTGCCATCAATGACCATTAATGACAGCTCCCCTTCGCCGGTAATGGCGCGTTGAAAGGGTTGCAGCATCATGGATTCGTGCGCAATTAGCTCGCGGAAAATCGCTTCGTGTTCGGCGATATTCGCGGCGGTGAGGCGATAGGTGTGGCGCGCAGCGCCCGAAACTACGGGTTTGAGAATGGTTTCTTCCCAGCCAGAGGCGGTGATTATCGCATGGAGCGTTCGCGTGTCGCCCGATTCAATGTATTGCGTGGGGACAATTCCGATGCCGCTTTTTTCAAGTTCGCCCAGATAGTGTTTGTCGAGATTCCAGTGGATCAATCCGGCTTCATTGAACAGGCGGGTCGATTGGCTGGCGCGTTCGAGCCACGGGGCAAATTCGGCAAAACGATGAAAATAATCCCATGTGCTGCGGAAAATAGCGGTGCGGATTTGCGGCCATTCTACATCGGGGTCGGCCCAGTCGACGCGGCACACGCGGAGGCCTCGAGCGCTGAGTGCATCGCGTAGCAGGCCATCTTCTGTGTGAATCTGACGGGTATACCAGTCACTTTCGTCGGGGGCGAGATAGCGCGCTTCGGTCAAAATGGCAACATCGTACATGGGGGATTCCCTAAAAAAAGACCGGACAACCGCAGGGGATGCGGGTGTCCGTGACAGATTACATGCCCGGCAGCATGCCCTTCATGCCGCGCATGAGTTTCATCAAGCCGCCCTTTTGGAGCTGCTTCATCATTTTTTGGGTCTCTTCGAATTGCTTCAGCAGCCGATTGACCTCTTGCACCGAGACGCCCGCGCCGGTGGCAATTCGCCGTTTGCGGTTGGCTTTGATCAGCTCGGGCTTGTGGCGTTCTTGTGGCGTCATCGAGTTGATAATGCCCTCGATGCGGCGCACGCCTTTTTCGGCTTCTGCACCTTGAATGCCTTTCGCCATTTGTCCGATTTGGCCGGGCATTTTTTCCATCAAATTGGCCATGCCGCCCATTTTTTTCATTTGCTGAATTTGCGATTTAAAGTCTTCGAGGTCGAAGCCTTTGCCGCTTTTCAGCTTTTTCGCCATCTTGGCAGCTTCGTCTTGATCGATGCCTTTTTGGACATCTTCGATCAGCGATAGCACATCGCCCATGCCGAGAATCCGGCTCGCCATCCGGTCGGGATGGAAGGGTTCAAGGCCGGTGAGTTTTTCGCCAACCCCGATGAATTTAATCGGTTTTCCGGTGACATGACGCACAGACAGCGCTGCACCGCCGCGCGCATCACCGTCGAGCTTGGTCAAGATCACGCCGGTGAGCGGCAAGGCTTCGTTAAAGGCTTGTGCGGTGTTGACCGCATCTTGGCCCTGCATCGCATCGACGACGAACAGCGTTTCGATGGGGTCGATGGCGGCGTGGACGGCTTTAATCTCGGCCATCATCGCTTCATCAATTGCCAAGCGACCGGCGGTATCGACGATCAGCACATCAAAGAAGTGCTTTTTCGCGTAATCGCGGGCGGCCAATGCGATATCGACAGGCTTTTGGCTGATGTCCGACGGGAAAAAAGCGACGTCTAATTGCGCAGCCAGTAATTTAAGCTGTTCAATCGCGGCAGGGCGGTAAATATCGGCCGAGACGAGCAGGACTTTTTTCTTTTGGGTTTCTTTCAGCAGTTTGGCGAGTTTACCGGTGGTGGTTGTTTTACCCGCACCTTGCAAACCGGCCATGAGAACAATCGCAGGCGGGACGGCTGCAAGGTTGAGGGCGTCATTGGTTTCGCCCATCAGTTTCACGAGTTCTTCGTGAACTACACCGACTACCGCTTGACCAGGGGTCAGGCTGCCCATCACATCTTGGCCTTGGGCGCGTTCCTTGACTTGCGCCACAAATGTTTTGACCACTGGCAAGGCCACGTCGGCCTCGAGGAGGGCCATTCGGACTTCACGCATGGCGTCCGAAATGTTCGACTCGGTCAGTCGCGCATGGCCGCGTAGATTTTTGATCACGCCAGAAAGGCGGTTTGTCAGATTGTCGAGCATTGAGATTGTCCTTGGGTCCCTGTCAAGATAGAAAGGGAATCGTGTAGACTTTGGAAAAGTCCTATTTTACAACACCCAACCCGTCGTGATGGTTTTGCGTGCATTTCCGTAAAATTCATGGCTTCTTATGTTTTCTTTTGATCATGCTCATGACTCCTTTTCCTGCGTTTGTCGCCGGTCTGGCCTTTATTCTTTATCTTGTGTTGGGATGGCATATTTTTTTGCATTGGCGTGCAAGAGCGGCTGCTGCATCTCGTATCGCACGGTTTGAGCAATTGGGTCTGGCGCTGGCTTTATTTCTTCATGTGTTGACGTTACGCGCACCCGAGGCACATTGGATTTCCCTTGGTTTGGGGCAGTCGGTGTCGCTGATGATGTGGTTGGCCGCGTTAATTTACTGGATTATGCGATTTTTCCACCGTATTGAAGGTTTGCAGCCGGTGTTGATGAGTTGTACGGGCTTGGCGCTGTTGTTGGGGGTGATGTTGCCGCCGAGTGCGGTCAGCTACGACCTTGATAACCCCGCTTTGGCGCTGCATATTTTCACGGCTTTGTTTGCGTATGGTTTGATCGCGTTGTCGGCGATGATGGCGTTGCTGATGGTGTTGGTTGAGACCTTATTGCACCGTAAGCAAGGGTTGCGCTTGGTGCAAACACTACCGCCATTGTTAACGCTAGAGCGTCTGTTGTTTATGACCTTATGGAGCGGTTTTGTTTTGCTGACGTTGACGCTTTCATCGGGCGTGGTGTTTTCGGAGCAAATTTTTGGTCGCGCATTTTCGTTGACCCATAAAAATATTTTGTCGCTGCTCGCATGGGTGATTTTTGCCGCTTTATTATATGGGCGCGTTCGTCATGGCTGGCGTGGTCGGCTGGCGGCGCGGTGGACCTTGGGCGGCACCGTCGCTTTGTTGTTGGGTTACATCGGTAGCAAGATTGTTTTGGAATTTATTTTGAATAAGTAATTGGCATTTAACAATAAATGCATTAATTTCATCTTACGAATCATTTGTTCCCTCGGTGTGGTTAATTTAGGAGTCACTTGCAATGAAAAAATTCTTAGCCATGTTGGCCGGCGTGTTTGCTTTTAACTTTGCTTTTGCCGCAGTGGATTTGAACACTGCCAGCATGGAGCAACTGCAATCGGTCAAAGGGATTGGCCCCGCTAAAGCCAAAGCGATTACCGAGTATCGCCAAAAAAATGGCCCATTCAAAACCGTCGATGAGCTGGAAAAAGTCCCGGGTTTTGGCGCGAAATCGGTTTCCAACATGAAACCTGAATTCTCGATCGGCGCTGCTGCGGCCAAACCGGCTGCGGCGGTGAAAGCGGCGGCTGCACCGGTTACGCCTGCTGCGACACCGGCCCCTGCGAAAAAATAATACGCGTGTAATGGCCGCCGAGTGGTGTTGGCTACTCGGCGGCTTTTTGTTTTCTAGTCGCGAGAAAATAAGGCCAAGGCTTTTTGGCGTTGTACTGCGTGATCGACAATCGGGCGCGGATAATCTTGGCCCCATTTAAAGGCCGCCGGTGGTTGTTTAGCCAGCCACGGCGCATGAATATCTTGACGCGTGAAGTGGCTTAATTCCGGCACGTAGCGGCGGATAAATTCACCATTCGGGTCAAATTTCTCGGATTGGCTGACTGGATTGAAAATCCGAAAATAAGGCTGGGCATCACATCCCGTTGAAGCAGCCCACTGCCAGCCACCATTGTTGGCGGCAAAGTCAAAGTCGAGTAAATGTTGCGCAAACCATGCTTCACCGCGTCGCCAATCAATCAATAAATCCTTGGTGAGAAAGCTTGCGACGATCATGCGCAGGCGGTTGTGCATCCAACCGCAGTGCAAGAGCTGGCGCATCGCCGCATCGACCAATGGGTAGCCTGTTTGCCCATTACACCACGCCTTAAAGTGCGCGTCTTCGCCCGGCCATTCCAGCGATTGGTATTCCGGTTTAAAGCTGTGGCCCTGAGCAAGGTCGGGCCGGTGCCAGAGGATTTGTTGATAAAAATCACGCCAAATCAATTCATTCAGCCAGCTTTCTGCGCCTTCGTTGAAATCTTGCGTAAGGGCGTGGCGAACCAATTCTCGAATCGACACCGTGCCAAAACGCAAATGCACCGATAAATAAGACACCCCTTTACGGGCCGGAAAATCCCGCAAGGTTTTATAGTGTTGAATGCGCTGATAAAAGTCGTGGGCGAGTATCTCTCCCCCACGCACCCCAGCATGTACGGGAATTTTGTCGAGATGGGTGTCTTGGAAACCCAGTGCTGCAAGGCTGGGGAGCGGTTCGGCGGGCAGAGGGGCCAGCGTCGAAAAATAAGGCTCGGTCGGGTAATCCGGTAGCGGTTCGGCGGCGAGGCGTTTGCGCCATGCGTTTTTGTAAGGTGTGAACACCGAAAAGGGCCGACCTTGTTGGGTCAACACTTCATCGCGCTCAAAAATAACGTGGTCTTTGCTGTCAAAGAAGCGGCAGCCTTGGTCTTGTAGCCGGTTGGCGACCGCGGCATCACGCAAAATCGCCATGGGTTCGTAGTCACGATTGCAAAACACGGCTTCCGCTTGGTATTGCTGTGCCAGTGCGGGGATTGCGGACAGGGGATCGTCATGGCGCACAATCAGCGTACTGCCGTGGCTTTCCAGTCGCGTTTTAAGCTCAAAAAGGGATTGCCAAATGAAATCAACACGGCGGTCGTTGTGGGGGAGCGGCGCTAAAAGGGTGGTGTCAAAAATAAATACACACACCACTGCTTCACTGTGGCGCAGTGCATGGTGTAATGCCGCATGATCCGTCAGTCGTAAATCGCGGCGAAACCAACAAAGTGTCCGTTTAAAGTGTTTCATAAGCGTCATGGATTGAGATGGATAAATTTAGTGTAGCTGTTTGCCGTCAGAGAGGGGCGTCGTTACAATGCGCCGCCCGGCCTTCTGCCGGACTTTGAGGAGAAATATAGATGGCGATTCAATGGTTTCCGGGACATATGCACAAAGCCCGCAAGGCGCTGTCCGAATTGGTAGCGGATATTGATGTGGTGATTGAAATGTGCGATGCACGGTTGCCGATGTCCTCGTCCAATCCGATGATTGCCTATATTGCGCGCAAAAAACCGATGCTCAAAATCTTGAACAAACAAGATTTAGCCGATCCTGCAATGACCAAGCAATGGATTGAATGGTTTGAGCGAGAAGCCAATACCCGCGCCATTGCCCTGACCCATGGCGATAATCAAGCCAAAAATCGGATTATTCAAGCCGCCTCTGCGCTGGCGCCCAAGCGCGGAACGCTCGAAAAGCCCTTACGGTTAGTGATTGCGGGGATTCCTAACGTCGGAAAATCGACGCTGATTAACCAAATTTCTGGCCGAAAAATTGCTAAAACCGGCAATGAACCGGCGATTACCAAGGGCCTGCAGCGCGTTGATTTAAGTGATGAGGTCATTTTGTTTGATACGCCGGGGATGCTATGGCCGAAGATCGAACATGAAGCTTCTGGCTATGCCTTGGCGGCGAGTGGGGCAGTGGGGCGCAATGCGCTTGATGAAGAAGAAGTGGCATTAGAGTTGCTGGCGCTGCTGCAAGTGGGTTACCCCAAAGACTTGATGGCTCGTTATGGTTTAGAGGATGTTTCAGGGGCTGACTATGAGTTGTTCACGCGGATTGCGCGGCGCATTGGCGCGGTGCGCTCGGGTGGGCATCTGGATGCTCAAAAGTCAGCCGAGCGGATTTTGACCGATTTTCGGGAAGGCCGGATTGGGCGCGTGACTTTGGAAAGCCCGCAGCGTTGGGAAGAGATTGTCGAAGAAATTCGTGTTCGCCAAGAGCAAAAAGCGGCCGAAAAAGCGGCGCTTGCGGCTGAAAAAGCCAATAAATCGCACAAACAATAACGCCTTAAGCGATCAAAAAACGCCCATGACCGTTCCGCGGCATGGGCGTTTTCTTTTAGCGGGTTTGGAGCAAATGTTGTGCTAAGGCATGTCCCGATAAGAAAGCGTGCTCTACGCGGTCTCCCAAACACCAATCACCAACAACACCAAGACGCAACGAGGCGTCATATAAATACGCTGTGCCGAGTGGTTTAAGGGTCCGTGCGTACAGCCAACGATGCAGCGCCACTGGTGTTAAGGTGCCGCCAAGGTGTTTTTGTGCTTCGGTCAACAAGGTGTGTTGAATCCACTCATGTGCATGGGCCAGATGGCTGGCCGCCCATTCGGCATGGCTGTGAATAAGCCAGTTGCCCGAGGAGGGGCGCTCGGGTTTACTGTCCTCTCGGGACAGCCAGCCCAGTGCAGAACCATCGGCGACAAAGGCCGCATCAAAGCCTAAATCCCTATTCCGCGTGTTTTCATCTGCGCGCGCCATCAGTGTCCAGCACGGTGCGATTTCTACCCGGGTCAAGCACTCGGCAAAATAATGTTGCCCTTGCAGTAGCGCATGCGCTTGGGGGGCTGGAACGGCCAATATGACCGATTCATGATGTGCCGTTTCATTGTTGTCCAGCGTCAGCCGCCACCGGTCGCCCATCGCTTGGAGCGCCGTGACGCGTACTCCCGAACGCTGCGTGAGGCCCGTACTGAGTGCGCGCCCAATGCGACTCATGCTCGGAACGCCGGTATAGCGAGTGGCTTGATGGGCCTGTTGGTCGCCGCGACGACCGATCCAACGCAAGCGCCCATTCCACGCCCGCACCAGTCCCTGTTCTTTCCAGTTTGCGACCGCATGGATAAATTCGGCATCGCGCACGGTGAAAAAGGGGGCGCCGTGATCGAAGTTGCCGTCTTCCGTGCGTCGCGTGGCCATCCGTCCACCAAAGCCACGGCTTTTTTCGTAGAGGGTGACGGCGTAACCTGCTTGGTGGAGCGTGTTGGCCAAAATGAGGCCGGCCATGCCTGCTCCGATAATGGCAATGCTCATGATGTTGCTCCTTGCTTCCTATAGGGTAAATACGTGTCGCTGTACTTTTATCATCGGTGTATTTTCGCCAAAGAAAAGCGTTAATTTTTTGTGAAAATGTCAAAAAGTCGTTGTTTTATCAGAATTCTTTGCTCGGTGGCACCGGGCATGACATACACAAACGCTGTTGCCGTATTCTCTGAGGCCCACGGGTATGATGCGCTTTTTTAGGAGGGGTATGGTCGCCGTGCTATTCAACCCCTGCCGCCTTGCGCACGTTTGGATCTGCTTTGACGTCTTCTGAGAACCACGAGAACAGCAACGCGCGTTGACTTGGGCTGCAGGCAGACAAAATTTTGCAGGTTAATGCACGGTTTTCCCAAACCGCTAGAGGGGTAAAGTGAAACATATGTTCATTTTTGGGTATCGCGCTTAATACCACCTCGGGATCTTCTCGCAAGGGTGATCCAATCCCTACATAGGCATTGGGATTGAGCTGCAGCATGGCCAACACAAAGGCTTTGTCATGACGCAAGCGTTCACTGGCTTGGCACATCGCTTCGCCATGGCGTCGAATAGCGGTCTTGACCATCTCTTCATCATCGCGAAACTGATCCAACGCATATTGCAGTATGAACATGGTGTTTTCGCTGATCGACAGCATCTGCAACACAAAAGCCCTGTCGCTCATCAGGCGCTCGCTGGCATAAATGGCAGAATGTCCTGATTCGGCGGCAATCGCCAGAATCATCTCTTCATCATCTCGAAACCGCTCATCCGCAATCAGCAGTACTTGCCAAGCGTGTTGGCAATGTTTTAGCAAGTCGAGCACAAATTCCCTGTCATGGCGCAAACGGTCACTGGCGTAACGAAAAAAGTTCGATTCTTTCTGAACACTGGCTTTGACCAGTTCAGCATCGTCTTTCAAGTCGTCCGAAACAAAAAGCAACATCGCCCCCGCCATCGGACCCGCATGAGCTGCGCGTAGCAAAAAGGCTTTGTCATGCCGAAACCGTGGATTGGCCGCTTCCAATAGAAAGCCGTCCTTTTGAATGGCGGCTTGGGCGACTTCTGTGTCGTCTTTTAAGGCCTCTGTGAAATGCTTAAAAACCATCGGATTGCACTCAATAGCGGCAAAGATAAACGGCCGATCTTCCCGTAAACGCGTGCTGACAAAGCGCCACATGGCATCATTCTGTTTGAGTGCAGCCAAGGCGACTTCGGGGTCATCTTGCAATGACGCATTGGCGTGTTGAAACGCAAAGGTCGATTTTGGGATGTTGTTCGTCGCCATTGCGTGCAAGGCCAGCAAATGCAACACAAACGCTTTATTGCGGCGCAGACGGTCGCTGGCAAAGGCGAAGGCGTGGCCGTCTTTTTTCACCGCTGCGGTCACGACTTGCGCATCATCTTTGAACGCCTCTGCCGCAAACTCAAGGGCTTCGGCGGCTTTGACGCGGGACTTAAAAGCCGCTAGCAAAAAGGTCTTGTCGTTGCGCAGGCGAGCACTGGCAAATTCAAACCACGCGCCTTTGTAACCTATCACGGCGGCGACGACATCCTCGTCGTCTCTCAATGCCTCCGAGGCAAAAGGAAAGGCCGCCAACGTTTTGCCTCTGGCGGCGATCAAATTTAAAAAGAAGGCTTTGTCATTCCGTAAACGTGCGCTGGCGTGCGCAAACCATTCGCCCTTTTTTTGGGCTGCGGCCTTGATGACCTCTTCGTCATCTTTGAAAGTCTCCAGCTCATTAAGAAAGTCTTTAAGGCGGCCACTTTGAATGGCGCTGAATAATGCTGATTTTTCAGCAGTCCGTTTTTCGTCATGCATTTTTGATCCTTTTTGCGCGTTCTTGAGCGCCAAGCGGTTCACCCTATTTGATCCATTTTGCGTAATTGGCACTAAAAATGGTTATTTTTATTTGGGGTAAGGGGTGTTGAACGGACCCCGCCTGCAGCCATGCGCCATTTCAAAGTGGGCGAGCGCTGGCGAGAGGGCGGGGAGAATGTCAATATGCCGTTCTCCTTGGTTTTTTGTGGCTGCACATTTCGTGTAGATCAAAACATGCTGAATATTTTATGGCTCTCTTTCTTCCTCATTGCTTTTGTGACCGCACTGGGGCGCTGGCTCTGGCAAGGCGATGCCGAGGTCTTTGCGCGGCTGGTCACAGCACTTTTTGACATGGCGAAAGTCAGCGTTGAAATCGTTGTGGTGTTGATCGGCACTTTGACGCTGTGGCTGGGTATTTTGCAAGTCGCCGAACGCGCTGGGCTGATTCGCTTGCTTGGGCAGGCGTTGTCGCCGCTTTTTCGGCGTTTGATGCCAGAGGTGCCCGCCGGACATCCGGCGCTGGGCCATATCACCATGAATTTTGCCGCCAATGTCTTGGGCTTGGACAATGCTGCGACCCCGATTGGCCTAAAGGCCATGCGCGCTTTGCAAGAGTTAAATCCGCATCCCGAAACCGCTACCAATGCACAGATTTTGTTTTTGGTGCTCAACGCTTCATCGCTGACGTTGTTGCCGGTGAGTATTTTTATGTATCGCGCCCAGCAAGGTTCGCTGGATCCGACCGGTGTGTTTTTGCCGATCTTGTTGGCGACCAGTGTTTCATCCTTGGTGGGGCTGTTGGCGGTGGCTTTTATGCAGCGCTTAAAGCTGTGGGATCCGGTGGTGTTGGCGTATTTGGGCGGCGTGGTGCTGTTGTTGTCGGGCTTGGTGGCGAGCTTGGCGAGTCTCTCTGCGCAGGCGTTGGCGGCAACCTCATCGTTGATTGGCAATTTGGTTTTGATTGGCTTGATTGTCGGTTTTTTGAGCGTGGCGGCGTGGCGAAAGGTGCCGGTGTACGACAGCTTTGTTGAGGGCGCGAAACAGGGTTTTGAGGTATCGGTGTCGATTCTGCCGTACCTGTTGGCGATGCTGGTGGCAATTGGTGTGCTGCGGGCAAGCGGGGCGTTGGATGCGGCGTTGGCGGGGTTACGCTATGGCTTTGCTGCGTTGGGTGTCGATACGCGGTTTGTCGATGCGCTGCCGACGGCGCTGATTAAGCCGTTTTCGGGCAGCGGTGCACGGGCGATGATGCTAGAAACCATGAAAAATTTTGGCGTCGATAGTTTTCCCGCTCGTGTTGCTGCGGTGATTCAGGGCAGCACCGAAACCACGTTTTATGTGCTGGCGGTGTATTTCGGCTCGGTTGGAGTGAAGCATGCCCGCCATGCGGTTGGATGTGCGCTGATTGCGGATTTGGCCGGTGTGCTCGCGGCGATTGGGGTGTGTTACTGGTTTTTTGGCTGATTATTCTTTGCCGGTGGCGCTGCGCCATGCCATCCAAAGCGAAAACACGCAAATCGCTAGCGTCATCGCTTGCCCGACCCACACACTCCAATGCCGACCGGCTTCAAGGCAAGCTTGTTGGGGTTGGCTGGGGTTGACGTAGGCGGTGACAGTGCTGCCGGTGGGGTAGCGTGCGGCAATGGCGGCTTCATCGGCTTGGTTTTGGCTAAATCCGGTTTCTGGAAAGCGGCGCTGCTGGCTTTCAAAGGTTTGGCCGTTGATTTGATAGCGGTAGCGGATCACCGCTTTCCATTCGTCGTGCGCGCCTTCTTTTTGTTGCGAGAAGCGTTGCTCAAGGCGGCTATCAATGATCTGCGCCGAGACGGTCGGCCATGCAGCACTGGCGGCGGCGATTTCGGATTGTTTCTGCAAGAGCAGGAGCGCGGTGAGGGTCAGCGCGGCTAAACCCAGAAAAAATAAGACTTTGAAGGTCATGCGCTACTCCTGTTGGTCGAGAGATTCCAATGCAATGCCGCCGCTGTCCAGAAAGGTTTGCATGATTTGCAGGGCAGCCAGTTGGTCGCGCGCCATTTTGCCGCGCTTGCCGTAGATGCCCATTTCGTGGATTTGGGCATCGGCAATCAGAGAAGTATGGCGTTCGTCGACCATAAAGATGGGCAGAGTGGGTGCGCGGCGTTTGAGGCGGATGGCAAAGTTTCGCGCCATACGCGTCATTTCGTGCGCGGTGCCGTCGGCATGGACAGGTAAGCCGACCACCAAGGCCACCGGCTGCCATTCGCGAATAAAAGCCGCGATGCGAGCAAAGCGTTCGTCTTTGCTGGTGGTGTGAATCGTGTCGAGCGGATGCGCGCTGCCGGTGCTGGTTTCGCCGACCGCCACGCCGGTGCGGGCGAGGCCAAAATCAAACCCAAGAATGGTGCCAGAAACCTCGGTCATGCGTGACCGGCCTCGGAAGAGAGCGTCAAGCTATCCACACCTAACAACGCCATCGCAGCATCACGGCGCAGTTCCGCAGGCACGTCGAAGATAATGTCTAAATCTTCGGGCGCGGGCACGGTCAGCCATGTGTTTTGGGCAATCTCAAACTCAAGCTGGCCCGCATCCCAGCCGGAATAACCCAGCGAGACAAACAACCGCTCAGGCCCTTCTCCGACAGAGACGGCATTCAAAATATCGCGCGAGGTGCTCAGGGCCGTGTTGTCGGTGACAATCATCGACGACTGCCAATTTCCGATCGGCTGATGCAGAACAAAACCTCGATCGGTTTGAACTGGCCCGCCGAGATACACCGGCAGTGCGTCCAGATCGGGCTGCATCAGCGGCAAGTTGACCTGCTCGAATAGCTCACCAAGACGCATGTCCGCAGGGCGATTGACGACAATACCCATCGCCCCGTGTTCGCTATGTTCACAGAGATACACCAGCGATTTAGCAAAAATGGAATCTGCTAAATTCGGCATGGCAATTAAGAAGTGATTCGCAAGAGAGAAGGCAGTCATGTCCCGATTATTGCATAGCCAACACCGCGTGTAAGCACTCTCCGCATCGAAAACATCAATTTTATCGACGGTGCGGCGATCGAAAATCCGGCAGATTGCAAGGCGACGACGCCACGATCGGCAGGTACAATGAGCTGCTCTTTTTTCCTCTATCGATCGTTCGTTACCGTGCGTCTGAGCCATATCAAACTTGCAGGATTCAAATCCTTTGTTGACCCCACTACGATCCCAGTCCCCGGCCAAATGGTTGCGGTGGTTGGCCCCAATGGTTGTGGAAAATCCAATGTTATCGATGCCGTTCGGTGGGTGTTAGGCGAATCAAGCGCCAAACAGCTCCGCGGTGAGTCCATGCAAGATGTCATTTTTAATGGCGCGGGCACCCGCAAACCGGCCAGTCGTGCTTCGGTTGAGCTGGTTTTTGATAACCAAGAAGGACGGGCGTCGGGGCCATGGGGGCAATATGCCGAGATCGCGATTAAGCGGGTTTTAACCCGTCAGGGCGAATCGAGCTACTGGATTAATAATCAGCAAGTGCGGCGGCGCGATATTGCCGACTTATTCTTGGGCACCGGTGTGGGCACCAAAGGTTATGCCGTCATCGAGCAAGGCATGATTTCGCGCATTATCGAAGCGCGCCCCGAAGAATTGCGCGCCTATCTCGAAGAAGCGGCAGGCGTCTCTAAATATAAAGAGAGGCGCAAAGAAACCGAATCACGGCTCAACGACACCCGCGATAATTTGCTGCGTTTAGACGACATTCGCCAAGAGCTGGAGTCGCAGGTTGAAAAGCTCGGCGCTCAAGCCGAAGTCGCTGCTCAATACCAACAGCTGCGCCAAGAACTCACCTTGCAGCAAAACTTGCACGCCCTTGCGCGTAAAGCCGAAGCCCAAAAACAAGAAGCAGAAACCCGCGCCGAGCTGGCGCGTCTCGAAACCGAAGAAACCGAACTCAGCACCCGCTCGACGACGCTTGAGGCGCAATTAGAGGCCGCCCGTGAGGCCCACTTCGCCGCCTCCGATGCCCTGTCCGGCCATCAATCCGAGCTGGCTGATACGCAGGCACAGCTGGTGCGCCTCGAAGAGCAAATCCGCCATCGCCTCGAAAATCGGACGCGTTTAGAGCGTGAAATCACTCAAGCGCGGCAAGAGCAGGCCACCTTGCAAACACAGTTGTCGAATGTCGAGGGCGAGCGCGAGTTGGCGTCGATGGCATTTGAAGAGGCGCGTTTTGCGGTCGAAGAGGCTGCGCTGGAAGATCTTGATGAGTCGGTATTGCTCAGCGCAGAAGCCGATTTTCGGCGCGAAGACGATGCGCAACAGGCGCTGTTGCAGCAACAAGCCGAGCAGCGTCGTAGCCGAGACTTAGCCGCTCAAAATAGCCAACATGCACATAAACAGCTGGCGCATATTGCGCAACGCCGTCAGCGCCTTGAGCAGGATGCCGCCAATGCGCAATCCGTGGGGGGCGAGGCGTTGGCGCAAGCGCAGATTGAGCGTGAACAGGCCGACACCGCATGGGAAAGTTTAAGTGCACAGCGACAAGACTTGGAGCAGGCGCAAAGCGAGGGTGAGGCGTTATTGCGAGAGCGCACGCAACACCTGAGTCGCCAGCGCGAACAGCTTGCAGGCTGGGAGGCTGAAGCGCAGGCGCGTGCATCGATGCTAGCTCAGGCCCCAGAGGGCGCTTTCGAGGCGTGGTTATCCGCGAATGGGTTGGCTGATTCGCGCGCGCTGTGGCAATGCATCACGGTCGATTCGGGATGGGAGCGGGCGGTTGAGGTTGCTCTCGCGGATTATGCTAATGCGCGTTTGAGCGCGCATTGGCCTGAGCAGGTGCCGCCGGCGCGGCTGACGATTGCGCGGACCTCTTCGCCACATTCGTCCACGCAGGCGCTTTCTTCGACCGCGCTTTTGCATCGTATTCGCTGCCAAGAGCCGCGTTTTGAGGCGGTATTGCACGAGGCCTTGGCCGGTATCGACACCCGCGCGGATTTATCGCAGTGCTTAGCCGACCAAGCACAACTGGGTGCGCAGATGCGCCTGATTTGTCCCGATGGCCATCTGGTTGGGGCGACGAGCGTGCGTTATTACGCGCCCGACAGCGGTGAACAGCGTCTAGAGAATGCCGCGCATATTCAGCGTTTGCAGCAGCACATTGAGCCGCTTCGCGATGAAGTGGCGCGCTTACAGGCTGAGGTGGTGCAGTTACAAGCGCAACAAGCGGCCTACAAACAGCAGCTTGCGCCGTTGCGGCAGGCGCTGGCACAGGCGGAAACGCTTCGCCAAAAAGCCGTGCTGGCGGTGGCGCGGTTGGAGGAAGGGCAGGCGCAGCAGCAAGCGTTGCTGCAACGTATTGAGAATGAACGTCTGCAGTTAAAGCGTGAAGAAGAAGAGTCCAACCAATTGTTGTCGGAGTCGGCGTGGACGAGCGAAGAGGCCGCGCTGATTTTGGAGGAGATCGAAACGCAGCTGGAGCAGGTGCGCATCCGTCGCCTTGATGCGGAAACCGCGTTGAACCTCGCGCGTTCGCGGCAGCGGGAAATGGATCGCCAGCGTCAAGCGTTGCAATTTACTTTGCTGAATGCTGAACAGCGGGTGCGCGATTTAACTCAGCGCCAGCAAGAGTGGCAAAGCCGTAGCGAGGCGCTTACGCAGCGTTTGGAAGCGTTGTTGATGGATCGCGAGACCTTAGAGGAAGAGGATTTAGATCTGACGCTGCAAGAGGTTTTGGACGTTTTTGCCGAGAAAGAACAGCGCTTGGCTGAAGCGCGCGATGCGCTCAATGGCGCGCAAGAAACCTTGCGGCATTTGGAGTCGGCGCGGCAATCGGCGGAGCAAGGCTTGGCACCGTTGCGCGAGCGTTACAACCAGTTATTGTTGAAACATCAAGAAGCCAAACTCGCGATTGAGCGATTTGATGAAGAGTTACAAGCCGCGCAAGCGGATGAAGTAGAACTGTTAGCGATCTTGCCGGAGAACAAAAAACCGGCGGCGTATGTGGCGGATATTGCGCGCTTGAGTCAGGCCATTCAGGCTTTGGGTGCGGTGAATTTGGCGGCGTTGGAAGAGTTGGCCGCCGCGCAAGAGCGTCATCATTATTTGGCGCATCAGGCCGATGATCTCAACGAAGCGATGGCGACGTTAATGGAGGCGATCACGCGGATTGATGCTGAAACCCGCGACATGCTGCAATCAACATTTGATGCGGTGAATGCGTCGATGGCGGAGCTGTTTCCGATGTTGTTTGGGGGTGGGCGCGCGGAATTGGTGCTGACAGGAGAAGAAATTTTGGCATCGGGGGTGCAAATTATTGCGCAGCCACCGGGCAAGAAAAATTCGACCATTCATTTGTTATCGGGCGGCGAAAAAGCGTTAACGGCGATGAGCTTGGTGTTTTCGTTGTTCCGCTTAAACCCTGCCCCTTTTTGTTTGCTGGATGAAGTCGATGCGCCGTTGGATGATGCCAATACAGGGCGTTTTTGTGCTTTGGTCAAGCAAATGTCGGCGCGAACGCAGTTTTTGTATATCAGCCATAACCGTATCACGATGGAAGCCGCGACTCAGCTCATCGGCGTGACAATGCAGGAGCAAGGTGTGAGCCGGATTGTGGCGGTTGATATTCTGGAAGCATTGCAGATGCGGGAGCAGGGATAAGCCCAATCAGCGCTGACGACAGAGAAAAATGCGGCAATGGCATGATTGTTGCGGATCATTTGCACTGTATCAACTAAGATGCAAAAGTAATGTTCTAAAGTGGTTGTTGTGCAAATATCATTTTTTCATAAAGGGAACGGTCCTCATGCTATCTGGATTGTCGATTCGGACGCGTTTGCTGTTATTGGTGCTGATTCCGTTGGTGGCGCTGTTGGGGTATTCCTCTCACCTTGCGTGGAAAGATTATGGTGAAGCGCGCGAATTATCTGCTTCTGCTCGGTTATTAAGCTTCTCGGGTTTGGCGGGTGATTTGATGCATGCTTTGCAGGCGGAACGTGCACGCTCTATTGGCTATTTGCGCGGCGATGCGGATCAAGAAGCATTGAAGTTGGTTCGAGCTGAAACGGAGCGCGCCCGCAGTGCCATGATAGAGGGCATGAATCAGGTCTCTGATTTGCCCGATACTGTGCGCAAAACGGCAGAAACGATTGTGGCGCGCACCGGCGATTTGACGCGCCTGCGTCAGGGGGTTGATGCGCGTAGCATTACGCGCAAAGAGGTCGTTGATCCTTTGTCGGCCGATATTAATGTGTTGATGAATGTGGTGAGCGCTTTGGTTCACAGTCAGCGTGAGGCCGGATTAGCGCGTGATACCGCCGCTTTGTTTGCCCTCATGTGCGAAAAGGAATACATCGGTCGCGAGCGTGGGGGAATTTATGAGGCGCTGGCGGCGGGCACGATGAGCGAGGCCGAGCGTCAAGCTGTGGCGGTGAGCGTGGGTCAACAAAGCAGTTGCCAAGAGCTTTTCGAGCATTTGGCTTCGCCGGATATGGTCGCAATTTATCAGGCAATTCGCACCTCTGATGATTACCAAGGTGGGATCAAATTGCGGGACTCACTACTCGTTGCGAACCCGTTGTCTAGCGTGAATATCACCCCAAGCAAATGGTTTGAAATTGCTTCATTTCGCGTTGATTCGGTGAAAGGGATGCAAGATACGGTCTTTTATGCGATGAAAGATCGTGCTGAAACGCTGGCCGAGCATGCGCAACAAACTTTCTATTGGGTGTTGGGCACTGCATTACTGATTTTAGTGGTGGTGGTTTCGTTGTCCTGGTTGACGATGCGCGGCATTACTCAGCCAATTCGCTACTTACACCAGCTGATGGACTCGATGAGCGAGCGTTTAGATTTGTCGTTGCGTGCCGACATGTCGGGGCGGCATGAAATTGCACAAATGGCGGGCGCATTTGATCGTTTAGTGGGCAATTTTTCAAATGCCATGCTGGATGTCGACCGTAATGCCCGTGATCTCGCCAGTGCTGCGGATCGTTTGGCGCAAGTTGCAGGTCATGCGGCAGAAGCCAGTGCTAATCAAGCGAAAGCATCCAGCTTGATTGCCAGTTCTGTTGCGCAGCTGAGTGTTGGGGTCGGCTATGTGGCTTCCCATGCCAAAGAGTCTGAGAAAAATGCGTCAACCGCACAAAGCTTGGCAGAGGACGGGGTTGGCGAGATGAGCGCCACGACCACTGAAATTCGCTTGATTGCCAATACGGTCGGTGAAACTGCTAAAGATATTGAGCAGTTGGCAAGTCGCTCATTGGCGATTGGTCAGATTATTAATTCGGTGCGTGAAATTGCTGACCAGACTAACTTGCTCGCCTTGAATGCTGCGATTGAGTCGGCCCGAGCGGGCGAGCTGGGGCGGGGGTTTGCGGTGGTGGCGGACGAGGTGCGGCGACTGGCCGAGCGAACCAGTAAAGCGACTTTGGAAATTACAGGTTTGATCGAGGCGATTCGCGAGGATACTGGCCGTGCCGCACAAGGGATGGCGCTTGCAAGTACGCAGATGGGCGAAGGCATGGAGCTAATGGACCAGGCCACTGCGACGCTCTTGCGTCTGAAAGAAAGTGCCGTATTAGCGTTCTCGACAGCAAGTGATATTTCGGCTGCGATGACTGAGCAAGGCGATGCAAGTGGTGATATTGCGCATTCTGTTGCCGATATCGCCTTGCATGCAGAAGAAAGTGATGCTTTGGTCAAGCAGGTCGCAGAAATTGCCGCTCAGGTCAACGATACGGCGGGTGGGTTGAATGCGCTTGTGCACCGATTTACGCTATAGCCCGCTGAGCTCGCATCAAAAGCCGTCTATTCAATAGGCGGCTTTTTTGTGGGCGCGCGGGTGACGATGCGTATTTATTTTTAAAGGTGGGCAGTCGATGTGGTTTGATTTTTTTACACGATGAGTAGGTGCTCAAAGTGCGCGGGCATGATAGTTTGCGCCAGATCTTTGTCAGTTTAATCATGGTGAAGGGGTTGGATTTTCGCCAATTTAGATCAATATGGTGGCGATTGCCTGCGTTTTGCTCAACATCATGTCGATGTTGTGTTGAGTCGGCGGTGCCTCAATAAGGCGCTTGAAATGGCTCCGTGTGATGGGTGAGGTGCGGCGGGATCGGCCGCTCTTTGTCCCTCAAGAAATGAGTGAATTTAAAGCCTGAGAGCGATGCGCTTTGGATGTGTCCTGAATGCGATCTGCCTCACGGC
>CAZWRK010000011.1:37373-40164 GCA_964635875.1 uncultured Aquaspirillum sp.
GATTCGGATTTTGAGACGCAAGTCGCCGCATGTGAGCGTGCATCTATCCTTGTTTCGCTTGAGAATTTGCTCACATTCCCATGGGTGAGTGAGCGCATTGAGAAAGGCACATTAGTGCTACACGGTTGGTATTTCGATATTCACAGTGGGGCGCTGGAAGGGGTTGATTTGGCCAGCGGAGAGTTTCGGCCGCTCGTCAGCTCACCATTGCCTGTCGATGGCACTGAGTCAAATTGAATGTTAAAGGCATCGGGTTCTGAACAGTACCGATATAAGTCCGTATAATGAACCACGTTTGACTTTTTCGGATGCAGGCGGATGAATGAATTACACATAGGCTTGATCGTGATTGGTCTGGTCGTCGTCGCGATTGTTTACGGCTACAACCAGCTCCAAGAGTGGCGCTATCAGAAAAAAGCACGTTCCGTTTTTTCCCAAGAGCCTCCTGATGTGCTCATTAAAGATGAGCAGGCGTCAGTGCGAGAGGACAAAAAGGACTTGCGCGTGGAGCCCATGGTCGATGAGCAGAATGAGGCGTTGCGCGCACAAGCGCCCTCGACGCCTATGGATGCGCCTATTGAGCTGGTGATTCCTCGTGAAAGCCTTCCTCCTGAGACGCCGCCATCACCTGAGCCTGCTTTACGGATTCCGATGCCTGAGCCTGAGCGACCTAAAAAGGTTCCGCCTCCCCAAGTCGTGCCTTTGCCTTCACGTGAGCCGCCGCCGGTCATTGCAGAGCCGCCACCGATTGCGATTGTGCCGGAGCCTCGTGCGGCAGAATCCTCGGCACGTTTGGATATCGATGACCAACAGGTTTTGATTCAGAGCATGTTGGATCCTTTGCTGGACTACATTTCTGAGTTGCGTTTTCCTGCGCCCATTTTCTTGGATAAATTGGCATTGCCCGAAGTGTCGAAGCGCGTGCAATTAATTGGTAAGACGGATAGCGGGCGCTGGCAGGTCTGCGATAGTGCGCACCCTGTTCGCTACTCCGAGCTCAGGACGGGGATTCAACTGGTGGATCGCCAAGGCGTGATTGCCGAGCCCGAGTTGCTGAGTTTCTGTGGCGCTGTCAGTTCGTTTGCGGCCGATTCGCGTGCAAGCATCGCTTTTCCTGATTTGCGCCAACAGCTTAGCGCGGCACGAGATTTGGATCATTTCTGCGCCGAGGTCGATATGCTGATTGGGCTGAGTATTCGCGCGGCGAGTCCCTTCTCAGGCAAGACACTCGCCAGTTTTGCGGAGAAGCGCGGTTTGGAACTCGCTGCAGACGGCCGTTTCCATTTCTTGTCGGACTCTGGGAATAGCCTATTTACTTTGGGCTTGCCCGATGACCGGCGTTTAGAGGCACGGACCTTGCCGACTTTGTCGTTAGATCGCGTTACTTTGTTGTTCGATGTGCCGCGCGTGGCCGGTGGCCTGCAAGTTTTTGATCGGGCGATTGGGTTTATCTGCGCTTTTGCCGAAGAAGTGGGTGGCGAGCTCGTCGATGATAATCAACGCGTTCTGACTGAAAAAGGGTTGGCCTCGATTCATGGCCAGTTACAACATATTTATGGCCGCATGGATGATCGCGGGATTGCTCCGGGATCGGTTGCGGCGCTTCGGCTATTTGCATGACAGATTCTAAAGAAGGCCAAGAGCGCGCAGCGAGTCTGCGCGCTTTGTTATGGCGCTATAACCACGAGTACTACGTTAACGATGCGCCGACCGTCCCCGATGCGGAATACGATCGCCTTTTCCGTGAATTGCTGGCGCTAGAAGCCGCGCATCCCGAACTGAAAACAGCCGATTCGCCGACGCATCGCGTTGGCGGCCAGCCCGTAGCGGCCTTCGCCAGCGTGACCCATCGGGTGCCCATGTTGTCCTTAAACAACGTGTTCTCTGATTTTTCGGCAGAGGATGTAGCTGCGCGCCACGCTGAGCTGATTCAGTTTGATGCGCGTTTGCAAAGCAGTTTGGCGCAGACCGAGATTGAATACGCCGTCGAACCCAAGTTCGATGGTTTGGCGGTTTCTCTGGTGTACGAACGGGGCCAGTTGGTACAGGGTGCCACCCGTGGCGATGGCCAAACTGGCGAAAATGTGACCGAGAATTTGCGTACGATTCGCGCGATTCCCTTGCGGCTGGCGGGCGATCAAGTGCCGGATTATTTGGAGGTGCGCGGAGAGGTCTTGATGTTGAAGGCCGACTTTGAGCGACTCAATGCAGAGCAGGCTGAGAAAAACCTCAAGCTGTTTGCAAATCCCCGAAATGCGGCCGCAGGTAGCTTGCGCCAGTTGGACTCGAAAATCACCGCTTCGCGGCGCTTGGCGTTTTTCGCCTATGGCATCGCTGAGATTCAGGGTGTTGATTTACCGGAAACGCATGCTCAAATCTTGGATAGATTGGCAGGATGGGGCGTGCCGGTGTGCTCTGAGCGGTCGGTTGTGTGTGGGGTGGCAGGATTGATTGCATTTTATGAATCGATCCATGCCCGTCGCGCTGACTTGCCGTTTGAGATTGACGGCGTGGTGTATCGAACGAATTCGCAGGCGCAGCAATTGGCATTGGGGTTTGTGTCGCGCGCGCCTCGATTTGCGATTGCGCATAAATTTCCTGCTGAAGAAGCCTTGACGGTGGTCGAGGCGATTGATGTGCAAGTCGGCCGTACCGGCGCATTAACGCCGGTTGCACGCTTAAAACCGGTGTTTGTCGGCGGCGTGACGGTGACGAATGCGACACTGCACAACGAAGACGAAGTGCGGCGCAAGGATGTTCGGGTCGGTGATACGGTGATTGTCCGGCGGGC
>CAZWRK010000011.1:40264-51808 GCA_964635875.1 uncultured Aquaspirillum sp.
GGTGAAAAGTTGGTGGATCAGTTAATCGAACATCAATTGGTGCGCACGCCCGCTGATTTGTACCGGCTGGGGCTGATGAAGCTAGCTGAATTGGAGCGGATGGCGGAAAAATCCGCAAGCAATCTGCTTGCTGCGATTGAGAAAAGCAAGCAGACCACATTGCCGCGTTTTATTTACGCGCTTGGGATTCGGAATGTGGGCGAGGCGACTGCTCGCGATTTAGCGCGTCACTTTGGGTCGTTGGATGAGGTGATGACCGCTTCAACTGAGGCGCTCTTGCAGGTGCCCGATGTTGGGCCAGTGGTCGCGGAGTCGATTCGAGATTTCTTTGCCGAGCCGTTGAATGTCGAAGGGGTCGAGCAATTGCGTGCTTCGGGCGTGACATGGTCAGAAGGCGAACCGGTTGGTCTGCAAGAAGTGGGGCCGTTGCAAGGCAAGACTTTGGTTTTGACCGGCACGCTACCGAATTTAAGCCGTGAAGATATGAAAGCGCGATTAGAGGCCGCTGGCGCAAAAGTCAGTGGGAGTGTTTCCAAGAAAACGGATTATGTGGTTGCAGGGCAAGATGCTGGCTCTAAGTTGGATAAGGCTCAGGCTTTAGGTATTGCTGTATTAGATGAGGCGGGGGCATTGGCACTGTGTACACCGCCCGCCATGATTGAATCATAAGGACGAAATGCTTCATGCAGAAAATTACTAAAGCGGTTTTCCCCGTTGCAGGGATGGGGACACGTTTTCTTCCCGCGACTAAAGCGAGCCCAAAGGAAATGCTGCCAGTCGTGGATAAACCACTGATTCAGTATGCGGTGGAGGAGGCACTTGAAGCGGGCATTACGGAGCTGATTTTTATTACTGGCCGTAATAAGCGCTCTATTGAAGACCATTTCGACAAGGCGTATGAGCTAGAAACCGAATTAGAGCTGCGCAATAAGCAAAAATTGCTCGATATTGTTCAGGGGATTTTGCCAAAGTCTGCGAGCTGCGTGTATATCCGCCAAGCTGAAGCTTTGGGATTAGGGCATGCGGTATTGTGCGCGCAGCCGGTGGTGGGGAACTCGCCCTTTGCCGTGATCTTGGCCGACGATTTAATCGACGGTGAGCCGGGTGCGATGCAGCAAATGGTGGAGCATTTTGAATCGACGCATGCTTCGGTATTGGGTGTGGAAAATGTCGCTCGGGAAGAGACCAGCAGCTATGGCATTGTTGAGGTGCAAACTGTTGCGGGCGTGTCTCGGGTTTCGAGCATTGTAGAAAAGCCGAAGCCTGAGGAGGCGCCATCGACGTTGGCGGTCGTGGGTCGGTACATTTTAACGCCGCGTATTTTTGACAAGCTGCAGAATGTCACGGCGGGTGCGGGCGGTGAAATCCAATTAACCGATGGAATTGCTGCGTTGTTGAAAGACGAGCCCGTTTTGGCCTTCCCGTTTAAGGGTATTCGCTATGACTGTGGTTCTAAGCTCGGCTACTTAAAAGCAACCGTTAACTACGCGCTCAAGCACCCTGAGGTCAGTGAGGGTTTTGCCCAGTACCTTGATCACTTAAAAACGCGTTAATATTGCTACTGTGCTGGATTGACTTGGCTGCCATCAAT
The DNA here is from genome assembly GCA_964635875.1 of uncultured Aquaspirillum sp. GTDB lineage: Bacteria > Pseudomonadota > Gammaproteobacteria > Burkholderiales > Aquaspirillaceae > CAZWRK01. Next base: position 41,856 of record CAZWRK010000011.1, read on the forward strand.
GGATGGCAGCTTTTTTATTTTTATTTTGTTTGAGATTTTTATGCCAAATATTGCTGAAGCGCGTGGCTTATTAAATAGTGCAGATGTTTTGTTTTCCGAGGCAGAAGTGTCTGCTGCTGTGGATCGTATGGCGGTTGAGATTACAAAAGAACTAGGGGAAACGTATCCTCTAGTCTTATCTGTGATGGGTGGAGCGGTCGTGTTTACGGGTCAACTGTTGCCGCGTTTGCTGTTTCCGCTGGATTTTGACTACGTTCATGTGTCTCGCTATGGTGATAAAACCCAAGGTGGCGAAATTACATGGCGTACCGCACCTAAAGAAGATGTGCGTGATCGTGTCGTTTTAGTCCTAGATGACATTCTGGACGAAGGCGAAACCATGGCAGCGATTCGCGATCGCGTATTGGGCATGGGCGCGAAAGCGTTTTATAGCGGTGTGTTTGCGAACAAGCTGATCTCTAAGGCTAAGCCAATTAAGGCGGACTTTGTCGGGATTGATGTTCCTGATCGTTATGTCTTTGGCTATGGTATGGATGTGCGCGGAGCGTGGCGCAACTTGCCGGCCATTTATGCGCTGAAGTAATCGCAGCCTGCGGAAATGTTCTTAAAGAGCGATGACGATACAGTCATCGCTTTTTTATCGCCTGTGCTCGGGTAAACTGATCTATTGCTCTGGATTGAATAGGGTATTTAATTATGTTGGCAATTATTGGTGGAAGCGGGCTATCGCGTTTATCGGCGCTTGAAATCACGCATCGGCAGGTGGTTCGTACACCGTATGGTGAGCCGTCGTGTGCGTTAGCGTTTGGTCGAATTGCCGAACATACGGTGGTATTTCTCGCGCGGCATGGTTATGGCCATTCTTTGGCGCCGCATGAGATTAATTATCGGGCGAATATCTGGGCCTTGGCCGAGGTCGGGGTCAAGCACGTGATTGCGGTGAGTGCGGTGGGTGGGATTCGTCAAGACATGATGCCCGGCCAATTGGTGATTCCGGATCAGCTTATTGATTACACCTCTGGTCGCGGGCATACATTTTATGAAGGGCCCGGCGTGCCGGTGGTGCATGCTGATTTTACGTGGCCTTACGATGATCGGCTGCGGCAGCGTTTAATTTCGACCGCTGCAAATCTGCAATTGTCCACAGTGGCGCAGGCGACCTACGCAGTTACACAAGGCCCTCGCTTAGAGTCGGCGGCCGAAATTCGGCGCATTGCTCGCGATGGCGGCGATATCGTGGGGATGACGGGCATGCCTGAGGCGGCTTTGGCGAGAGAGAAGCAGTTGGCTTATGCTAGCTTAGCGATTGTGTCGAATTGGGCGGCAGGCGTCGACGATAGCGCCCAAGAAATTCATTTCCGAACATTTGCACCACAATTTGAGGCGGCTTTGGATCAAGCTCAATGTTTGATTCAAGAGGTGATCTCTGGCGGCGTGTAATCAAGCATATTGGGGAGGGGCGAAAGATGGCGATTCGAGAAATACTTAAAATGGGGGATCCTCGCTTATTGGCGTCGGCAGAGGCTGTAAAAACATTTTCTGATCCGATGCTGTTGGCGTTGATTGCTGATTTGCAAGATACCATGCAGGCCACAAAGGGGGCGGGCTTGGCTGCACCGCAAATTGGTATTCCACTGCAAGTCGTGATTTTTGGCACCGGAACGACACTAAAACGTTATCCCGATGCACCACCGATTCCGCCCACTGTGTTAATTAACCCTACACTTACGCCGTTGGGTGTCGATATGGAAGAAGGCTGGGAGGGGTGTTTATCGCTTCCCCGCTTGCGCGGGCTTGTGCCGCGGTATCGTCGCGTGCGGTACCAAGGATTTAACGAGCATGGAGAGATCATTGATCGCACAGTCGATGGATTTCATGCTCGGGTTGTGCAACATGAGTGCGACCATTTATGGGGCTTTTTGTTCCCTATGAGAATGAAGGATATGGCGCATTTTGGCTTTGAACACGTATTATTCCCTGATGAATACTCGTCGGATGAATAGTTCTGAACGTCTGTCGAATCACGAATTTAATTTTGTAGTAAAAGAGAGAATATGTTTAATAACAAATCTATTTTGATTACCGGTGGGACAGGCTCTTTTGGTAAGAAATATGTTGAGACCTTGTTGGCTAGATATTCTCCTGCGCGACTAGTGATTTATTCTCGAGATGAGTTAAAACAGTTCGAGATGCAGCAAGAATTTAATCAGCCATGCATGCGCTATTTTATTGGCGATGTGCGTGATGCTGATCGTCTCACTCAAGCAATGCAAGGTGTGGATTATGTAATTCACGCTGCTGCACTAAAGCAGGTGCCTGCAGCAGAATATAATCCGACAGAATGTATTAAGACAAATATTTACGGCGCTGAAAATGTGATTAAAGCTGCGCTGGCAAATGATGTTCAAAAAGTGATTGCGCTTTCAACCGATAAGGCTGCGAACCCTATTAATTTGTATGGGGCAACTAAATTAGCCTCAGATAAATTATTTGTGGCGGCAAACAATATGGCTGGCGGCCATCCGACACGTTTTTCTGTTGTGCGTTATGGCAATGTGGTTGGATCCCGTGGCTCGGTCGTTCCCTTTTTCCGGCGCTTGTTGGAGCAAGGCGCGACGGAGTTGCCGATCACTGACCCGCGGATGACGCGATTCTGGATTACTTTGCAACAAGGTGTCGATTTTGTACTGAAAAATTTTGAGCGCATGCATGGCGGTGAAATTTTTGTACCGAAAATTCCATCTGCTCGTATTACGGAATTGGCTGAAGCGATTGCGCCTAATATGGTGCATAAAACCATTGGTATTCGTCCAGGGGAAAAACTTCATGAAATTATGTGCCCTCAAGATGACTCACATTTAACCTTAGAGTTTTCTGAGCATTACGTTATTAAGCCCACTATTCTATTTGCTGATGTGGTTGATTTTTCAACAAGCATCATTGGCGAGGTTGGAGTGCCTGTTGCTCAAGGGTTTGAATATAACTCCGGAAGTAATCCTGTTTTCCTTTCTGTTGAGCAAATTCGTCATCTTTTAAAAGAGGCTTAAAATCGTGTCATTCAAAACTGAGCAAGAAACTTTTTGGGCGGGTCATTTTGGTGACCAATACTCTGACCGAAATGTCGGTGCTGATGCCATTGCGGCGAATGTCGCTTTGTTCTCAAAAATTCTATCGGCGACACGTCAAGTCAATAGTGTTTTTGAATTAGGCTGCAATATTGGCTTGAATTTACAGGCTTTGCGGAGTGTTTTGCCTGCAGCTGAAATCGAGGCTGTTGAAATTAATGCAAAAGCCGTTGGCACCGCTTTAGAAAGTGGCGCGGCAAACCGTGTTTTGCAAGGCTCGTTATTAGATGTTCAGCCTGAGAAAACCTATGACCTTGTGTTTACCAAAGGCGTTCTCATTCATATTTCTCCCGATATGCTCGATGTGGCATATCAGCAGCTATATTCTCTGTCTAATCGGTATGTGATGGTATGTGAGTACTACAATCCATCTCCGGTCGAAATTGAGTATCGCGGACATCAGGGCAAGTTATTTAAGCGTGATTTTGCCAGTGATTTACTCGATCGTTATCCTGATCTGGCTTTAGTCGATTATGGTTTTGTGTGGCGGCGCGATCCGAATTTCCCACAAGATGACGCAACTTGGTTCTTGCTGGAGAAAAAATGATTCCCTACGGTCGCCAGCATATTTCTGAGGAAGACATTCAAGCGGTTGTTGATGTTTTACGTTCTGATTTTCTGACCCAAGGCCCTGCGGTGCCACAGTTTGAGTCGGCGCTTGCTGAATACTGTGGTGCCAAACATGCATTTGCAGTCAATAGCGCGACTTCTGCATTACATATTGCCTGCTTGGCATTAGGGCTTGGCGCTGGCGACTATTTGTGGACTTCTCCTATTACCTTTGTGGCTTCAGCGAATTGCGCCTTGTATTGTGGTGCACAGGTCGATTTTGTCGATATTGATCCTGCGACTTACACACTGTGCCCCAAGGCGCTCGCCGAAAAATTAGCGATCGCTGAACGTGATGGATGTTTGCCAAAAATCGTTATTCCTGTCCATTTTGCTGGACAGAGCTGCGATATGGCTGCCATTCGTGCATTGGCCGATCGGTATGGTTTTTTTATTGTTGAAGATGCCTCTCATGCGGTAGGTGGGCGTTACCTTGGGCATCCGATTGGTGGTTGCCAGTATTCGGACATCACCGTATTTAGCTTTCATCCGGTGAAAATTATCACCACCGGAGAGGGGGGCATGGCCCTATGTCAAGATGATCAGCTCGCCGAGAGAATGCGCTTGCTGCGTAGTCATGGTGTGACGCGTGAGCCGCATCTGATGACGCATGAGCCTGACGGTGCATGGTATTACCAACAAGTAGCACTTGGTTGGAATTACCGAATGACTGATATGCAAGCGGCGTTAGGGTTGAGCCAATTGCAAAACTTAGATCATTTTGTTCAAAAGAGAGTGGCACTGGCGCAGCGTTACGATGTGCTATTGGCGGATTTGCCAGTGGAAATTCCATGGCAACATCCGGCCAATGATTCTGCCTACCACCTCTACCCTATTCAGCTCAACACGCCTAAGACAACGCGGCGCGCGCTTTTTGATTGGATGCGTGAAGCCGGTGTGGGTGTGAATGTGCACTATATTCCCGTGCATCTGCAGCCTTACTTTCAAAAAATGGGCTTTCAGCGTGGCGATTTCCCGATTGCTGAAGCGTATTACGATGCTGCGCTATCGTTACCGTTATTCCCCGATTTAACTGATGCGCAGCAGGATGCAGTGTGTGCGGCTTTGCATGGAGGGGTGGCGTGATGAGACTTGCCGTGATTCCTGCTCGAGGTGGAAGTAAGCGGATTCCTCGCAAAAATATTCGGCCATTTTGCGGTCAGCCGATGCTGGCAAGGGCCATTCAGACCGCGATAGAAAGTGGCTGTTTTGATCGCATTGTGGTCTCGACAGATGATGCAGAAATTGCCGATGTGGCACGGACATTTGGTGCTGAAGTGCCTTTTATGCGTCCTGCTGACTTGTCGAATGATCATGCCGGTACGCTCCCTGTCGTGTCCCATGCGATTTGCTGGTTCGCTGAGCATGAAGTGATGCCGGAGTCTGTGTGCTGCATTTACGCCACTTCTCCTTTTTTGCGTGCTCAAGATGTCCGTGAGGGCCTGCGCAAGCTCTCAGAGGAAAAGTGTGACTATGCTTTTTCTGTGACGAGCTTTGCCTTTCCGATTCAGCGCGCGATTCGAGTTCTGGATAGCGGGCGTGTGAACATGTTCCAGCCTGAGAACTTTGATGTTCGCTCTCAAGACCTAGAAGATGCTTTTCACGATGCAGGGCAGTTTTACTGGGGGCGTCCAGAGGCGTTTCTTGAAGAGCGGCCGATTTTTTGTGAGCACGCGGTGCCTGTCTTCTTGCCGCGGCACCGTGTTCAAGATATTGATACGCCTGAGGATTGGGTTCGCGCTGAGTGGATGTTTAAAGCGATGCAACAAGCTGCCGCTGCTGGTGAAAACTGGTGATGCGTATTGCGATTCGTGTCGATGCAAGTCTTGATGTCGGCTCTGGGCATGTCATGCGCTGCCTCACTTTGGCAGATGCGTTGCGCGATAAAGGTGCGGATGTCCTGTTCATCTGCCGCCAGCAGGCGGGGGATTTATGTGGTTTTATTCGGTCGCGCGGTTACGGTGTCTTGCCGCTTCCTCTGCATGAGGTCAGCGCTTTTGGCGCTTCCGCTGAGTCTGAATATGAAAAATGGCTTGGCGTTTCTTGGCAGGTCGATCTCGCTCAAACCCAATTACTCTGTCAGTCGTTGGCGTATTTTGATGTGCTGATTGTGGATCACTATGGCTTAGATGCGCGTTGGGAGCAGGGGGCGCGTGCATTTGCTTCGCGAGTTGTTGTGATTGATGACCTCGCGAATCGTCCACATGATGCGGATCTCTTGCTTGATCAAAACTATGCGCCCGCATCACATTTGCGCTACCCAGCGCTCGTGCCTGCACACTGTCATTGTTTGCTGGGGCCTCAGTTTGCGTTAATTCGTCCTAACTTTGCATTGTTGCGCGATCAGGCTTTAGCTCGACGGCAAAGTTCCGAAATTTCGCGGCTCTTGGTTTTTATGGGCGGCTGCGATGTTGCAAACGAGACGGGAAAGGTGCTACAGGCTTTGCTGACCTCAGCGCGTTGGCGCGCTATGGCTGTGGACGTTGTGGCGGGAGAGTCTAATCCACATAACGCGAGCTTGGCGCAGCAGTGCCAACTTTTTCCAAATGCGCGATTGCATATTCAAACACCGTATATGGCGGATTTAATGTGCCATGCCGATTTGGCATTGACGGCGGGGGGCAGTGCGACATGGGAGCGTTGTGTATTGGGGTTGCCGGCCATTGTGGCGGTGATGGCAGATAACCAATCCGAAATTGCAAACGCTGTTCATCAGTTAGGGGCGCACTTCTCGCTAGGCGGGTATGAAAATATTCGTGAAGCAGATTACATCGCGGCACTCGAATCTATTGATCATAGTTATTACCAAAAAATGGTTGGGTTGGCTTCTCAACTATGTGATGGACGTGGTGCGCAAAAAGTGGCCAATTATATTTTATCGGTTTGATTTGAGAGGGGTTGGGTCATGTCACATATTCATATTGCTGGTCGCACTATTAGCAAAGATGCGCCCCCTTTTATTATTGCGGAAGCTGGGATTAATCATAACGGTGAGTTAGATAACGCATTTAAAATGATTCAGGCCGCCAAGGCGGCAGGTGCCGATGCTATTAAATTCCAGACATTTAAGGCCGAGGAGTTTGTTTCAGATCGAACGCAGACATTTACATATCAGTCTCAGGGTCAAGAAGTGACTGAGTCTATGTTGGATATGTTTAAACGTTATGAATTTTCTAGAGAGGCGTGGTTTGCAATTAAAGCGGAATGTGACCGTCAAGGTATTTTGTTTTTATCGACGCCTCAAAATAGAACCGATCTTGATTTGTTGCTTGAAATCGGCGTTCCTGCAATTAAAGTCGGCTCAGACGACTTTACAAATCTACCATTGCTAGCCAGTTATGTAGAAACAGGTCTGCCGTTAATTGTTTCTTGTGGCATGGCAGACTTGGCAGAGGTTTATACTTCGCTAGAAGTCATTGGGGCATTCTCCGATTATCCTGTGGTTCTTCTATTATGTACTTCGCAATATCCTACTCCCCCTCAAGATATCAATTTAAATAAGCTTCGAACTTTGCAATCAGCATTTCCTTCCTTGTTAACGGGGTTTTCTGATCATAGCCAAGGCCCATTAGCCTCATCCCTTGCCGTCGCTTATGGTGCGTGTGTTTTTGAAAAGCATTTTACATTAGACCGTAATTTACCCGGGCCAGATCATTGGTTTTCGGAAAATCCAGAGACATTAAAAGAATGGGTAACATCAATCCGGACTGCTTTTTCGATGCTCGGGAGTTCTGTTGTTCGTCCTACTGCCGCTGAACGCGAAATGAGAAAAATTGCTCGTCGGAGTATTACTGTTTTAAATGCTATTCCAGCGGGTACGGTATTTTCTTTGGAAAATATTTCGCTGCGTCGACCGGGCACGGGCTTGCCGCCTTCTTTTATTCAGAATGTTTTAGGTAGAAAATCTAAAAATGACTTGGCTGCGGGGCATGTTGTTTCTTTTGAGGATCTTGAATAATGACACCTGAAGAATTTTCTCAGCATCTGTCTGCCGTCACACATATGCCGCAGAATCCTTTTCATCCTTTTGTCTGGATTAATGGAGAGCCAATGATCGGCGAAGGTGTGTTTATTGGTGGTTTTTCTGAGGTTAATGCGAAAGGCGCTCAAGTTTCTATCGGCGATTTTTGTGATATTGCTTCTTTTGTGAGTATCAATTGCGCCGATTCTCATTTGCGATGTATTGGGCTATCCGATGAGATTGATCGAGCCGATATTACGATCGAAAATCATGTTTTTATTGGCTCTCATTGCTTTATAAAAGGCGGTGCACATATTGGACATCACTCTGTGATCGCCGCTGGGACTATTGTTGGCGCGATACATATTCCGCCTTATTCTTTGGTTGTCGGGCATCCAGCAATAGTCAAAGCGGGATATTACGAAAAAAAGATTGCTGAAAAATCTTCTTTGGATAGGCTGTCGTGATTGTTTCTATTCATCAACCTGCCTATTTGCCTTGGTTAGGGTATTTGTCTCGGATTGCAGAGAGTGACATTTTTGTATTTCTAGATTCTGTTCAATTCGAAAAAAACAGCTATACCAATCGCAATAAAATCAAAACGGCATCTGGCCCTATTTGGTTAACAATCCCTGTGCGCTTGCAAGGCCATCTTGATAAGTTATTATTTGAAATTGAAGTTGATCAGTCTCAACCTTGGTTAAAAAAGCACTTAAAGTCTATTGAGTATTCGTACCGAAATGCGCCAGATTTTTCGAGAAAAATGGCGCTGATTTCAGATTTATATCATCGCTGCGATCATGTTAACTTTTCTAATTTTTGTTTTGAACAGCTTGAGTTCTGGCTGGAGCAGCTTGACATAAAAACAAAAATTATTCGCTCATCTTCCTTAAATTTAAATTCTCGTAAATCTGATTTGGTTTTAGATATCTGCCAATCGTTAGGGGCAAGTTCTTATTTGTCTGGCCCATTTGGTCGTGATTATCTGGATGTAAATAAATTTTTGGCGGAAAATATTAACGTCAATTTTCATGAGTACAAGCACCCTGAATATCCACAGTTGCATGGAGACTTTGTTCCTGCAATGGGTGTGATTGATTTTTGGTTTAATTGTAAATAATAGGGCTAGATTATGAGCTTTTCATCTGAATGGGAAAAAACTTACCAAGCTAGCCAGCATTTGAGTGTGTGGCCTTGGTCTGATTTGGTTTCTTATGTATGTCGCTATGCAAAACCGACAGATGGTGTTGTGAGCCGTGTATTAGAGTTAGGGTGTGGTGTTGGTGCAAATATTCCTTTTTTCTTAGCAAACCCATTTGATTACTCTTCTGTAGAGGGGAGTGCTTCTGCTGTTTCTGTTTTGCACCGAGCATACCCACAATTGGTTAATAAAATCGTGGTGGGTGATTTTACAAAGGAGATTCCTTTCTCGGGTGAATTTGATCTCATCATTGACCGTGTTTCGCTTCCTCATAATTCAACCGAAGCTATTTTAAATTGTTTGAAAGTCTGTTTTTCAAAGCTCAAGCCCGGTGGGAAGATGATTGGAATTGATTGGTTTTCTACCGAGCATAAAGATTCAAAAAAAGGGGATGAGGTTGATTTGTTTACACGAACAAATTTGCCGAGCGATTCTCATCTTCATGGCCTAGGCTGCGTGCATTTTTTTAATCAGGAACACTTGTCTTATCTTCTACAAGAGGCAGGATTTACTATTCAACGTTTAGAGCATAAATCACACGATCTTTATATTCCTGAGTCCCAGGCTGGGCGTTTGGCGTGGTGGCACTTTGTGGCATTAAAACCGGAGTGATTATGTCGACTAAAAAAATTGCTGTAATTGCCGCACATCCTGATGATGAGATTTTAGGGTGCGGTGGCACGATTGCTCGCCATATCGCGGCAGGTGATGAGGTTCATGTACTCATTATGGCTGAGGGTGAGACAAGCCGTTTGCATGCAAGAAATCGAGAGAATGTTTCTGAAAAACTCGATGCTTTGGGTGAGGCAGCGAGGCGGGCGCATGCTATTTTAGGGACCTCTTCGCTTAAGATGTTGCCACTGCCTGACAATCGCTTAGATAGTCTCGATTTGCTCGATGTTATTAAATACGTCGAAGATTTTGTTGAGTATTTTTCTCCTGAAATTGTTTATACGCACTTTCCTAATGATCTGAATATTGATCACCGTATCGTCAGCGAGGCTGTTCAAACGGCTTGCCGTCCTATCCCCAATGCTTGTGTGAAAACCATTTTGTT
>CAZWRK010000012.1:0-30294 GCA_964635875.1 uncultured Aquaspirillum sp.
GTGTCGGATCAGGTGTCGGATCAGGTGTCGGATCAGGTGTCGGATCAGGTGTCGGTTCTGGCTGTGGAGTGCTTGTGGTGGGCGCTGTTGTTTCTGTAGGGGGCGTGTCTACACTAGCTGTTGTGTCTGCTGTAGGTGTAGTGGGTTGCTGAGGTGCTGAGTCACCATTTTGAGGCGCGTCGGCTTGCCCTGTCGCTTCTGTGCGAGGGAGTTGCGCTTGTGGTCCCGTGATCGGTGCTTGTGTGGCTGCTGTGTCGTTTTGCGCGCCTAGTCCATCGGGTGTCACCGGCTCGACTTGCTTAGGTGCGGCTTCGCTTTCGGCGCTTTGCGTTGCAGAGATCGCGTCGATTGCTGCGTTGGGGAGTGGTTGGTTCAGTTGAGGGGCCGGTGCTTGGTTGCCATCGGTGCCGACGGTGTTTGAGTCGATGTTTGCTGCATTTGATGGCGTTTGCGGTGTGGGCGCAATTTGGTCGGTGTTGGTGACCCCTGTTTGAATCAGGGTTTGCGCCCGAGCTTCTGAGCCCCCTGCATCGGTTTGGATGTTTTCATTTCCACTGGATTCTGCGCCTTCCGTGGTTCGGCCATCATTTTCAGATTCTTCTTCTAGCTTATTTTCAGCTTGGCGGCTTAAAACCGTGAGGTCATCCAGAACTTGAGCATCATTTTGTGCAGAAGAGGCGGTGGATCCGGCTTGGTTTTCAGGGGTTGTTTGCTCTTCGGCCATGGTGAGAACTCCGTTCTGTAAAGACGATAAGAAAAATAACAACAATATGTCTTTATCTTATCGTCTTAGGTGTTCTCACGCACCTAGCCAAAAGTTATAAGCCTTTGTTGCAGTTAGCGTTTAGCGCTCGCCAAATGCCTTGGAAAACACGTCACGGATTGGTTTTGCCAAATAACTCAGCATGGTTTTTTCACCGGTCTGAATCTCGGCTTCAACGCCCATCCCTGGTTGAAGGGGGTGTTTGCGTGCTTCATCGCCAATATAGGGCTTGTGCAAGCGTACCCAGCCACGGTAGTACGGATTGCCGTGCTCATCGACAATGCTCGAAGGCGTCATCCGAGACAGCGTGCCTTGCACAAAGCCAAAGCGCGTGTATTCAAAACTATTGATGCGCAAGTTCACGGTTTGCCCGACTTTGACATAGCCAATGTCTTTTGGCTGGATTCGCACCACCGCCTCTAATGGCGCGCCATCCGGCACAATTTGCATGAGCAATCCACCGGGTTGAATGACTTGGCCGATTGTGTGGACTTTTAAGTCGTGGATATAGCCTTGAACGGGGGATTTGACCTCTAAACGGCTGACACGGCTTTCGAGGCGTGCGCGCATTTCTTTGACTTCGGCTTGCTCGGTTTTGATTGTACTGAGCTCATTCAAGAAGTTGGTTTTCAGCTGGTTTAGAAAGTCGTTGCGCTTATTTTGGAGCTCGGCCAGTTCTTCTGTAACCACCTTAATTTCATTGGTGAGGCGAGAAACTTCGTTATCTGCAGTGAGTTTCGCGCGTTGGGTCTCGATCAATACAGATCGGGTGACAAGGTGTTTTTTGGCCAATTTTTCGCGGCTGGTGAGGAGCTCTGTTGCGAGGGTTTGTTGTTGTTTGGCGATGGCCAATTCTTGCTCGGCTTGCTCGACGCGTTTTTTATTGCGCTCAATCTGATGCACAAAGACGGCATCTGCAGAATTTCGACTGTTTATTTCGGCTTTATAGAGTTCTTCTTGGCTTTTGGTGAGCTCAGGATAGTTTGTTTCGACTTTATCAAATTCGGGCGTGCGCTCATCGCTCAGCGCCCGCAGTCGCTCGGCGCGGAGCGTGAGGCTGGCAAAGCGGGCTTCGGCTTGTTGAAGATCGGCGATGGTTTGTCCGCCATCTATACGGGCAAGCAGCTGGCCTTTTTTCACAAAGGCGCGATCTTCAACGAGGAGTTCTTTCAGTGTGCCACCGTCAAGATGTTGGACGACTTTAATTTGCCCTGAAGGCAAAATTTCACCGGGCGCATGTGAGACTTCGGTCAGGTCGGTCATGGCCGCCCAAACAATAAAGCCAACAATAATCACTGCGACAATACCGATAATCGGCCGAACAAAAGCGGGTAAAAGCTCTTCTTCCACTTGAACGGTCTCGGCCATGAGGCGGCGTTGACGATGGGCAATCGTATTATCTGCGTTTTCTGTGGGTGTTTTTTTGAACCGATCGAACATTAACGCATCCCTGCCATTACTTTATCTTTGACTTGATCAAAAGAGCCCTGTGAAACCACCGAGCCATTTTCCATATACAGCACTAAATTGGCCATGCGCATGTGTCCGGGACGGTGCGACACCATCAGCACTGTTGCGCGACCTCGCAGCCATTCAATGCAGCGAACGAGGGCTTCTTCGCCTGCTGCGTCCATCCCCGTCCCCGGTTCATCTAACAAGACGACCGAGGCCGGTTTCAAAATAATGCGTGCCAGCGATAGGCGTTGTCGGAAGCCGTATGGCAGCTGGTCCGAGCGACTATTGGCAATCCGCGTTTCAAAGCCCTGTGGCATGGCTTTGACATCCTCGGTCAGTCCTGCCATTTCGACCGCCCAGCGAACCTCTTCTTCTGTCGCGCCGGGATGAACCAGCCGTAGATTTTGTGCCACTGTGCCGTAAAACACTTCACAGTTTTGTGGCATATAGCTGATGCGCGACCGTAAATCATTCGATGCTAATTGTCGAATATCCGCGCTATCGAGCCGAATCGTACCTGCTTGTGGGATATACACCCGCACTACTAGCTTGAGCAGGGTCGATTTTCCCGAGCCGTTCGGGCCGGTAATCACCACCAACTGGCCCGGTTTCACCGAAAAATTCACCCCCAGCAAGGCTGGATCCGCATCGCTGGAGTAGCGGAACGACACCCGCTGGAACGCTAATGCGCCGACCAAATCCGGCCGGATCGTTTGATGTACCCCGCCATCGCGTTCACTTTGCAGCTTCATCAGGCGTTCAATTTGCGCCATGTTGGAACGTACCCGCACCAACGAAGTTGCCGCTAAGAACACGTTTTGAATCGGGCTGACCAGCCGCCACACAATCATCATGCCCGCAATCATGGTGCCGCCGGTGGCTTGACCATGAATCGCAAGAAAAGCCGAGGTCGCGAGGGCAAAAAGGCCGGTCATGGTGCCGAGCGTTTGCGCCATACCACCAACCTTGCCTTGCGTGTGTTGATCGTGAAAACCCGCCAACACGGCTTTGCCGCTCATCTCTCGAAACCGCTCTAGCCACCGCGCCTCCGCGCCGACCGCGCGCAAGGTTCGCATATTGTTGAGCGTTTCATTGAGAAACTCGCCGCGAATGCTATACAAGCGTCCGGCATCTGTAACCTGTTTTTCGGTCAATTTTTTGGTGCTAAACGCCAAAATCGCAAACGCAATCGACATGAACAGCACCACAAAGAGCAGCCACGGATTGATCATCGCCAACACAACCACCAGCAAAATCGTCGAGGGCAAGTCAAACACGAGAAGGGCCAGCGGGCCTAAGAAAAAGTCGCGCAGCCCTTCAAGGCTTTTGATGCGGCTGACTTGATGGGTGACAGAAGCCCCCTCCGTCGCCGAGGCCGGTAGGCCCAAAATGCGGCTAAAAACGGAGGTGCTCAGAATAAATTCGGTGCGTCCACCGATATACGCCATGATCCGACCCTTAAGCGTGCGCAGGCCGCCATCGACCACGATGGCGAGCAGCACCCCCACCAGCAAAAATGCAGCCATTTCGATATTGCCAGAAGGTAAAACATGGTCGTAAATGGAGCGTACAAAGAAAGGTGTGGCCAAGCCGAGAATCGTGTTCACGCCGGTTAACAAAAATGCCAACGCGATGTGCCGTCTAAAACGCCCAAACAGCTCTACGAACCAACTGCCTTTGGGGCCTTTTTTGCCGGTTTCTTCTTTTTTTGTAAATAAATACAGCGTTCCCTCAAGCGCCTCTGGTTCGAAGATACGCTCTTGATTGAGTGCGCCATCCCAGCCACGAATGCGGCCGTCGGCTTGCGCTTCAAGCAGCACAAGGGCGGCACTGGTATCGCTCGGGATAAACAAACTCGGCATCAGACGGGCGTCAATTTCATTGAGCTTGGTCTCAAAATGACGTGGGTCCCAGCCGAGGTTTGACATCAGCGAACACAGATCGGATAAATCGAGCTGCTGCGCTAAATGGGGAATCGCTTCGGCAAATTCACGAATCGAGCCTTTCCATTCGACCGCTTTCAGCAATGGGTAGAGGCAGCGAGACAAATCGGAAGGGCGACTAAATTGGTGCTGGATCAGTGCCTCTAGATTGCCGCGATAGCCGGTCCAGCCGCTCATTTCGGGTGTGGGATATTTGTCGATATCGACATTAACTTCTGAGCGTGGCGCAAAGCCTTGCTCCTGAATTTTTTCTTGGACGGTACCGTCTTTAAGCTCGTAGACGCGATCGGCCAGTTTCACGAAAGAGGGGCGATGCGTCACCATGATCAGGGTGCATTTCCCCTTGAGGGTGCTGAGATAGTTGAGCAGTAACTTATCGCCTTCCATATCCAATGAAATATTGGCTTCATCGAATAAGATCACGCTTGGTTTAAATGCCAAGGCGCGGGCGAGGGTAATCATTTGCCGCACCCCGATCGGCAACGTATCTGCAGCCCCTTCGCCGAGTGGCGTTTCGTAGCCGAGCTTCATGCCCGCGACCAGCTGATTCAGCCCCAAGGCCTTGGCAATTTCAAGGGCATCCTCGCTGCGACTGGGATCAAACATGGTCATGTTTTCAAGCAAGGTGCCCGCGACAATCACCCCCGCTTGCGGTAGAAAAGCCACCTCTTTGCAGATGGATTCGGGGTCGTAGTGACTCAATGGGACACCATCAATCAAAACCGACCCTGCATCGGTGGACTCTAGGCCGTTCATGAGGCACAGCAAACTGGTTTTACCGCTGCCGCTACCGCCTTGAATCACCACACATTCTCCGGCTTTGACCGTGAGATTGAGATGTTCAAACAGTGCGGCGTCTTTGCGGTGACGGACTTCGACCTCTTTGAGTTCGATGGATTGTGTGACTTTTGGCAATCTGGGGCGGTTGGCTGGGCGCTCAACATGCAAATTCATGACGCTGTTGAGACGCTCATGCGCTGCAGAAAATGATTGAAACCGCAACCATACCGACAGGCTTTTTCGAAGCGGCTGAAGGGCGCGCACCGAGAGCATCATGCACGCGGCCAAGCCCCCCGGCGTGAGTTGGCCCTTAATCACCGCGACTGAGCTGGCAAACACCACACACACGGTCATCACTTGCGAAAAAATCGTGCCGAGTCCTGATGACTCACTGTTGCCGCGGGTTAACGCTTCGCCGAGCTCGGCATTGGCCTCTTGCAGCCGTTCGTAGCGGCGCTGCATCAGCGCTTCCATATTCATGGTTTTGACCGAGTGAATATTGGTCATCACCTCGGATAAAAAGCTAAATCGCCGGTCGTCCATGGTGTTGCGCTTTTTAATCAGTTCGCGCAAATGACGGACAAAGCGGGTTGTCACCAAGGCAAAAACGATCAGCAGGATCAGCGGTACCAATACCACCCAGCCGCCGATGATAAAAATCATCCCCAGAAAGAGAAAAATAAACGGCAAATCAAAGACCACCAGCAGGGCTTGTCCCGAGTAAAACTCAGCGACTTTACCTGCAGACATGATTCTTTCAGCGTAAGCGCCGGGTTCTTCTTTTAAAAAACGGCGCATGGGCACATGCATCATGCGGTCGAGCGCTTCGACGGTGACATGATGTTCAAATCGGGTGCCTAGCCAGCTGGTCATCAGGCCGCTTGCGGTTTTCAGGACCTCTTCTAAGAGCAGGGTCAGGACAATCCCGATCACCAAAATGGTGAGCGTTTCAATCGATTTATTGCTGACGACCCGATCCATAATTTGCAGGATCGCCAGTGGAAGACTCATCGCCAGAATATTGGATAAAAATGCCGAAAGCATGAGCTTGGGCATGGTCTTTTGTAAGTCTGGAGATTGCAGAATTTGGCGTAAGGCTGCAAAACGCTCGGTATTCGGGATTTTTTGGTGAATCAGACGAAAAATAAAATTCAGCATGAGTGAGATAAATCGCTTTGATACGTTTCAAACGCCGCGACCGCATCAACGGCAGATTGTTGACACCATTCTCGCCAAATAGGATGGGCGAAACGGGCGCGATGGTCGTCAATTTTTGAGAGTAAACCGGCATCTAGCAGCGGTTGATGTGCTGTTTGCCAATGGAATGTAGCAGCATCAAGTTGAGCGAGCCGTTTGAGTTCCATGCGGTCTAGGGCATGGCATTCGATATGGGCCGCCAGTCGCATTCTCAAAAATAAGGGGAGTGCTTTGAGGGTGCTGCTCGGCAGTTGAGTGAGCAGATTTAATAAGTCGGGTTCAGCAAAATCGCACTCTTCTTCCATCAGCATTTCAATCGAGTGATCCCATGTGAATCCGCCGATATGCGCAGACTCAGCGCATTGACGCGCCGCCACAATTGCTGCGGTCGCCAGCACTTCGCCTGACCATCCGCCTTGGGCATCTAAACTGACCAGCGCCAAACCACAGGACAGGCCGATTTTTAAGCCCGGGTTGTGCGCTAAAGCTTGTTCGGCGACCGCAAAGGCGCGTTGTCGTTCTCGTTCTGACACCGATTGCACACCAAAAATAATTTCGCCTGCAAAGCCGTTGCGGGCAAAGAACACGGCTTCGGCATCAATCGCCAAGCCAGACAGGAGCCGGTGAACCGATTTGAGGGCTTGTGGGGGATGCGAGGATGGCGGTAATGCGACGCTGAGCACCAAGCTCGGCCACCGCTCTAACCATGCACGTTGCTGCGTGGGTTGCGCCAATTTGGCGGCCGCGGCGGCATCATCGGTTTGTTTAATCGCCAACCCCCGTGAAACCGCCATAGTGCGGTTTTTGACATTCAGCCGCCGAAATAGTGCTACGACGTGTTGCTTCACGGTGCCAATGCCAATTCCCAATTCAGCGGCGATTTCTTTATTAACCTTGCCTGCTTCTAATAGTTTGAGAATTTGCTGTTGTCTCGGGGTGAGCTCCAAGTCACTCATAGCGATGAACGTCCGGTTAGGGGTGGGCAAAGGAGACGGCAGAACGTGTGGCGACTTCTTGGGTGGGCACGGGATGGCACTGTATTAGATTGGCCTGTAATGCGGTGCAAAAGTCTTTGACTTCTTGTTCTGTCTCAAACGATTGCACAAAAGCATGGTACAGCTGGCCTTTATCATCCTTTTGGGTTCGGTCGTTTTCTGGACGACGGAAGCTGAGTTCACGGGTTTGAAAAAGCGTCGCAAAGCGTTGCGGTAAATCGGCTTGTAGGGCGCGAATTGCGTTGAGGTCGTGCAGTCCTGATAGCTGTGCGAGCCATGCTCCGTGGGCGGTGGTATTGGCTTGCGGGCGCGTGCTTTGAACATCACCTTCCCATAGCGCACTGAAAAAGGCTGCGATACTTTTGGCTTTTTCTTTGTGGATTTGGATGCGTTCTTCTTCTGCACGTTGGTAGACGCGCTCGGCATTGAGGATGGTCAGCGTATCGACTTCACCTTCTGTACCGGCTTCTTGGAGATCTTCCCATGCTTGGCGGGCGGCTCCACTGGCGATGGCTTGTGATTCGAGGCGTTCGCTGTGGTTTTTCCAGCCACTGAGCGCATCTTCGGTTTCGCGAACGGCGTTGTACAGCACGCGAATATAGGTTTGCACCATTTCTTCGTGAACCGCTTTGGCGTAATCAATTTCGCGGGCCCGCTGGCCACCGTCAAAGAGTGTGGCGGATAAGCCGACGACGGTGTTCCAAAAGAGGGTGTGCGACAAGAAGAGCTGCGACATGACCAAGCTGCCATAGCCAATTTGGGCGCTCAGGTCGAGTGGTGGCAACAGTCGTGCGCGCGCCACATCGATATCGGCGTCGGCGGATTTGAGGCGTGCTTCCATGACGCGCACATCTGGGCGACGCAACACTAGCTGCGCGGGCACGGCCGGTAGGGCGGCCGGCAGGCGGAGTGTGTCGAGGCCTTCTTCTGGGGAAATGCGCAGTTCTGAGGCCGTGGTGCCGACTAAAAAGGCGAGTTGATTCAGGGCTTCGTCGCGCTGTCGATGAATTTCGGGCAGGGTGGCGCGGACGGTAAAGACCGCACTGCGCTGCTGATTGACTTCAATTTGCGTGGCATCGCCTGCGGCAAAACGCGCCTCGGTCGCGGCGAGTAATTCTTTCACCGCCTGCTCGGACAGTGCGGCCATGTACACGCGTTCATTCAACGCAAGTACATCAATATAGCGTTGCACCACTTGATTGATCAGTGTGCGCCGCGTGTCATCTTGTTGGCGTTGCGCGCGATCCCATTGTAAGTCGGCGGATTCAAACCCCGCTTGTTTCTCACCCCATAAATCGACACGCCAATCGGCGCGCAGGCTCATTTGGTATTGATGTTGCGTCGAGGGCGATTGTCCTGCCGGCGTGGTGCCGATGCCATTTGCAGGGCTTTCTGTGCGTGCTTCAAAGGGCAGGCTAAAAGTGGGGAGTCGGCTGCCTGAGGCTTGATCGCTCCGCGCTGCCATTTGGGCCATTCGTGCCGCCGCAATTTTCAGATCGGCGTTGTGCGCCAGTGCTTGGTTGACGAGCGCATTGAGCGTGGGCTGCTCAAAATGTGTCCACCATGCAAAGTGTTCTGTTTTGAGTAACGGTGATTCCGGAGGTGCAGGGGTGGCTGGCGTATTTTTGAATGCGGAGGGTAGGGGAACATCTGGCACCGTGTAATCGGTGCGTTTGATCATGCAACCTGTTGTTGCGAGAGCCAGCAGTGCCATCAATAAGTAACGCAATTGGTCAAGCCCCTAGCGGAATGTGAAACCGGACTGGGTTTATTACTCGGTTTTTGTAAACACAAGCTTAAACATGAGTTTTTTGAACGTTATTTTATTTATATGCTTTTTGAATTTTTATGGCTTTTAGAAGAAACTGATCATATCAGGAAACCCAATAAGCAAAAAGGATATGCCATAAGAGGTATATCCTTTTTGCTTATTGGGTTTTCGTGCTTAAAATTTAATTTTTTTGCATGGAGTCGTTTTCGATGTGTCGGAACAAGTCTTCATACGCGCGCAGCAGTGCTTCTCGGTCGTTCAGGCTCTGCGCCCACTTTTTCGACGCAGCAAGGGTGAGGACGGCTTTTTCTGCTTCGTTGCAGCGCGTTAAATCAATTTTGTCTCCGTGAATCGTTGCGTTCGCATTCGCGCGTGCCTGTTGCGCTTGCGAGACTTTGTCCATAGACGATTCCATATGGTTAGCGCCGATCCCGATCGTGCTGGCGAGTTGGTTAACAACATTGGCCGATTGTGCGGATTGTTGAAGCTCTTGGCTGAAGCTGTTGGCGGTGTCTCGCGCTTCAGACACGGCTCCACCGAGTTCGTCCATTTGGTTGGAGACCGAGTCCATCGCGCTGGATACTTCTGCAATCGCTTCTGAAATCTCAATGGCTGATTGCTGCGCTTGATCTGCGAGTTTGCGGACTTCATCAGCTACAACGGCAAATCCTCGTCCACTTTCTCCGGCGCGAGCGGCTTCAATTGCGGCATTGAGCGCCAGTAAATTTGTTTGCTTGGCGATTTCGTCAATGCGCCCAGTCAGGCCTTTAATCGTATGGGTTTTTTGGTCGAGCAAGAGTAGCGATTGGGTACTATTTTGTGCCGAGTGATGCGCTAGACCGAGGGCCGTTGACATGTGATGCGCGGCATTGGACATGACATTGGCTGACTGCGAAAAGGTCTGAGAGAGCGTCTGTACTTGTGCGGCGTGTTGGGTCACTTGATGCAATGTTTCGCTGACATGACCAATCGCCACGGAGAGGCCGCGCTCTGAGCTCAGGAAAATTTTTGAGAGCAAAGCTTCGCGGGCAATCGACTCTTTTGCGCTTTCCAGCTGTCCCAATAGGAACTGCATTTTGACCAGAACATCTTTGAAGGTTCCGTGCAAGCCACTGGTTTGGAGTATCCGTCCGGTATGCGTCGGGGCTGCGGATGCTTCCATGGCACCGAGCATCTCGCGAAAAGCGGTTTCGGTTTGATCGAGCGAAGAGTTGATATTGATGCGGAGCTCGTCAAGCACGGGGTCTGCAAACGATTCCGGTAGCCGACTGACTAAATGGCCGTTTTTGACTTTTTTGAGCAGCCCGTTGACTTGGTGAATGACGTTTTTTTCTGACGTATTCGGAAGGCTAATTAAAAACCCTGTAATGAGTAATGGTATTAATGCCATGAAAGGATTGATAAAACTCAGGCCAATTCCTCCTGCCAAACACAGCAAGCTAAGCCAGCGTCGATGTTTAGATAGCGAAAACCAATTGCTCATAACTCATTCCAGTAGATTGCAGTAAATCGATTAAAACTTTTGTGCCCGCCGCGATGGCATCTTTTGCGCCTGCCGCTTTTTCTGCTGCGAGCATTTGCTGATAAACCGGTTCAATTGTCGCGAGCGCGGTACGCTTAGGCTGGCGGCGGACCGAATAATAGCCAACGATTTCGCCATTTGCTCCAAAATCAGGGGTGATGTGGGTAAATACCCAGTAAAAGCTACCATCTTTTGACATGTTTTTCACATAGGCAAAAAATTCTTTTTTGGCTTGAATAGTATCCCACGCTAATTTAAATGCGGCGCGAGGCATATCGGGGTGACGAATAATATTATGCTGAGAGCCTAATAACTCTTGTTCTGAATAGCCCGAAAATTCAATAAAGATAGGGTTGCCGTAAGTAATAATTCCTTTGGTATCTGTTTTGGATACAATGAAATCATTGTCACGCATCACGCGTTCTTGGCTCGTGGGGATAATGTTTTTGTTTTTCATTTCTAAACCTTATAACAAGAAATACCGTCTTGCATGGTTTTTGCCAACCCGCTCAGGCGGTTCGCATTTTCTGCGGTGCTATGGGCGGCGGCACTGCTTTCTTCGGACATTTGGGCAATGCCTTCTACTTTTTCGGCAATGAGGTGACTCGCATGGCTCTGCTCTTGCATGGCGCTGGCGATGTCTCCGATTTGTTCTCCGACTTGGCCGGCGGTGTATTGAATATGGCTGACTTTTTCGCCTGCATTGCGGACTAATGTCACGCCATGCTCAACCTTGACGACTACGCTTTCAATCAGCGCTACTGCGTCATTTGAGCCTTCGCGAATATTGGTCATGGTGGCCGAAATTTCTTGTGTCGATTGCGACGTTCGCTCCGCTAACTTGCGCACTTCATCTGCGACCACAGCGAAGCCCCGACCGGTCTCACCCGCGCGAGCGGCTTCAATGGCTGCATTTAATGCTAATAAATTAATTTGATCCGCAATTTCTTTGATGACATTGACCACCGTATCAATGGATTCGCTTCTTGTTTGCAGCTCGCCTAAGTAGCGCGCAGCCTCGTGCACCGAGGAGGCGATCAGCTCAATTTCCTTCACGGTTTCCGATATCACTGCCGCGCCTTCTTGTGCGTCGCTTCCGGACTGGCGCGCAAGGACATCGGTTTCGCGCGTTCGCGCAGCCACGTGATTAATGCTGACGGTCACTTGCTCAATAGCCGCCGCCATATCTGCGGCAGACTCGCTTGCGTGCTGCGCGGTGGCCTGAACTTGATCCGAGGCGGTTTGGAGTGAGCAGGCGGAGTCGGTGACTGAGCGGGCATGCTCACTGATCTCTCGAATCGAGCTGCGCATTTTTGCAATCAGCCCATTAAATGCACTGAGCATTTTGCTAATTTCGTCTTTTGATGAAATATCAATATGTCGAGTGAGGTCTAATTTTTCGCCCATTTCTTCAATGACACGCACCGCCATATTGAGCGGGTTTTGAATGGAGCGCAAAATAACAAAACTCAATAAAAATAATAAAATAATCGTAGTGCCGGCCATCACCATAAATTGAGTTTTTGCTTTTTGATATTCAATCAACGTATGTTCTTTTTGTTTTTGTGCCTCTGCCGTCATCGTGGCCATGACATCGCCCACCGTTTTGGCCATTTCTTGCCCAGCTTTCGCCCCTTCTTTTAAACCTAGCGCAAATTTTTCCATTTCTCCACGCTCTTTCATCGCATTGGCTTCTTGAACGATGCGGAGATAATTTTCTAAATTCTGTTTAAGACGGGCGTGTAGATTGTGTTCTTGTTCACTCGTGGCTTGGTTTTTAAATTTGTCAAATAAGGCATTTAGCTTTTCTGCGGCCTGCTCCCGATCTTGTGTATGCTGATTGACCATTTTTGGGTCTTGGCTCAGAACAATATAGATATTGTTAATCCGAAAATCTTTAAATGTGCTGCGAATTTCCGCTGCATTTTGGATTTTTGGAATGGTTTGATTATTCACAGTTTGAATAACTGTTTCCAACATCTCTATTTTTTGCCAGCCCATAAAGCTGGCGGTGAGCGTACAGAGCATGGCAACAATAGAAAACGTGATCAGCCGAAGTTGAATGGTCATGTTGAAAGAGTCCAATAAAGAGGGGTGCTGAGTATTTGTTTTTATCGAGAGAGCGAGCTTTGTGTTTTGTCGAGTTCGTGCATTTTTATTTGTTTGGAATGATTTTTAGTGCTTTATTTGTTTTGGATTGTTGGTGGTGTCTTATCAGTAATTATAGATAATAATACGACCTATAAACGACAAAAATGATTTTTTTGACAAAAATAAAACGCCAATCGTTATTTTGATTGGCGTTTTTCGAGAGAGGATGGCGAATAGTGCGACTACAAGGTGCAGCAGCGGTCGCCATGAACAAAGCCTTGCCATTCGATTGGCACGTTACGTCCAAAGGCAATTACTTTAAATAAGTCGCCCATTTCTGCGGTGGAAACCAGTTTTTGAACTGCGGCAGAGGCGGGGAGATAGGTTTCGACCTGCTCGGGATCCAGCTTGGCGAGTTCGTCGGTGATGCCGCAGTTCAGCAAAAATTGGGCTTGGGTGGTATAGCCGATCAAGTCCAGTCCTGCTTCCAATCCGGCCTCGGCCATCGCGGTAAAGTCGACGTGGGCGGTGATGTCCTGCAAGCCCGGCCACAAGAAAGGATCGTCATGGCTGTGGTGGCGGTAGTGGCACATTAAGGTGCCGCGCTTGCGTTGGGGGTGGTAATACTCGTCACGTGGAAAGCCATAATCCAGCAAAATCAGTGCACCACGGCTGAGGCTATTGGCGGCGCTTTGGATAAAGGCTTCGGCGGCGAGATTGATTTCGCTGATATAGTCGGGGCCGGGTTCGATGCGGCCACTGGCCCGTAAAATCTGCATGGCGCTGATCGGCCGATCCACCCAGTCGAAGCCCTCGCCGGTCCACATAACACCGCGCATCCATGGTTTGAGGGTGTCGTCCCAGCGCACGGTTTCGCAGGGGATCGCATCTAAAACTTCATTCCCGATCATGACGCCATCAAATTGTGCGGGTAAGGCGGTGAGCCAGCTAATCCGAGGCAATAAATCGGGTGCATGTTGAGCCAATAAGGCCTTTTGGCGATCGGCCAAATCGCCGCTGACTTCCAAAATACAATAGCGGCGAGGGAGTTGGCCTTGTTCTTTCAGCGCCAGCAAAATATCGCAGGCCAAGCGCCCTGTTCCCGCGCCAAACTCCAAAATATCGCCCGCGGTGTGCGGCAAAATTTCAGCAATTTGTCGCGCGAGGGTGGCGGCAAAGAGCGGTGTCAGTTCGGGGGCGGTGACAAAGTCGCCGCTGGGGCCAAATTTACGGCTCCCTGCGCTGTAATACCCCATGGTTGGCGTATAAAGCGCAAGCTCCATATAGCGTGAAAAAGGAATCCAGCCGCCCCCGAGTTCGATCTCGGCTTTGATGCGGCTGATGAGGCGTTGAGAAGTTTCGATGGCATCATCGGACGGAATAGGGAGTGTGGTCATGGTCTACAAGGCCTTGTGCAACAATCGTCTGATTGTGCGCCAAAGCCCCGCGATAGGCAAAATACATGATCAGCCCCGCCCTGTTTGTGAATAAGGATAAAAGCGTGCAAGCAAAAACGATATTAGTGACGGGGGCCGCACGTCGAGTGGGTGCGGAAATCAGTCGGCATTTACATGCACGAGGGTGCAACGTCATGTTGCACTATCGCGGTTCAGCCACTGAAGCACAGGCACTGGCTGAAAAATTCAATCAACAACGCGCCGATTCTGCGGCGTGTGTGCAGGCCGATTTGCTCGATATCTCTGCCTTGCCCGCCTTGGTTGAGCGTACTTTAGCCACGTTTGGGCGTCTGGATGGGCTGGTGAATAATGCCTCAAGTTTTTTCCCGACACCGGTCGGCGAGATTGATTTGGCCGCATGGCAAGATTTGATGGGCAGCAATCTACAAGCGCCCTTGTTTTTGGCACAGGCTGCCGCGCCTGCACTCCGCGCCACGCAGGGCAGTATCGTCGGTTTGGTCGATATTCACGCTGAGCGGCCGATGCCCGCGCATGTGGTGTACAACATCGCCAAAGCGGGGCATGCGCAGCTCATTCGGACTTTGGCGCTTGAGCTTGCGCCGCTGATTCGCGTCAATGGTGTTGCACCGGGGGCGAATCTCTGGCCGGAAGGCGAGTCGGTGTTTAGTCCCGAGGTTCGCCAGCACATTGAAGCTTCTATTCCGCTGCAGCGGGTTGGTACCCCTGAAGACTTGGCCGGTGCGGTCGCTTTCTTGCTCTTGGATGCGCCCTATATTACGGGTCAGATTTTGGCGGTTGATGGGGGTCGGAGCGTGACGCTGTAGCGTTTGTATCAACACGCGCGGGGGTGAATGATCGGTTCCGCCGATGCCTGCAAGCAGGTAAAATCCACCAGTTTTGACCCTCGTTTCCTGCTTGGCGGCCTTTTCATGACTGACGTAACTTCTTCTTCCGACGATCTTGCTGCGCAAAAAGCGCGCCATCACGCCAATAAATTGAGCAAGCGTCTTCGCCATCATGTCGGCGATGCGATCAATGATTTCAATATGATCGAATCCGGTGATCGCATTATGGTGTGCTTGTCGGGGGGGAAAGACAGCTACGCGCTCCTCGATATTTTGATGGGCTTGCAAAAATCCGCCCCGATTGATTTTTCGATTGTGGCGGTCAATCTCGACCAAAAACAACCCGGCTTTCCGGCCGAGGTGCTGCCCAATTATTTAGACTCGTTAGGCATCGAATACCGCATTGTCGAAGAAGACACCTATTCGATTGTGAAGCGGGTGATTGCCGAAGGTAAAACCACTTGCTCGCTGTGTTCGCGTTTACGGCGCGGGATTTTGTATCGTGTCGCCGAAGAGTTGGGCGCAACCAAAATCGCCTTGGGACATCACCGCGATGATATTTTGCAGACCTTGTTTTTGAACATGTTCTACGGCGGCAAGCTCAAAGGGATGCCGCCGAAACTGGTCAGCGACAACGGCAAGCACATGGTGATTCGGCCTTTGGCCTACTGCCGCGAGGCCGATCTCGAACGCTACGCCGAGCTAAAGCAATTCCCGATTATTCCGTGCAATCTGTGCGGTTCGCAGCCGAATTTGCAGCGCCAAGTGATTAAAGACATGTTGAACGATTGGGGGCGTCGCTTCCCCGGTCGGATCGAAAGCATGTTCCGTGCAATGCAAAATGTGGTGCCTTCGCATTTGGCCGATACCGATTTATTTGGCTTTGCCGATTTGCAAACCGGTACCCTGCCCGAGGGCGGCGGCGATACCGCTTTTGACAAAGAAGAGTTTAAAGATCCGACCCCCGTCGATGAAGACGGCGAGGCCGTGACTCGCAAAGTGTTCAGCATTTTAGATTCCCGCCCGAAAGATTCTGGTCATGCGTAAACCGAGCACACGACGAGTACGCAGCGGTTTGCCCGAAATCGACATCATGGAAACGGGCGATTCTCGCGCTCTGCTATTGGGTTCGGACACCGTCCAAAGCGAGATGAACTTAGACGATCCTTCTGCGTTGATGCTGTCGTACACCCGCGCCATGATGGGCGGGCTGCTGTTTGTTGCGCAGCCCGATAATATTTTGCACATTGGATTGGGCGGCGGGTCGATGCTGCGCTTTTGTCACCATCGTTTGCCCGAAACCGATAACACCGTCGTCGAGCTGCATCCGCAAGTGATTGCAGTGGCGCGGTCGATGTTTCAAGTGCCTGAAGATAGCGACCGTCTGCGTATTATCGCCGGTGATGGCATCGAATTTATGGCGACGACCGAAGCGCAGTATTCGATGATTTTGGTCGATGCGTTTGATGGTTTTGAAATCGTTCAAGACACCGTTTCGGAGCCTTTTTTGCACGATTGCCAACAGGCACTCAAAGCAGGCGGGGCGTTGGTGCTGAATTTGTGGGGCAGCGATCCGCGTTTTGCGCGGCAATTGGCGGTGGTGCAACAGGTCTTTGATGGCTGGGCGTTTGCGTTGCCCGCCTCGACCCACGGCAATATTGCAGTGATTGCATTGAAGCTGCCGGTATCGCAAACCACGTTGCGTTGGGACACCTTGACCGAGCGTGCACAAACCCTTGAAACCGAATTTGGCATTGAATTCGAGGCTTTTGTGACGCGCCTCAAGGCCGAAAACGCACACACCGCACAGCGTTTATTACCCGCCTCTGTTTAATCTTCCGACTCGCCGGCTGCGGCGAGCGGTCATCATGGGACACACTCAATGAGCCAGCCAGCCGATTCGGCATTGCGGCAAGCGTGGGCCGCTTCGTTGGCGCGTTTGCCAAAGCGCGAACAAATTCGCCGTGCTGAAACCTTATTACCTGAACGCTTTATGGTGTTTCGAGAGTTTCGCCCTTTAGCGGTCGGCATTCATGCGGCATTAGTTGCGGCATTGCCAGAGTTTGATCCGGCAGTTTTACAGCGGGCGATTCAATTGCATTGCTCTCGGGCGCGCTACCTGAAAGCCGTGCGAGCCGGTGGCGAACGTTGGACGCTTGAGGGGCGAGTTGCGGGTCAAGTCAGCGAGGCTGAACAGCTCCATGCCAGCCAGCGTCTGCATGCGATGGATGCGCAGCGCCATGGCGAGGTCGGAGAGGATGGCGTACTTTCGGCTGCACCGCCCGCAGAGCGTTCTGATCCGACAGCTGCTCTGGTACAAGGAACCTCGTTGATTTGGGAGGATGAAGACAGTGTGGCCGCGGTGGCTCCTGTTGCACCGCTGTTCGTCGCGCCTTCCCCACCGCCCGCATCCGCCACCACGGTTGTTGAAGTGACGGTGGAGCGTTCTCCGTGGCTGGCCTGTACGACGCTGCGCGAAGAGTCCGCACGGGCGGCTCGGCCACAGCCGGTGTTTATTGGCGATCGGCGCTTAACACCGGTTGGCGCGGCGGCCCGCCAAGCGATGCGTGAGGTGAGCGTTTCATTGCGCAGCTTGTGCGAGAGCTTGGGTGGGGATCCGCCTCTGGTCTGTTCAACGGCACCGGCAGGCGCATTGCTGGCCGCCGGTCGGCCATTGCGGCATCGGCAGCCTGCGCGTCATACGCATCGCCCTCGCGGTGTTCAGTTTCGGGTGCGGAAAGCAAGCCAAGCTGCGCGTAACCAGCCCGTAAGCATTAAAGTTCCACCGATGGGCGTGATATAGGCGATGGGCCGTGCCGCGCCCAAGCAGAGGGCGTAAATGCTGCCCGAAAACAGCAACGCCCCGATCAGTAAAGCCCAGCCGCTGTGCCCGACTTTTCGGGTGTCCAGACTGGCGAAGGTCACGGCCGCTAGCGCATGCCATAACTGATAGCTGACCGCCGTGTGCCAATTGGCTAGCTGGCTGGCGGTTAGGGTGTCGCGCAGGGCATGCGCCCCAAATGCGCCGAGTCCAACTGCAAGCGCGGCAGTGAGGGCCGCCGCAATAAACAGCGACCGATTCCATTCTTGTGTGTAAAAAGGCATGAGTCATTGTCCTGAGAGGCTAAAGGCCGAGGGATGACCATAGGTCGTCGATGCGGGCCTGCGTGGTGGCATCCATCACGATCGGCGTCCCCCACTCGCGGTTTGTTTCCCCCGGCATTTTGTTGGTGGCGTCCAGCCCCATTTTGCCGCCCAAGCCTGAAACCGGACTGGCAAAATCGAGATAATCAATCGGCGTGTGTTCGATCAGAGTCGTGTCGCGTACCGGGTCCATGCGGGTGGTAATCGCCCAGATCACTTCTTTCCAGTCACGGGTATTGATGTCGTCGTCGACCACCACGATGAATTTGGTGTACATGAATTGGCGCAGGAAACTCCAGCAGCCCATCATCACGCGCTTGGCGTGGCCGGGGTATTGCTTCTTGATCGACACTACGGCCATGCGATAGCTGCAGCCTTCCGGCGGCAGATAAAAATCGACAATTTCAGGGAACTGTTTTTGCAAAATCGGCACGAAGACTTCGTTGAGTGCGACCCCTAAAATCGCCGGTTCATCGGGTGGCTTGCCGGTGTAGGTGCTGTGGTAGATCGGGTTCTCGCGCATGGTGATGCGGTCGACGGTGAACACCGGAAACCAGTCCTGCTCGTTGTAGTAGCCGGTGTGGTCGCCGTAGGGGCCTTCCATCGCCATGTCGTTGGGGTGGATGTGACCTTCGAGCACGATTTCGGCGCTGGCAGGGACTTGCAGATCGGAGCCGATGCATTTCACCAACTCGGTGCGGCTGCCGCGCAAAAGTCCGGCAAACTGGTATTCGGACAGCGTATCCGGCACCGGCGTCACCGCGCCGAGAATTGTCGCAGGATCGCAGCCCAGCACCACCGCGACCGGATAGGGCTTATCAGGGTTGGCGGCACGGAATTCGCGGTAATCGAGTGCGCCGCCGCGGTGTGCCAGCCAGCGCATGATGACACGGTTGCGGCCAATGACTTGTTGGCGATAAATACCGAGGTTTTGGCGTTTTTTGTTGGGGCCACGGGTGACGGTCAAACCCCATGTGATCAACGGTGCGACATCGCCCGGCCAGCAATGTTGGATCGGCAGCCGCGCCAAATCGACGTCAGCGCCTTCCCAAACAATCTGCTGACATGGGGCTTTTTTGACTTCTTTCGGTGCCATCGACAGCACTTGTTTGAGCATCGGAAGCTTGTCCCATGCGTCTTTGAAGCCTTTGGGTGGCTCCGGCTCTTTCAGATAGGCCAGTGTTTTGCCGATTTCGCGCAGCGCCATGACATCGCTTGCGCCCATGCCCATCGCGACTCGTTTGGGGGTGCCAAATAGGTTGGCAAGAACGGGAATGGCATAGCGTTGATCACCGTGTTGAGGGGTCTCGAACAACAGCGCAGGGCCACCCGCTTTGAGGACGCGATCGCCAATTTCGGTCATTTCAAGGTGGGGTGAAATGGGCTGGGCGATGCGTTTGAGCTCATTTTGTTGCTCAAGCTGGGTGATAAAATCTCGAAGGTCGCGGTATTGCATGGGGCAAAAACTTTCACGAAATAGATAGGCGAGAAGCTATAGCGGTGTGGCAATGTGTTGTCAATCTGCCGCACTTGTCGGGCTCAAATTTGATCTAAATCATAAATATTGCGTATGTCGCGGCATTTTTACCACAGTTCCATTTATTCGTTTGTGACAAGCGGATAAAGTGGCTGCCAATAAAACAACACTGCGGCTTTGGTGGTGCAAAGCGGCAGTGGCAATTCAAAACCGTGGTTCTTGGAGAACACAAAATGAAAAAACTGGCTATTGCCCTTTTGGTTGGCGCTTCTTTCGCCGCTCCTGCTGTGATGGCTGATGCTGGCGACATCTTGGTTCGCTTGCGTGCTGTAAGCGTGAACCCTGACGTAAGCTCGACCAACACTGTTGCAACGCTGAACCCTTCTCTGTCGAACGAAATCGTTCCTGAGCTGGACTTCACTTACTTCTTCTCCAAAAACTTGGCTGCCGAATTGATCTTGGGTACTGCTCGCCACGAGCTGAAATCCAACGGCGCAAGCTTGGGCAAAATCAGCCACCTGCCTCCGACCCTGACATTGCAATGGCACTTCAACCCTGAAGGCCAAGTGCGTCCTTACGTCGGTGCTGGCTTGAACTACACCATGTTCTACGACAACGACCTGAAACTGGGTGGCTCTAAGCTCGACGTTGACAACAGCTTCGGCGCTGCGCTGCAAGCCGGTGTGGATATCGGTCTGACCAAAAACGTCTTCTTGAACCTTGACGTGAAAAAAATCTGGATCGACACCGATGTTAAATTGAATGGCGCAAACGTCGGTAACCTCGGAATTGATCCGTGGGTTTATGGTGTTGGCGTTGGTATGAAGTTCTAATCAGACTTAGAACTTTAAGCCTCTGCACGACAAGCATTAAACGGCTCTCCTATAATAATAGGGGGCCGTTTTTTTATTTAAGCTGTTAAGCTTTCATGAAATAAATTGCATTAAAATAGCATCGTCCTATAAATTTTATGTCATATGCAAAGGTTGTCTATGTTTTTTGGTCAAAAAGCGAAAGTGCGTGAACTTGAAGATCGTTTGACGATATTAGATCGTGAGCGCCAAGACTTGGCTAGAGAGCTAGATGGACTGCGCAGTCAAGCGTCGAGTCAGCAAGCCGAAATTGAAGATTTCAAGGCGCGTACAGGTCGGCGTCAGTCGTTCATTGACCCATTTGGCCAGTTTTGTGACAGCCTTGCCGGTATTCGAGCTTCATTTGCGCTGCTGTCGGAAGAGCTTGAATCCGAATTTGATACGGCCTGTGGTGCTGTGACGACCCTGCATCAAAGTCGTGAGGCGCTTGGAACGATTATTCGCAGCTTTGATGAGTTGGTCGTGGCGCAAGAGCGCACGGCGTCTTCGATGGACGGTTTGAACGAAAATACGTCCAAAATTAGCCAATTTGTTCAGTTAATTAAAGATATTGCCGATCAAACCAACCTACTTGCTTTAAATGCTGCGATTGAAGCGGCACGTGCAGGTGAGCAAGGACGTGGTTTTGCGGTGGTGGCGGATGAAGTACGCAAGCTTGCCGAACGTACCTCTCAAGCAACCAATGAAATTTCGACCCTTGTGGGGGTGATTCAGACTGGCGCGCTGGATGCTAAATCACAGGTCGAGCAATCGGCGGAGCAAGCGCGTGCTTATCAGGCAGCAGGTCAAGAAACCGCCTCTGAAATTCATACCTTAGTTGATGTGAGTGACCGGATGGCTTCAACTATCTCGCACGCATCGAATATGAGTTTTATGGAAATCGTCAAACTCGACCATATCGTCTTCAAGCTGGATGTCTATAAAGCGTTTATTGGCTACAACGATATCAAGCCCGAATCTTTGTCTGATCATACCGGCTGTCGTTTGGGGAAATGGTATTACGAAGGGCGCGGATTCCATGAGTGTCGGGGCAACCCGATTTACGCCAAAATTGAACAGCCGCACGCGCGTGTTCATCAATTTGGCAAAGATGCGATTGCTGCACTAAATGCAGGAAACTTTACGGAAGGGCGCGCTGCGTTGCTCAAAATGGAAACGGCCTCGGATGAGATCATGAAGCTTCTGACCGATCTAGAGCATGACCGCTGCACCCGAGACATTAAATAAAGTGCTGAGGTGGCTAGCCTAGCTGCCTGCCTGAGGCTGAGGTAAGCTTGCGTGCATGTGGAATCGAATTCGACGCCGCCCTTTGGCTGCCCTCTCCCTCGTTTCAAAGCGGCGCCCGCACTCTCGGGTGCCGCTTTACTTTGCTGTGCAATGGCTTGGCATTATTGCCGTGGTCAGCTTGTATCCCTTTTCGGGTTGGACGGATAGCGGTGAACCGCTGTTTGACTTTCTGTTTTACCCGCTCCCGTACTACAACATTGCTTTTGATAACGCGGTCAATATCTTGGCGTACATGCCCTATGGCTTCGCTTTGGCACTGGTGCCACGTCGATGGGGCGGGGTCTGCGCAGTGCTTCTGGCGGGGCTGACCAGCTTATCCATGGAGTTGATTCAGCTTTATTTGCCCAATCGCATTGCCTCAAATTTAGACCTCATTTGCAACACATTGGGCGCGGCCATTGGCGCTTTTCTGGCGCTCAACCCGTGGGCTCTGGCGTTTGGTCGTTGGGCTAAGCGTTGGCGTGATCGGCATTTTTGTCTTGGTTGGGTGACCGACTATAGCTTGATGCTGATTGTGCTCTGGTTCCTGACCCAGATTGATCCCTCAACGCCTTTTTTTGGCATTGTCACCATGCCGCGAGGCCTTCCACAGCCATTCTTATCACCAATTGCCGACCCTGCGTTGTTTCTCTTTTTAGTTGAAGCTGGGGGGGCGATGTGCAACCTCACCGCGACGCTCTGTTTTGTTTTGGCCTGTAGTACGACCACCTATGAACGCTTGCGTTGTGTCGTGTTTTTCTTGGCGGCTGCGATTTTGCTGAAAATGGGGGTGGCGGGTTTATTCTTAAAACCGATGGCATTTTTCGAGTGGATTAACCTTCGGGTGCTGATTGGCTTAGGGGTGGGTTTAGCCGCTTTACCGGTCTTATTGCGTCTGCCGCGTGTCGCTCTGTTGATTGGGAGTGTGGTCGGTTTTACCGCGACTAATTACCTCAGCAGTCAATGGCCGCTCACTGCAGCCGACACGCTTGAACTCTTAGATATCTTTCGCTGGTCGTATGGGCATTTGTTAAATATGCACGCCCTCGCCGACATCAGTTCACAAGTATGGTCATGGGCGGCGATGGCATGCAGTCTCTGCGGGGTGTGGCAGAGTTTATTTCCACCGCCCTCTTCTCGCGACAATTGGGATTTTGTCGATTAGTTGCACAATTTGAGCAGCGCTCGAATGTTTCGCACCCGATCATCGACATGGGCAGGGCGGCGCGTTTCGCGACTCAACCAAACCGTGCGCATCCCGAGTCGTTTTGCGGTTTTGAGGTTCTTCAGACAGTCTTCTACCATGATGCAGCGCTCTGGACGCACTTTCAGAACGGCTAACGCTTGGCGGAATGGATGGTGGTGCGGCTTGGGCCGGAACTGTACCGATTCGATTCCCAGCACATGACAAAAGTGCGTGTGAATGTTCAGTTGTTTCAGCACCCCGTGCACGTAATGCAGTGGGCCATTGGAGAGCACGATTTTGCGGCCCGGCAATTGTTTCAGTACCGCGCCCAGCTGGGCTTCAGCTTGGATCAGCGGCAGCAGGTGTTCTAATGCGTGCGTCTCGGTCAAAAAATGTTCAGCACGAATGCCATGATGCCGCACTAGGCCTTTGAGCGTTGCGCCATAGCGGTGCCAATAGTCTTGGCGGAGCGCGTGGGCCTGTGTTTCATCCACCGCCAGATGCGTCATGATGTAGCGCGTCATCGCCCGATTGATGTGCGGAAAAATCCCTGCCGACGCATTGTGCAAGGTGTTATCAAGGTCAAAAATCCAAATCGGCTCGTGAGTCATCGTTTGTCGTCTTTCAAAATGAAAACGCCCGCACAGGCGGGCGCTATTGAGCGTCATTCTGCGTTGCGTTACGACGCACGAATCATCGTACCGACACCCGCATCGGTCAGAATTTCTAACAACAGCGCATGTAAAACACGGCCATCAATAATGTGCACCGATTTCACGCCGCTTTTTGCCGCATCCAGTGCGGAGCTGATTTTTGGCAACATGCCGCCCGAAATCGTGCCATCTGCAAACAGCGCATCGACTTGGCTGGCGCTGAGGCCGGTCAACAAGTTGCCGTTCTTGTCCAAGACACCGGGGGTGTTGGTCATCAGAATCAGTTTTTCGGCGTTCAATGTTTCGGCGAGT
Source organism: uncultured Aquaspirillum sp. (assembly GCA_964635875.1). GTDB lineage: Bacteria > Pseudomonadota > Gammaproteobacteria > Burkholderiales > Aquaspirillaceae > CAZWRK01. Next base: position 23,691 of record CAZWRK010000012.1, read on the forward strand.
TTGCCTGCGACCACGTCGGCATTGATATTGTAAGCCGAGCCATCGCTTCCCACGCCGATCGGTGCAATCACCGGAATAAAATCTTGGGTGTCGAGCAGCGATACTAAAGATGGGTCGATATGTTCGATTTCGCCGACTTGGCCAATATCAATCACTTCATCGCCCGAATTCAGGAACATTTTTTTAGCGCGGATCATCGCGCCATCTTTACCGGTCATCCCCACGGCTTTGCCACCGGCTTGATTGATCAAGCTGACGATTTCTTTATTCACCAAGCCGCCCAGAACCATTTCGACCACGCTCATGGTTTCTGGATCGGTGACGCGCATGCCCTGAATAAATTCGCCTTGCTTGCCGATTTTTTCCAGCATCTCATTGATTTGCGGGCCGCCGCCATGCACGACCACGGGGTTCAGACCGACCAATTTGAGCATCACCACATCTTGGGCAAAGCCCGCTTTCAGAGCCTCGTCGGTCATGGCGTTGCCGCCGTATTTGATCACGATGGTTTTGCCGGTAAAGCGGCGAATATAGGGCAGGGCTTCCGCGAGAATGCCCGCTTTTTGCAGTGAATCAATGCTCATGGCAGTTCCTTTTTCTTCTTGAGGGGCGCACAGGCCGGAGTGCGCGTCATTGTAACGATGAAATGGTTCAGGATGGAGAGTTTAGCGCGAGAAAATCCTCGAATACGGTGATGTTTTGATGACTTGCTGAACGATGGTTCATTTATTCCTTGTCATGAATTTACAGACTGACTAGAATCTGCAAATTACTGAACATCGGTTCATTTACAGCATGATTTGTCCTATTCGTTCCCATTTTTCGCGACGTAAACAAGCGCGCCCCGAAGAAATCCTCGATGCCGCTGCCTGTTGTTTTATTCGGCGCGGCTTTGCGGCCACCAAAATGGAAGACATCGCCCGCGAAGCCGGTGTCACCAAAGGCACGCTGTACCTGTACTACACCAACAAAGAAGAATTGCTCAAAGCCGTCGTGCGCACGGTGCTCGTCAGCAAAGTCGTCGAACTTGAAGCGATTGCGACCGACGACCAACTCTCGGCGCGCGTTCTGCTGTTACGCCTCCTCGACCGTTGGCAAGAAGCGGCAGAAAACCCGCAGTTCTCTGGTTTACCCAAGCTCATGATTTGCGAAGTCAGCAACTTTCCCGACTTGGCGCAGTTCTACTTTGAAGAAGTCATTTTGCGAGCGCGACGTTTATTAAGCTCGGTGATTCAGCGCGGCATTGCGCGTGGGGAATTCCGCCCCGTACCGGTCGATGACACCGTTGAAGTGCTGGTTGCCCCGATCATCATGCAGATGATTTGGCAGCACTCTTTTGCCAACTTTGAATCCGCAAAAAACGATAGCCGCCAATACTTTGCCCACATGATTGACCTTCTACTGAACGGTCTATTGGTCGAGCCACATTTAGAATCTGATGCCCCTAGGAGCCCCGCGTGAAGTCTCGTTATTTACCTCTTGCCGCAGCGATCGTGGCGCTTCTTGCTGCATGCAAACCCGCGCCCGTTCCCGATGCTGATATTCGGCCGGTGCGCACCCAAACCCTGAAAACGCAACAAACACAAGCTATGCGTGAATACGCGGGGGAGATTCGTTCCCGCTTAGAAAGTCCGCTCGGCTTTAAAGTCGGGGGGCGGGTTGTTGAACGCTTGGTGCAAGCCGGTACGGTGGTCAAAACCGGTCAAGCCTTGGCGCGCCTAGATCCGCAAGACTTTTCCTTGGAACTGAGCGCGAAACAGGCGCAATTGGCGGCGGCACAATCAGACCTGCAGCAACAGCAAACCGACTTAGTGCGCTATCGCGGCCTGTTGGAACAACAATTTATCAGCCAAGCCGATTTTGATCGCCGCGCCAATGGCGTCAATGTGGCGCGCGAGAAAGTCCGTCAAGCGCAAGCGGATCTGGGCGTGAGCGGCAACCGGCGGGAAGATGCGGTGTTGCGCAGCCCACATGACGGCGTGGTCACACAAATCAGTCTCGAAGTCGGGCAAGTATTGGCGGCTGGGCAAGTGGTGGCAAAGGTAGCGGTGCCGAGTGCGCGTGAAATCGCCGTCAATATTCCTGAAGGCGAGCGCCAAGCTTTACTCGACGCCAAACAACTGCGGGTGCAGTTGTGGGCAGGGCAGCGTGAGTATGTGGGTCGGTTGCGCGAACTCTCCCCCGAGGCCGATCCCGTGACCCGCACCTATGCCGCCCGTGTCGCGATCGAGCAAGCGGATGATGCAGTGCGCTTGGGCATGAGTGCGCGCCTTTTGCGGCCGGTTGAAGCCGCTTCTGCCCACGCATGGACGTTGCCACTGACCGCGATTCTCGATACCGACAAAGCCCATTCGGTGTGGGTGCTGGAAGACAAAACCCTCACCGTTCACAAAAAGCCGGTCACGCTCGGCCAAATTAATGCCGACACCATTCAGGTTTCGGGCCTCAACGCCGGTGATGAAGTCGTCACCGCCGGTGTGCATTTATTGCATGAAGGCCAAAAAGTCTTGCGCTTGAATCCACAACCGACGGCCGGTCAAGCGGCCTTGGCCGCCCCGACGCAGGAGAAACCATGAGCGCTCCGCGTTTTAACTTATCCGAATGGGCGCTTCGCCATCCGGCCCTCATCCAATATCTGATGGTGATGTTTACCCTCGCGGGGATCTGGGCCTATATGCAGCTCGGCCAAAAAGAAGACCCCGAGTTCACCTTTAAGGCGATGGTGGTCAAGGTCAATTGGCCGGGGGCGAGTAGCACCGAACTCGAACGCCAAGTGACCGATCCGATCGAGAAAAAGCTTCAAGAAATTGCCGAGATTGAATACGTCAAAAGCTTCACCAAAGCGGGTGAAAGCCAATTGGTGATTAGCCTAGATGAAGCCTTGCGCGCCAAAGAAGTGACCGATGTCTGGTATCGGGTGCGTAAAAAAATCGGCGATCTCAAAGCCGAAGGCCGCTTACCCGCCGATATTCGCGGGCCGTTCTTTAACGATGAATTTGGCGACACCTTCGGCAATATTTATGCGTTTAGTGCCGATGGCTTTAGTTATGAAGACCTCCGCCGCTATGTCGAATATGCCCGCCAAGAAGTGATGCGCGTACCCGATGTCGCCAAGGTCGAGTTGGTCGGTGAACAGCCCGAAAAAATCTATGTTCAGCTCGATACCGCCAAACTCGCCAACCTTGGTTTGGATGTCCAAAGCGTGTGGCAAACCCTGCAAACGCAAAATGGCATGGAGGCCGCCGGTACGTTTGAAACATCGACCGAGCGGGTTTTTGTACGGGTTTCGGGGCCGTTTGATTCGCTTGATGCCGTGCGGGCAACGCCTTTGCGCGCGGCCGGTCGCAGCCTGACGTTGGGTGATATTGCTACCGTCGAGCGGGCGTTTGTGCATCCGGCGCAATTCAAAATGCGCCACGACGGCAAAGAGGTGATCGGCCTGTCGGTGTCGATGAAAAAAGGCGGCGATGTGATTCGTTTGGGCCGCAGCCTGAATGCGCAAATGGACAAAATCCGCGCCACCTTGCCGGTCGGCATCGAAGTCAGTGCGGTGTCCGATCAGCCGAAAGTGGTCAAAAGCTCGGTCGATGAGTTTATGCGCTCGCTGATTGAAGCGGTGGTAATTGTCTTGGCGGTGAGCTTGATTAGCTTGGGGTTAAAAACGGGCGTCGTGGTGGTGTTGTCGATTCCGCTGGTGCTGGCGATGACGTTTTTGGCGATGTGGTTTTTCGGGATTGAATTGCAGCGGATTTCGCTCGGCTCGCTGATTATTGCGCTGGGTTTGTTGGTCGATGATGCGATTATCGCGGTCGAAATGATGTCGCTGAAGCTGGAGCAGGGCTGGAACCGGTTTCGGGCGGCGACGTTTGCCTATAGCTCAACGGCGTTGCCGATGCTCACAGGCACCTTGATCACGGCGGCGACCTTCTTGCCGGTCGGGATGGCGAAATCCAATGCGGGCGAATACACCTTTAGTTTGTTTGCGGTGGTGGGCATTGCCTTGGTGTTGTCGTGGGTGGTGGCGGTGTTGTTTACGCCCTTCCTTGGCTACAAGCTGCTGAAAGAAAACAAGCTGGATCACGGCGAACATGATGCGGTGTATCACAAGCCGTTTTATGTGAAATTCCGGCGCACAGTGGAATGGGCGCTCGATCATCGTAAAACCGTGATTGCCCTGACCTTTGGTACTTTTATCTTGTCCTTGGTCGCGTTTAAGTTGTTTGTGCAGCAACAATTTTTCCCCGCCTCCAGTCGAGTCGAAGTTTTGGTCGATATGTGGTTGCCACAGGGCGCGTCGTTTGAAGCGACCGAGCGCGAAGTGAAAGCGCTCGAAGCGCGTTTGGTGGGCGATGACCGGATTGTGTCGGTGACAAGCTACATCGGGGGCGGCAGTCCGCGTTTTTATCTGTCGTTGGATCAACAGCAACAGCACCTAAATTATGCTCAGCTGATGATTATGACCAAGGATGAAAAAGTCCGCGAAGGGGTGTTTAACAAGGTGCGCACCTTGTTTGAAAAAGATTTTCCGATGGTCCGGGGTCGGGTGACACGTTTGGAAAATGGCCCGCCGGTCGGTTATCCGGTGCAGTTCCGTGTGATGGGCAACGATGTAGCGGGGTTGCGCCAAGTTGCGGCGAAAATGGAAACCCTAATGCGCCAAGATCCGCGCACCCGTCACGTCAATATTGATTGGGGCGAAAACGTCAAAGCCATGAAATTGGTGTTTGACCAAGATCGTGCGCGGGCGCTGGGCGTCTCGACGCAAAGCCTGTCACGGCAATTGCAAATGTTGATTTCGGGTGCGCCGATCACCACTTACCGCGAGAATGATCGCTCGATCGAAGTGGTGGCGCGTCTGGATCGCACCGAAAGCGCAGCGATTGAGCGCCTGCCTGATTTGATGATCCAAACTCAAAGCGGGCGCTTTGTGCCGGTGGCACAGCTGGCGCGGGTGGAATATCAGCCTGAAGAAAGTATTATCTGGCATCGCAACCGCTTGCCGACGATTACCGTTCGTGCCGATGCCGCCGATGGTGTGCAGGCTTCGGATATTTCGATTGCCTTATGGCCCGCGATGCAGGCGCTTGAAAAGACCTTACCGCCGGGCTATCGCATCGAATTGGGCGGCTCGTTGGAGGCCAGCCAAAAATCGCAAACGGCGATTGTGGCGGTGCAGCCTTTGATGTTGGTGGTGGTGATTACCTTGCTGATGTTGCAGTTGCAGAGCTTCCAAAGAACGGTCTTGGTATTACTGACCGCACCGCTGGGCATGATCGGGGTGACGTTGACGCTGATTCTGTTTAATGCGCCATTTGGTTTTGTGGCGATGCTCGGGGTGATTGCCTTGGCGGGGATGATTATGCGTAATTCGGTGATCTTGGTGGATCAGATCGAGCATGACATCAAAGAAGGGATTGATCGTTTTGAAGCTGTCGTCGGTTCGACTGTGCGACGTTTCCGGCCGATTATGTTGACTGCCGCGGCGGCAATTTTGGCGATGGTACCGCTGACCCGTAGCACCTTCTGGGGGCCGATGGCTGTCGCCATTATGGGCGGCTTGCTGGTGGCGACGGTGTTGACTTTGCTGTTTTTACCGGCGTTATACGCGCAATGGTTTAAAGTGCGCCGCCCCGATCTCGCGGCCAAATGAAAGAATAATGGACAATCGTATGCGTAAATTTCTTGTGATGGGGGCGGTGGGTTTAGCGTGTGCAGCCCCCGCTTATGCGGTGAATTTGGTCGAGGCCTTAGCGGCGGCGCGGGCGCATGATGCGACCTTTGCCGCTGCGGGTTTTTCCCGCGAGGCTGGAAGCGAAAAACGCTGGCAAGGGCTGGCGCCGTTGCTGCCGCAAGTCGGCGCGAGTGCGTCTTATACCCGCACCGACAATACGTTAGTGCGGCGAGCGATGGGTTCGACCGCGTCCGAAGGCGATAACGACCGTAAAAGCTACGGGGTGTCGGTCACGCAAACCGTGTTTGACTGGGCGAAATTTGCCAATTTAGAAATCGGGCGGCAACGTTCGCTGATTGCGGAAGATCAATACCGCGGTGCGGAACAAGACCTGATTTTGCGCGTGGCGAAAGCGTATTTCGATGTGTTGTTGGCCGAGGACGCATTGAGTTTTACGCGGGCGGCCAAAGAGGCGTTTGCACGACAGCTGGCGCAGGCGAAGGCGGCGTTTGATGTTGGGACGGCGACTATTGTTGACACCTACGAAGCGCAGGCTAATTTTGATGGTGCGGTTGCGACCGAAATCGCCGCCGAAAATGATCTGACCGTTAAGCGTAATGCCTTTGAAAGCCTGACCGACCGCAGCCCCGAAAAGCTGGATCGGCTCAAGCCTAAGCTGCCATTGAGTTTGCCGCAACCGGCTGACGTTGCGCACTGGCTGGCCCGCGCTGCGGAGGCAAACCCCGAATTGTTGGCGGCGCATAAGCAATGGTTGATTGCGAAAAAAGATGTCGAGGTGGCACGTGCAGGGCATTTGCCGACGGTGCAGCTCAAGGCGAATTTTGGCCGTGACGCGACCAATTACCGTTTGGGCGGCAATGCCAACGACACGATTGGCGAATCGCGCACGATTGCCGCCGAGGTGGTGATTCC
>CAZWRK010000012.1:30394-51027 GCA_964635875.1 uncultured Aquaspirillum sp.
CAGCGCTATCAACAAGCGCGTCGCGATTTGGCGCAATCTCGCTATGATTACCTACAGGCGCGTTTAAAATTAGCCGCCTTGACGGGGGATTTGTCGCCAGCGGTGTTGGCTGATATCAATCTGCTCTTGGATAAAGCGACATAGCGCGTTACTCTCCCGTCGGCATAGAAAATATGAGGGTAGGTAGGCGGGATGGATATCACGGTTTTGGGGTGTAGTGGTGGGATTGGCGGCGGCTTGGCAACGACTTCACTCAAGGTCGGTGCCAAGGTGCTCATTGACGCCGGAACCGGTGTGGATTCGCTGACCTTGCCCGAGTTGGCGGCGGTGGATGTGGTCTATCTCACACACTCGCACCTCGACCATATTGCGTGCTTACCTTTGATGATTGATTCCGTGGGTTCGCTCCGCCATCAGCCTTTGTGTATCCGTGCCTTACCCGAAACCCTGCAAGCCCTATCCGATCATATTTTTAATAATGTGATCTGGCCCGACTTCCGCAAAATCCCAACGGCCGCCGCTCCGTGGCTGGTTTTTGAGCCGATCGCGGTGGGCGATACCTTCCCCTTGGCGGATGGCGGCACTTTGCATGTGTTGCCCGTTACGCACTGCATTCCGGCGGTTGGCTATGCCGTGGCGGCTGCCAGTGGCACCACGCTTGCGTTTAGTGGGGATACGGGGCCTTCGCCGGTCTTTTGGCAGGCCTTATCTGAATTGCCGCGCCTTGATCATTTAATTGTCGAGTGCGCTTTCTCCGATAGCGAAGCTGCGATTGCCGTGGCTGCGCATCACTACACGCCCGAAACCTTGGCGCGTGATCTTCCTTTATTGCCTGAGTCGGTTGACGTGCATATTTCTCATCTCAAGCCCAATGGTGGCGAAGCGGTGATGATGGAATTGTCTCAACATAGTGCGCGTTCGGTGTTTCGTCTGAATACCGGCTCTTGTTTTCGTTTATAAGTGTGCGTTTTTTTGCGCTTCACCGTCCCCTATTTTTGGTATGTGGGCGGCGAATCGTATTGCCTTGATGATGTGTGAATTGTATTTTGGTGGAGATTGAGTTTATATGAGTAAGACCATATTGGTCGTGGATGACTCTGCTTCGTTGCGTATGGTGGTGACGATGGCGCTCACCGGCGCGGGCTACGAGGTCATTGAGGCCGAAGATGGTGAAGCGGCGTTGCGCTATCTGGACGGCCGCAAAGTGCACTTGATCATTAGTGATGTTCATATGCCTAACCTAGATGGCCTAGGTTTAGTGCGGGCAGTCAAGCAATTGCCGAGGTATCGTTTTATGCCGATCATCATGTTAACGACTGAAGATCAGGCCAATATGATTGAAGAAGGCATGGCGATGGGCGTAAAGGCATGGATGCTCAAACCTTTTCAGCCTTCGCAGATGTTAGCCGCAGTGGGCAAATTGGTTTTGCCGTTTTAAAGGATGTAATGGCGTGAGTGAGGCCGAGATGACAACTTCCCTCCCTGAACCATGGTGTATTCGTGGGGAGTTCAATATCTATACCGCACAAGAGACCAAGGCGCTATTGCAGCAGGCGCTTCAGTCTAGGCAGCCGATTGCACTCGATTTAAGTGCAGTCACCGAGATGGATTCTGCGGGTGTGCAGCTTTTGCTGCTGGGACAGCGTGAAGCACAGCGCATTGGACAGCCTTTCCAGATCATCCGCGCCAGCGACGCTGTGCATGAGCTATTGCAGTTCATGCGGCTCACAGAGGCGTTATTTTCCGAGGCCGCTGCATGAATTTAGAAGCGGCGCAGCAGACTTTCTTAGTGGAATCCCGCGATCTTTTAGCGGAAATGGAACATAGCCTGCTTGCCATCGAAAGTGGCGAGGCGGTCGAGGCGCATATTCATGGCATCTTTCGGGCCGCACATACGATTAAAGGTTCTGCTGGCTTATTTGGGTTTGATGATGTCGTGGAGTTTACCCACGATATCGAAAGCCTTTTAGACCGCGTCCGTAGCGAGCGGATGACGCTCGACGCATACCTTTGTGCGGTGCTGATTGATTGCTGCGACCACATTCGTCAGTTACTCGATGGCATTGCCCTATCAGCAGAACCCAGCGAGGTGCTGTTGGCCGCCGGAGAGGCGCTGACGCACTTGCTGCATGAGGCCTTGGGAATCGCGCCACCGATTGTCGATCGCTGCACGATACCGTTTCTAGCCGATGCACCTGACCCTGAGCCGCCAGTGTGGTCGGAAGGGGATTTGGGTGTTCAAAATCCGTTTTGGCATTTATCGCTTCGATTCTCCGAGAGTGTTTTGCGCAATGGCATGGATCCCTTGTCTTTTTTGCGCTATTTGGCGACGTTAGGCGAAATTCAGGCATTAGAAACGCTGACGCATCGTTTGCCCGAATGGGCATCAATGGACCCCGAGCTGTGCTATCTCGGATTTGAGCTGGCGCTGCGTAGTGAGTGCGACCGCGAAACCCTCGAAGGGGTGTTTGATTTTGTTCGCGATGATTGCGAGCTGGTTTTATTGCCGCCGCATGCGCCGCTGGCAGAGTATCAAGCGTTACTCGCACAGCAAGACGAAGCGGGCTGCGATTTAGGTGCGGTTTTGTTGCGGCTCGGTGCGCTGACTGGTGCCGAGTTTGCCATGTGCGATGGCGAATTACCCATCGCTGCGCACGCCGTGCGCGCGGTGGCAGCACCTTCTGAAGAAGGCATATTGGCCGAACCTGAGTTGTCTGAACTTGATCTTTTCTGGCAATCGCAAGCTGAAACCTCTTCTTCTTTTGTGGTGGAACAGGAGCAAGCGTCCTCGGCTGTAAATGAGGTGAACTATGTTCGCGTCGAAGCCCGCAAACTAGACGAGCTGATCAATCTTGTTGGGGAATTGGTGATTCGCGGCGCGGGAATTGACCTGATCGCCCATCAGCGCGTGGTGCCGGAATTGTTAGAGTCGAGTGCGAGTTTATTGCGTCTGATTGAGCAGTTACGCGACAGCGCCTTGCAGCTACGCATGGTGCCGATCGGTGCCACTTTTAGCCGTTTTCGGCGCATTGTCCGCGATGTTTCGCGCGAGTTGGGCAAAGATATCGTGCTCGATGTGCAAGGTGCCGACACCGAGCTTGATAAAACGCTCGTCGAGAAAATGACCGATCCACTAATGCACTTGGTTCGAAATGCGATTGACCACGGCATTGAAGCGCCCGAGGTGCGGCTTGCGCGCGGAAAACCCGCAGCAGGGCGCTTGTCGCTGAGTGCGTGGCACGACGCTGGCAATATTGTCATTGAAGTGGCGGATGATGGCGGCGGTTTGGATCGCAATAAAATTCTCGAAAAAGCGCTGGAGCTTGAACTCATCGCGCCAAGTCAGGTGCTCACTGACAGCGAAATTTATAGCTTAATTTTTGAGCCGGGCTTTTCGACCGCCTCCAAAATTACGCGCCTATCGGGGCGGGGCGTCGGAATGGATGTCGTGCGGCGCAATATCACCATGTTACGCGGCACGATTCAGCTGGAGTCCGCCCCCGGCATTGGGACAGCGTGTCGAATTCGACTGCCTTTAACGTTGGCAATTATTGATGGTTTCTTAGTCGAAATTGGGGATGCTGTTTTTGTGATTCCGCTCGACATGGTGCAGGAGTGTTTGGAATTGACGCCGGAGGCGCAGGAAACCTTGCGTGCGCAGCACCACATTGAACTGCGCGGAACGGTCTTGCCATGTATTTCTTTACGTCAGCGTTTTGCGATCCAAGGCCCGCACGGGCATCGCCCAAGTATTGTCGTGGTGCAGACCGCTGGACAGCAAGTGGGCTTGCTCGTTGATCGCATTCAGGGCGGGTTTCAGACGGTGATCAAGCCCTTATCTGGGGTATTTTCGACATTGAAAGGCATTGCAGGCTCGACCATTTTAGGGAATGGTCATGTCGCCTTAATTTTGGATATTCCGGGCTTGATTGATCAGTCGGTTCGTGTGGAGGCGAGTCAATTGGGCAGCCCTGCGCATCCTCAAGGAAAAAATTTGCATGTTTAAATCCATGAAAATAGCCATGCGCTTGAGTTTGGGGTTTGGCGCTCTTTTGTTTCTGATGTCACTGGTGGGCTATATCGCGCTCAATAGCATGAAGTCGCAAGGCGATGCGATGGAGGAGATGACTCAGCGCTATTGGGCTAAAACGATTCAGGCGAATCGAATTATTGACGATATCAATGCGGCATCGCTTGCACTCAGAAACATGTTGCTGACGCAGTCTCGCTCGCAACAAGATGAATATATTGCGGTATTTCAGACGATGAAGCAGCGCGTCCATGGCAATATAAGCGTCTTAGGTCAGGGCGTGTCCAATGACGAAGCGCGCCGCTTATTTGTACGGGTATCAACCCTATCTGAGCAATTTTTTGTTGCCGCAGAGGCGGTGATTCCTGTCGCTAAAACGCGGCCCGAAGAGGCTGCCCATTTGCTGTTGCGGGATGTGCAGTCTGTGAATTACGCCGCCATTGATAGCATTCACCAAATGATTTCGTTTCAAAACGCCCGCATGGATGAGGTGAGCGCTCGGGTTGCCAAGCACAATACACAGGCGCGACTGGTGGTGCTGGGCACCGAAATGTGCGCCTTGTTGTTTGCGTGTGTGATTGGTTTTCTGCTGACGCGGAGCATTACCAAACCCTTGTCGCGTGCGGTTGAGGCTTTGAACGCGCTCGCGCAAGGCGACCTGAGGGTGAATTTAACCACGAGCCGTAGCGACGAAATCGGGGCGCTTTTGAACGCCATGAATGACATGGTGACTCGTATTCTGACCGTTATTGCTGAAATCCGTCAGGCGTCTGATGCGCTGATTGGTGCTTCTGCGCATGTGAGCATGGCCGCGCAGTCGATTAGCTTGTCCACGAGCGAAGAGGCCGCCAGTGTCGAAGAAGTGAGTTCGGCGCTTGAGCAGTCCAGTGCGTCGATTTGCCACAATGCCGAAAATGCTGAATTGACTGGCAAAATGGCGCAAGAGGCTTCAGATGCGGCGATGGAGGGCGGCGAGGCGGTGCAGAAAATGGTGGCCGCGATGAAACAAATTACTGCGCGCATTGGGATTGTCGACGATATTGCCTATCAGACTAATTTGCTGGCGCTCAATGCCACTATTGAGGCCGCCCGTGCGGGCGAGCATGGCAAAGGTTTCGCAGTGGTCGCCTCGGAAGTGCGTAAGCTTGCCGAGCGCAGTCAGGTTGCGGCACGTGAAATTGGCGAGTTGGCGCACACGAGTTTAGGGTTGGCGGCAAAGTCCGGTGGCCTCCTTGATAAAATGCTGCCGAGCATTCGCCACACTGCTGATTTGGTGCAAGAAATTGCGGCGCTTTCTGGTGAGCAATCCCTCGGTGTGACGCAAATCTCGCAGGCCATGAATCAGTTGAGTCGCAGCACCCAACAAAATGCAGCGGCCTCTGAAGAGTTAGCCGCGACGGCAGAGCAAATGAATGCACAAGTCGGACTGTTGCAGCGTCTGATGGGATTTTTCCGTTTAGCCTAAACCGAGATGGCGCGACACAAGTGGTTAAGCACCGCTGCCACAGAATATCCGTTTGGGAGAGGTGTTATGAAGCGCAATTGGCGCAATTTTTCGATCGCAACACGATTGGCGTGGGTCCAGTTTGGCGTGATTACGATCTTGCTGACCGGCCTTGCGCTCTTTTTGGCGCAGAACACGGCTGCCGTTTTGGAGCGCAATGGGTTAGAAGCGATTCGGCGTCAAAACCAAGTCATTATTGATCTGATCTCCGCCTATGACCAGAGTCTGAAGAATGATACTTCGCACCTGATTTGGACATTGTTCAGCCATTACCCCGATCCTTTTTCGCTGGATTCGCAAGATGGCAAGCGCGTGCTCCGCAGCGGTCGTCATGTGATGACGGGCGATCAGGCGACAGTCGAGCGCTTTCGCAGAATCACCGGAGGCGCGGAGGGCATGATCTTCGCGCGGGAGGGGGGCGAGTTTAAAGTGGTCGCCAGTACGGTTCAAAATGAAGGTTCAAACCTGCTGGGCGTCGGGGTGAACTTACCGCATGACAGTCCAATCTATGAGGCGTTATCAGAAGGCCGAATCTTCGTCGGCAAGCTTGACCTCGCCAGCCAAAAAGCACTTTTTCTTGAAGCCAGAGTGTTGCGCGATCGTCAGGGTGAGGTGGTTGGTGCTTTAGCGGTTGCGACGGATTTCACCGAAAGCCTGATGGTGCTGAAAGACAAAATTCGCGCCATTCATATTGGCAAAACGGGTTATGTCTCAGTCGTCAATGCAGCCCCAGGGCCGAGCTACGGCGAAGCGATTATTCATCCTGCGGTTGAAGGTAAAAACCTCTTGACCGAGCAAGGCACTGGCGTAGAGCAGGTGGTGCGCCGCATGCTTGAAATGGGGTCTGGCGAGTACCGTTATTTCTGGATGAATTCGACGCTTGGAGAAACCGCTCCCCGCGAAAAAATTACCGTCTTGGCAACCTATCCCGCGTGGAATTGGTTGGTCACTTCGGGGTCGTATATCGACGAATTTACCGCAGATAGTCGCTATATCGCGTTTATTACGCTGGCGGCGAGTTTCAGTATTGCCGTGGTGCTGATTGGGATTTTGTTCCTGACCTTGCGCCGTTGGGTGGCACGGCCCTTGAAAGCGGCCAGCTTAGTGGCCGAACGGGTTGCCTCGGGCGATTTGACGGTTGATATTCAGGTTGAGTCCGGTGACGAAGCTGGGCGCTTAATGGCAGCGCTCAAGAATATGGTCGAGCAACTTGATCGCATGGTCGGTGAGGTGCGTAGTGCCTCCGCTGCATTGGCTTCGACATCGGAGCAGATGAGTTCAACTGCGCAGTCGATTAGCCAAGGGAGCTGCGAGCAAGCGGCCAGTGTTGAAGATGTCAGTTTTGCGCTAGAAAAATCGAGCCACTCTGTGCAGCAAAGCGCAGAAAATGCTGCGTTGACAGGGCGAATGGCGGATGCGGCTTCTGCGGGGGCGGCACAAGGCGGTGAGGCTGTGCGCGAGACGGTGCAAGCGATGAAACAAATTGCCGCCAAAATTGGCATTGTTGATGACATTGCTTATCAGACTAATTTGCTGGCGCTGAATGCGACGATTGAAGCCGCGCGCGCTGGAGAGCATGGCAAAGGCTTTGCAGTCGTTGCTGCAGAGGTGCGCAAATTGGCCGAGCGTAGCCAAGCGGCTGCCAAAGAAATTGGCGAACTAGCGAGTTGCAGCGTCGAGATGGCGGCACGGGCTGGGGCTTTGCTCGATGATATGGTGCCGGGGGCTTCGCGGACAGCGACCCTTGTTCAAGAAATTGCCGCGGCGGCCGGTGAGCAAGCGCAAGGCATTACGCAAGTCAACCAAGCCATGCACCAGCTGAATCAAAGCACACAGCAAAATGCCGCCGCCGCTGAAGAGCTGGCGGCCACATCGCTTGTGATTAGTGAGCAGGCCGATCAGTTGCAGCGACTCGCTTCTGCCTTTCACCTGCGCCATGATTCCCCGCCGATGCGGATAGAGGGTGGGCCTGAAAAGTGGTTGCCTCCTTCTCCTATTTTGAAGCCGATTTCAGGCGCCCCAACCTCTGAGCCTCCCTCGACTGGTGAGGCGGATAACCGTCACTTTATTCGTTTTTAAGCCGGGGGCATGAATGGCATTCTTTAAAGAAAAAACTGCGCCTGTGCACACACCGGTCGAAACTCTAGAGCAGTTTTTGACCTTTCTCCTCGGCGGAGAAATGTTTGCAATCAATATTCTGTCGATCAAAGAAATTATTGAATACCAGCCTTTGACCGAAGTGCCTTTGATGCCTGACTTTATTCGCGGCGTGATGAATTTACGGGGATCGGTCGTCCCCGTGATTGATTTGGCAGCGCGTTTTCAGCGTCCAGTCATTAAGGTGGGGCGTCGGACTTGTATTGTGATTTTAGAGATTTGCCACGAAGACCGTGTCCAAGATGTGGGGATTGTGGTGGATTCGGTCAGCGAGGTGGTCGAGCTTAAAGCATCTCAAATTGAACCGCCGCCTGCTTTTGGTGCCAAAGTCCGTACCGATTTTATTCAAGGAATGTTTCGGGCAGAAACGCGGTTTGTGATTATCCTCAATATAGGGAGCGTTTTATCGCTAGAGGAGATGATCATGTTGGCAGAAAGCTCGATGGAAGATGCGCTGGCGGTATTGGCAGAGGCGGCTGCGTTTCCGATAGAAGGAGCGCCTCATGTTTGATCCTTGTGCGCAGTGTGAACAATGTCAAGACGTGTATTTGCAGCCGGGGGGCGTGCACTTCGGTCATGCGTGTACACGCATTCGCACTTTATTAGGCTCGTGTGTGGCGGTGACTTTTTGGCATCCGCAACAACGTTTAGGCGGGATGTGCCACATCATGATGCCCTCACGCCGTCAGCGCCCTCAAGGCGTGGCCTTAGACGGTCGCTATGCTGATGAGGCCTTGGCGATGCTTTACCAAGAAATGCGCGCGCGCGGGACATTGCCGCAGCAGTATGTCGTCAAATTATTTGGGGGCAGCACGATGTTCCCCGGCAAAATGAGTCACCCGATTTCGGTTGAAAACCTGCGCTCGGTGCATGAAGAGTTACAAAAGAATGGGATGAAAATCGCTGTAGAAGAGGTCGGCGGCGAAAGTAGCCGCCAAATTATTTTTGATGTGTGGAGCGGTGCGGTGTGGTCGCGCCAAAATGCGAATACGCTCACGACGTCTGCGGGATCGGTGTCTGCTAAAGCAGAGAAAATAAAATCACCAATGTGTCCTTTGCCCGTATTGCGGCAGGAGCTGGATCATGAAAGAAATTAAAGTCCTGATTGTGGACGATTCTGCCGTTGTGCGGCAGGTTTTAGGGCAGCGTTTGGCCGCTGAACCCGATATTCGAGTGATTGCGTGTGCGTCTGATCCGCTATTTGCGATGGATCATATGAAGCGCGAGCAGCCTGATGTGATCGTGTTAGACATCGAAATGCCGCGCATGGATGGCATCACCTTCATGAAGAAGCTGATGAGCGAAACCCCCTTGCCGGTGGTGATTTGTTCGTCGCTGACTGAAGAAGGGGCGCAAGTCACGATGGAGGCGCTGGCCGCCGGTGCGGTGAGTATTGTCACCAAGCCGAAATTGGGCCTGAAGCGATTCTTGGAAGACGGCAGTAACGATATTGTCAATGCGGTGCGGGCGGCTTCGCGGGCGAATGTGAGCCGCTTGCGCACTCGTATGGCGCCGATTACACCGCCACCGCCCTCTTCTTTTTCGAGCACTTCAAGCACGCGTACCCCATCTCCGCCGCCAAGGACGCCAATCAGCTCGCGAACCTTGCCGCCATCGAGTTCAACGGCTTCTGAATCCATTCGACGGCCTTTGAGTAGTACGCCGCTGATTCGCGAGCGGAATTCTGCCGATGTGATTTTGTCGTTAGATAGCCATAGTTCAATGACTTCTACGACGGAAAAAATCTTGGCATTAGGCACGTCTACCGGCGGGACACAGGCACTGGAGGCGATTTTAACGACGCTACCGGTTGGGTGTCCGGGGTTGGTGATTGTGCAGCACATGCCGGAGCGCTTTACCGCGGCTTTTGCCCAGCGGCTGAATCAGTTATCTCAAATCGAAGTCAAAGAAGCGCAAAGCGGCGATCGGGTGATGCCGGGGCGGGCGTTGATTGCGCCGGGCGGCAAGCATTTACTGTTAAAGCGCAACGGCGCGCAGTATCAGGTCGATGTGGTCGATGGGCCGCTGGTGAGCTTGCACAAACCTTCTGTCGATGTGCTATTTCGCTCGGTGGCTAAATTTGCGGGCCGCAATGCTGTTGGCGTCATCATGACCGGTATGGGCGATGATGGGGCCAATGGATTGCTCGAAATGCGTAAAGCTGGAGCCTTTACTCTGGCGCAGAGTGAGGAAAGCTGTGTGGTTTTTGGAATGCCAAAAGAGGCGATTAAACGTGGTGCAGCGCGTAAGGTGGTGGATTTGTCACACATCCCGAACGAGATGCTGAAGATCGCGCGCGAAGGCTGGCAGGCCGATCAATAAGACAGACGGGTCGCCCCTTCTACCGACCGCCTCACGCTGAGGCGGTTTTTTTATGGTGGAACAGGGCGGGTGTGGCGTGGTGTAGAGAGAAGAAATAGTCGCTGCTCATACGGTCTGGCCTTGCAGCGAAACTTGGGTTAAGCGCGCCAGTTGAATTTGGACTAATGGGCGAAGTTGGCTGCTGGTTTCGCCTAATTTGGTAAAAATCTCGGTGGCTTCAGCATCACTGAGTTCGCTGCTGATGGTGGCGCTGTGCTCCAGTTGAATGCGTAGAACAGTGCTGGCGGGGGCGTGGTTGAGTAGGTGGCCAACATTGAGGGTATCGAGCAGGGCGTGCAAGGTCTGTTGCTCGGGTTCTTCGGCGGCAATGTCTTGGCTATGGCAGGCGAGAGCATCGGCTAAGCGGCTGAGTTTGGCGGTGCTTTGCTGATGATGGCGCAGGCGGGCGGCGAGCAAGAAGCGAATCGCGCGGATTTCGGGGAGTCGAGAGCTGAGCACAATATCGCTATTGCCTGCGTGAAAGCCTGCGGCATGTAGCGCGGTTACGGTGGCGAGCACACGTTGGCGAACCTGCATGACTTGATTCGGCGCGGCATCGAGCGCTTCGTGATCGGCCAAGATAATCAGGGTGCGTTGTGCGGTTTGCGTGGCGGCTGCGGTCAGACGTTGGGGGTGTTGCAACAAAATTGAGTGTGTCATGGGGTTCTCCGTATGAGAGGCCACCGCGACTACGGAGGAAAAACAAATGCCGCCCAGTCGCGGCGGCATGTTGTGTGTCGAATCCTGAAGGGATGAGCGCGTTTTCTTTACGCGTGACGCAGCAGTGCCGCCTGTAAGCTGCACCACCAATAATATGCGTAAGAGTTGAAAAGTTGCTGTTCCATAGCGGCGAATCAGACCACGCCTAGCCCTTCAGTGTCAAGCAGCAATCGTTATCCGCGTGCACAAATCGCCGCCGCAAGCCGTTGCAGCGCCGGTGCAATTTCGGTGCGCATGATCTGCTCATCGAACAGAAACGCCGGAATGCTTGCATTGAGCGCCAGCGATTCATTTACCCCCGGCAGCACCAAAGGCATGCCAATTGCGCAGACATCTGGCTCAAATTCGCCAAAAGAGGTGCAATACCCCTGACGGCGGCAATCATCCAACCCTTCTTGCAAACGCTTGGCATGGGTCGGCCAGGTTTGTTTGTAGTACGCCGACAGTTCACCATCTAAGCTCAAGCGGTTTTCTTCGCTCAGGCCCGCGTAGCACGCCCGCCCGATGGCTGTTGTCGCCAGTGGAACCCGTGACCCGACGGTAAATTCCACCGAAATCCGGCTTTGGCTGCGACAGGTTTCCAGATACACCATATGGCTGCCATCGCGCACCGCCAAACTCACCGAGACATGCAGCGTTTGTGCAAATTCGCGCATCAGCGGCGCGGCGATTGCCCGCACATCAAAGCTCGCCAACAGCGAAGATGCCAGCTCTAACACTGAAAATCCCAGACGATATAAGCCTGTTTCACTCTCTTGCTTTAAATAACCCAGCTTCACCAAAGTGTAGGTTAAACGCGACACTGTGGATTTTGGAAGCTGTGTGCGGCTGGCAATTTGCTGGTTGGACAGGGTTGCATCACCGGGCCGAAACGCCGCAAGGACGTCTAATCCACGCGCCAATGCGGTGACAAATAAACGGTCTTTTTCTTCTTCGAATGCGCGTGGGTCGTCCCGTTCGCTTTGGGGATGAGTCATCGTATCTCCTCGTTCTCGTTGTGGTTTTGTGCAGTGCATGAGAACAAATACTTTACATGTTCTAGCGGTCCGCGCTATGTTTGTTCTGCATTGTAAAACACAATTCCGCCAGGCGGAACAATTTAGGAGATTTTGAGATGGCAAATGCGCGACCGTCGTTCCAGTGGGATGACCCGTTTTTACTCGACGAGCAATTGACCGAAGATGAGCGCATGGTGCGTGACGCGGCGCGTGCTTATTGCCAAGATCGTCTCTTGCCTCGTGTCCTCACTGCGAACCGCGAAGAGCGCTTTGATCGCGAAATCATGACCGAAATGGGTGAACTGGGCATGCTCGGCCCGACCATTGAAGGCTACGGCTGCGCAGGCCTATCGCATGTGGCTTATGGCCTGATCGCCCGCGAAGTCGAGCGCGTCGATTCTGGCTATCGTTCGGCCATGAGCGTGCAATCTAGCTTGGTCATGCATCCCATCTACGCTTACGGCACCGAAGAGCAGAAAGCAAAATACTTGCCTGGTTTGGCCAGTGGTCAATTGGTCGGCTGTTTTGGTCTGACTGAGCCGGATGCAGGCTCTGATCCGGCGGGGATGAAAACCCGCGCGAAAAAAACCGACGGCGGTTACATCCTCAACGGCGCAAAAATGTGGATCACCAACAGCCCGATTTCGGATGTGTGCATCGTGTGGGCGAAAGATGATGCCGATGAAATTCGCGGCTTCATTCTCGAGCGCGGCATGGAAGGCCTTAGCACGCCGAAAATCGAAGGCAAATTCTCTCTGCGTGCCTCGATTACCGGTGAAATCGTGATGGCCGATGTGTTTGTGCCTGACGAAAACCTGTTGCCGCACGTTAAAGGTTTGAAAGGCCCGTTTGGCTGCCTCAATAAAGCGCGTTATGGCATTGCGTGGGGCGCGATGGGTGCGGCGGAATTCTGCTGGCAAGGTGCGCGTCAATACACCCTTGACCGCATTCAATTCAACCGTCCTTTGGCGGCTACGCAGTTGGTTCAGCTTAAATTAGCCAACATGCAAACCGAAATCACTTTAGGTCTACAAGCCGCTTTGCGCGTCGGTCAATTGCTTGACCAAGAGCGTGCCGCTCCCGAAATGATCTCCCTCATCAAACGCAACAACTGCGGCAAGGCGTTGGATATTGCCCGCGTGGCGCGTGATATGCATGGCGGGAACGGCATTTCGGACGAGTTCCACATCATTCGCCATGTCATGAACCTCGAAGCCGTGAACACTTACGAAGGGACGCACGATGTGCATGCCTTGATTCTTGGCCGTGCCCAGACTGGTTTGCAGGCGTTTTCCTGAGATATCGCGGTGCATCATGGTTCATTCATGGTGCACCGCATCTAAATTAAACAAATAATCTAACTATAAAAATACAAAATATTGGGTTTTTTGTCTGGTCTAAATTTATTTGGTGGTGTTTTTTACTGAGAAGTTGGCACACTTCCTGCTAATTAAACAGCATTAGATTGCATCGTTAGATCATCACACTATCCAGTGAGAGGGAGGAAGAGCAGAGCATGGCCCACCCAGATTCAAATGCGCCGCATGTGCGTTTTATTAATGTGCAAAAAACTTACGATGGCGAAACGCTCATCGTTAAAAACCTCAATTTAGATGTTCGCCGTGGTGAATTTCTGACCTTACTTGGCCCTTCTGGCTCGGGAAAAACGACCTCATTGATGATGTTG
This sequence comes from uncultured Aquaspirillum sp., assembly GCA_964635875.1. GTDB lineage: Bacteria > Pseudomonadota > Gammaproteobacteria > Burkholderiales > Aquaspirillaceae > CAZWRK01. Next base: position 43,852 of record CAZWRK010000012.1, read on the forward strand.
GCCGGTTTTGAAACCGTGACCGATGGCGATATTTTTGTCGGAGATCAACGCGTCAACCGGATCCCGCCACACAAGCGCGGCATGGGGATGGTGTTCCAGAATTACGCGCTGTTTCCGCATATGAGCGTGGCAGAAAACCTCGCGTTTCCCCTGCAAGTTCGCAAACAAGACAGCAGCGAAGTGCAGCGTAAAGTCAAACAAGCCCTCGAAATGGTGAGATTAGACAAATACGCTGACCGCAAACCCGCGCAACTTTCTGGTGGTCAACAGCAACGGGTGGCTTTAGCGCGCGCGTTGATTTTTGAACCCGAAATTGTGTTGATGGATGAACCGCTGGGTGCGCTCGATAAGCAGTTACGAGAGCACATGCAGATGGAAATTAAACACCTGCATGAAAAACTCGGCATCACCATGGTCTATGTCACACACGATCAGTCTGAAGCGCTGACGATGAGTGATCGTATTGCTGTCTTTAATGATGGCGTGATTCAGCAGCTGGCACCGCCCGCCGATCTCTACGAACGCCCTGAAAACGCGTTTGTGGCGCAGTTCATCGGCGAAAACAATCGTATTCCGGGCATTGTTCGCGAAATCAGCGGCAATACCTGCGCGATTGAAGTGGCGGGCGGGCATATCGTGAAAGCCTTGGCGATTCGTGCCAACGGTGTCGGTAGCCAAGTCAGTTTGTCATTGCGCCCCGAGCGCGTCGAAGCCGCCCCGAGCTTGCCGGATTACCCCAACTGCTTTGAAGCCGAAGTCGCCGAAGTGATTTATCACGGTGACCATCTGCGCTTGCGGATGAATGTGTTTGGGAATAGCGAATTTATGGTCAAAACCCAAAACAATCACATCGGTTTTAATCCCCAGCCCGGACATCGAATTCATCTAGGTTGGCAGCTCGAAGACTGCCGCGCCTTAGATGTTGTTGCACATTAATTCCAACCACATGCACGACCGAAGGAGAGAACTTGCCATGACTATTTTCCGCCAAACTCTGATTGCATTGTCCCTTGCCGCTGTTGCGCTGCCTGCACTTGCTGCCGATCAAATTACCGTCACCACCGGCGGTGGCGCGTACTCCACCAGTATTCGCAAAGCCTATTTTGAGCCGTACATGGAAAAAACCGGTGCCAAAATCACCGAAGATGTGTGGAACAACGAAATGGCCAAAGTTAAAGGCATGGTCGACAAAAAGGCGGTGAGCTGGGATGTCGTGACGATGGAATCTGCCGATGCGATGCGCGGCTGTGACGAAGGCATCCTCGAAAAACTCGACTGGAAAGCGCTCGGCGGCAAGAGCCAATTCCTGCCCGGCGCGGTTCAGCCGTGCTTCGTGGGTTCGATCGTATGGTCAAACGTTTTCGCCTTTAACGAGAAAAAATTCAGCGGTGCCAAGCCTAGCACCATCAATGACTTCTTTGATCTGAAAAAATTCCCGGGTGCACGCGGCATGCGCAAAAACCCGAAAGTGAACCTTGAAATGGCCCTGATGGCCGACGGCGTCGCACCGAAAGATGTCTACAAAGTTCTTGCAACTAAAGAAGGTCAAGATCGCGCATTCCGCAAGCTGGACTCCATCAAAGGCAATATCAAGTTCTGGGAAGCCGGTGCGCAAGCTCCGCAACTGCTGGACTCTGGTGAAGTGGTCATGACCACCGCGTTTAACGGCCGGATCGCCGATGCCGTGAAGAACGAGAAGAAACCGTTCAAGATCGTTTGGGATGGCCAAATTTATGACTTCGATGGCTGGTCTATTCCTAAAGGCACCCCGAAAAAAGAAGCCGCTATGAAATTCGTGGCATGGGTTTCTCAAGCTGACGTGATGGCGAACCAATCGAAATACATCGCGTACGGCCCGACCAATAAAGGCGCAGTCAGCAAAATCAGCCCAGAAATCTTGAAAGATTTGCCGACTAACCCTGAAAACATGAAAAAGTCGATGCCAGCAAGCTCGGAATTCTGGGCAGATCACTTTGAAGAGCTGAATACGCGCTTCACTTCGTGGTTGGCTCAGTAAGGTATTGCGTGGATAGGGTCGTGAGGCACGAACCTATCTAAGACCACTGCTCGGCGGCATCGTGTCGCCGAGCTGTTCCGAGGAGATCACCGCATGTCAGCACAAATGGAGATGCCTGCTCCGGTGCGGGAAGTCGCGTTAAAAACGCATCTGGCCCGTGCCGAACGGCGCAAAAAGCTTGAGGCCGGCTTATTGGTCGCCCCGCTCTTATTATTTATTCTTTTGACTTTTATTGCGCCGATTGGGCAGTTGCTTTGGCGTGCAGTGTATAGCCCTGAAGTCAGTCAATTGTTACCGCAAACCACCCAAGCCCTGAAAGCATGGGATGGAAAAACACTGCCTGCCGAGCCGGTGTACGCCACCTTGACTCAGGAGTTGGTGCAAGCCTACGAAGATCAAAAGCTGGCGACAGTCGGCAAACGGTTGAACTATGAATCCCCCGGCGCGCTCAGCATGGTCATGAAAGCCGCGCGTAGTGCAGGGAGTTTTGAAGAGGCGAATTATAAAACCCAATTGATCGAGGCCGATGAGCGTTGGGGTCAGTTGGAAACATGGAAATTACTCGAGCGGACTTCGCATACGTACACCCCGTTTTATTTATTGCGGGCGCTGGACTTGCAGCAAGACGCGAATGGTTCGATTGTCACCGCCCCCGAAGATGAGGCGGTTCATTTAGGGATTTTGGGGCGGACATTCTGGGTGAGTTTATTGGTCACTGTGACCTGCTTGCTGTTGGCCTATCCCTTGGCGTGGCTGTTGGCGAATTTACCGGCGAAAACCGCCAATCTGCTGATGATTTTGGTTTTGCTTCCGTTTTGGACCTCGCTACTCGTGCGCACCACCGCATGGATTGTGCTGCTACAGACCAATGGCGTGGTGAACCAGTTTATGCAGTTGATTGGTTTTATTGATTCGCCGGTGCAGCTGATCTTTAACCGTTTTGGCGTGATTGTCGCCATGACGCATGTGCTGTTGCCCTTCATGATTCTGCCGCTGTATAGCGTGATGAAAGGGATTCCGCCGGTGTATTCCCGTGCGGCAGCCAGCTTGGGCGGTACGCCATGGACCGTGTTCTGGCGGGTGTATGTGCCGCAAACTTTGCCGGGTGTCGGTGCCGGTGGTTTGTTGGTGTTCATCATGGCCTTGGGTTACTACATTACCCCTGCCTTGGTCGGCGGTCCGCGCGATCAAATGTTGAGCTATTTCGTTGCAATGCACACCAATGAAACCTTGAACTGGGGCATGGCGGCGGCATTGGCGACGGTGCTGTTGGTGGTCACGCTGATTTTGTATGCAGTGTATGACCGTATCGTTGGCATTCAAAATATGAAGCTGGGGTGATGTCTATGATCTTGCCTGAATACGCGGGTTGGCCTGAGAAGCTGGTGCATTACGGTGTGCGGGTGTTCTCTGCGGCAGTCCTGTTGTTTCTGATTGCGCCGATTTTGGCCATCGTGCCCTTATCGTTTAATGCGGAGTCGTTCTTTAGCTACCCAATGCCGGGCGTGTCTTTGCGCTGGTATCTGGACTTTTTTGCCTCGGCGGAATGGCAAAACTCGCTGTCCAACAGTCTGATTCTTGGGGTGTTGACCACAATTCTGTCGATGATTTTAGGCACGCTGGCGGCATTAGGTTTGGCGCGGCCGAACTTCCCGTGGCGCGGTCCGGTCATGGCGCTGATTATCTCCCCGATGATCGTGCCGTTGATTATTGCTGCGGTCGGGATGTTCTTGCTCTATGCCGATTGGGGTTTGGTCAATACCCGCTTGGGTTTGGTGCTGGCGCATACCGCGTTGGCGACGCCTTTTGTGGTGATTACCGTCACTGCGACGTTGACCGGCTTTGATTCGCGCTTGTTGCGGGCGGCGGCGAGTTTGGGCTGTCGGCCATTTAAAGCCTTCCGCTTGATTACCCTGCCGTTGATTCTGCCGGGCATGGTGTCCGGTGGCATCTTTGCCTTTGTGACCTCGTTTGATGAAGTGATTGTGGCGCTGTTTTTGGCCGGTTCCGAGCAACGCACCTTGCCGCGCCAAATGTGGTCGGGTGTGCGTGAACAGCTTTCGCCGACCATCTTAGCGGCTGCGACTTTGTTGATTTTGTTCTCGATTGCCATGTTGGTGACGGTGGAAATGTTGCGCCGTCGGAGCGAACGTTTACGCGGTATTTCTTCGTAAATGTTGGCTCGTTTTAATGATTTCGATTTCTGACCGAACCCTGTTTTATCCGGTGTGACCGGACCCAAGGAGAATGTGCATGTCTATCCAGCAAGAACTGAATCAGCGCCGTCTTGACTCTACCCCGCGTGGCGTAGGCCTCACGACCCAAATCTTCATCGAGAGCGCGAACAATGCCGAAATCCGTGACATGGATGGCCGTCGCTACATCGACTTTGCCGCCGGTATTGCGGTACTGAACACGGGGCATTTACACCCGAAAGTCAAAGCCGCTGTCGCTGCACAGTTGGATCAATTTACCCATACCTGCTTCCAAGTGTTTCCGTATGCCGGTTATGTTGAGTTGGCCGAAACCCTGAATAACATCGTGCCGATCTCTGGCCCGAAAAAAACCCTGTTTGTGACCACCGGTGCTGAAGCGGTCGAAAACGCGATTAAAGTCGCCCGTGCCGCGACAGGTCGCAGCGGCGTGATTGCCTTCTCCGGTGGTTTCCATGGCCGCACTCTGTTGGGCATGGCGCTCACCGGCAAAACCAAGCCGTACAAAGCCGGTTTTGGTGCGATGCCTGCCGAAATTTTCCACGCACCGTTCCCGAATAATTTGCATGGTGTGACGGTCGAAGTCGCGATCACATGCCTAAAAGAGCTGTTCAAAAGCTCGATTGATCCGGCGCGCGTGGCGGCCATTATTATTGAGCCGGTCCAAGGCGAAGGCGGCTTCAACGTCGCGCCGCCGGCCTTCTTTAAAGCCCTGCGCCAAGTCTGTGACGAGCATGGCATTCTGTTGATCGTCGATGAAATTCAAACCGGTTTTGCCCGTACCGGCAAAATGTTTGCGATTGAGCACAGCGGTGTTGAACCTGATTTGATGACGATGGCGAAATCGCTGGCGGGTGGTTTCCCGCTGGCCGCCGTGACCGGTCGCGCCGAATTGATGGACGCGCCCGATCCTGGCGGTTTGGGTGGCACCTATGCCGGTAACCCGTTGGCGATTGCCGCGGCTCTGGCGGTTCAAGAAGTCATCGCTGAAGAAAATCTTTGCGAACGCGCGAGCGCCGTTGGCGAACGCCTGATGAACCATTTAAAAGCCCTGCAACAAGAGATTCCGCAAATCGCCGATGTGCGCGGTTTAGGTGCGATGGTCGCCGCAGAATTTATGAGCAATGGTCAGCCGGATGCCGATTTTGCAAAACGCGTCCAAGCCAAAGCGCTGGAAGGCGGCTTGGTGCTGTTGACCTGCGGTTCGTATGGCAACGTGATTCGCTTCTTGATGCCGTTGACGATCGAAGATGCGGTCATGGATGAAGCTTTGAGCATTCTGGATACTGCGCTGCGTAGCGCTTAATTCGGGGAGATTTGTATGTTGCAATTAAAACGTCCTGAATTATTGATTCAGCAGGGCTATTTGGCGGGCGAGTGGTCGGATGCCGATTCCGGCGCAACCTTGGCGGTGAATAACCCCGCGACCGGCGAATTGTTGGGCCATGTGCCGTCGATGGGTGAAGCGGAAACGCAACGCGCGATTTTGGCCGCCAATGCCGCGATGCCGAGCTGGAAAGCCAAGACCGCCAAAGAGCGTGCGCATGTCCTGCGCCGTTGGTTCGAATTGATGATGGAGAACCAAGAAGATCTCGCGCAAATCATGACTGCCGAACAAGGCAAACCGCTGACCGAGTCACGCGGGGAAATTGTTTACGCCGCGAGCTTTTTGGAGTGGTTTGCCGAAGAAGGCAAGCGGATCTATGGCGACGTCATTCCCGGCCATCAGCCGGATAAACGGATCTTGGTGCTTAAAGAGCCGATTGGTGTCACCGCTGCGATTACCCCGTGGAATTTCCCCTCTGCGATGATTACTCGCAAAGCGGGTCCGGCTTTGGCTGCAGGCTGCGCGATGGTGTTGAAGCCGGCCAGCCAAACGCCGTTCTCGGCCTTGGCCTTGGCGAAATTGGCCGAAGAAGCGGGCGTTCCGAAGGGCTTGTTTAGCGTCATCACCGGTTCTGCGACCGTGATTGGTGGTGAGCTGTGCCGCCATCCAGTCGTACGCAAACTGTCCTTCACCGGCTCGACCGAAGTGGGTCGGGTTTTGATGCGCCAATGCGCGAACGACATCAAAAAGCTGTCGTTGGAACTGGGCGGCAATGCGCCGTTTATCGTCTTCAATGATGCCGATTTGGACGAAGCCGTCACCGGTGCGTTGGCGTCGAAATACCGTAACGCCGGTCAAACCTGCGTGTGCGCCAATCGCTTGTTGGTGCAAGAGGGCGTGTACGAGGCGTTTTCCGAGAAACTCGCGGTTGCGGTCGCGAATCTCAAAGTCGGCAATGGCGCAGAAGCTGGCGTGACGCAAGGCCCGTTGATCGACGAAAAAGCGGTTCAAAAAGTCGAAGAACATGTGGCCGATGCGCTGGAAAAAGGCGCGCGTCTGGTCGCCGGTGGCCAGCGTCATGCCTTGGGTGGCTCGTTCTTCGAGCCGACCATTTTGCTGGACGTGACGCCGGACATGAAAGTCGCGCGCGAAGAGACTTTCGGCCCCTTAGCGCCGTTGTTCCGCTTTAAAACCGAAGAAGAAGCGCTGGCGATGGCCAACGATACCGAATTCGGCTTGGCGGCATATTTCTACAGCCGTGATTTGGCGCGGGTGTGGCGGATGTCCGAAGGGCTGGAGTACGGCATTGTCGGGATCAATACCGGCATTATCTCGACCGAAGTCGCGCCGTTTGGCGGCATGAAGTCGTCCGGTTTGGGTCGCGAAGGCTCGAAATACGGCATCGAGGACTACCTCGAAATCAAATATCTGTGCATGGGCGGCATTTCTCGCTGATCCCATTTCCCGCCCTCTGTTGAGGGCGGGTTTTCACGCCGTTTCCCTCTCTTCATCATCAAAAATAGACGCCGATGCCGCGTCTATGACCCGGTATTGTCCGGGCGCTAGCAAAACGGGAATTTTTCAGATGAATCAGGCGCTATCGCATCTTCGTGTTCTCG
>CAZWRK010000013.1:0-49102 GCA_964635875.1 uncultured Aquaspirillum sp.
GCAGCGCAGCTGACGGGGTGGTGATTTTCAGGGTTTAAAACCCCAAAACGCACCACCACACCGCTCATCAAGCAGTTTTCAGACGCGCTGCGATGCTGGCGACGCGTGCGCCGTATTGAACTGCTGTGTCCAAATCGCCCGAAGGCACTTCGTCGACGCTGGCATCAGAAGGCGAGCGCACCAACAAACCAACGGAGCCGCCCAAATGGTTGATATCGGCGTGCGTGCTTTCTTTTTTATTGGCAGGCAGCAGGCCCAAGCTCACCCACAATCCACCGTGTTGTGAGGCCAAGGTTTGCAAGAACATCAGTGTTGCACCCTTGTCGCCCACGGGGCTGGCGCTGTTGGTAAAGCCGCCGAAAACTTTGTCTTGCCAGCCGCGCGAGTACCAAATTTTGGACGAGGCATCGGCAAATTTTTTGAACTGCCAACTGGTGCCGCCCATGTAAGTCGGTGAGCCAAAAATGATCGCATCGGCTGCGTTCAGAGCGTTCCAACCCTCTTCAGACAAGTTGCCTTCCGCATCAATCGCCAACGCTGTGCCTTGCGCGCCTTCTGCAACTTTTTGGGCGATTTTTTCGGTATGACCGTAACCAGAGTGATACACCACAACAACGTTTGCCATGTTGAAAATTCCTTTGTGAATTGTCGATCAAAAACAGATGAAGCACACTGGCGGCCAGAATAACGCCTATACTTTCTTTTGGTAAGTACGTACAAAAAGGTAAGTGTGATGTTGGGTTCAGGATCTCAAAAAGGCGCTGTTTTTTCTATTCATTGTCCATCGCGCAAGGTGCTTAAGCACGTCACCAGCCAATGGGGGGTTTTAGTGCTGTGTGCGCTGTTGACGGGCACGCATCGCTTTAGCCAACTGCGTCGAAAAATCGAAGGCATCAGCGAAAAAATGCTGACGCAAACCCTAAAAACATTTGAGGAAGATGGTCTGTTGTTGCGCGTCAGCTACCCCGTCATCCCGCCGCATGTTGAATACACACTCACCCCCGCCGGATTAGAAGTCGCTACGCGCATTCAGGCGTTGACGCTATGGATTGAAGACAATTGGGCGATGCTATTAAAGCCCACCGAAGAAGGGGACGCCCGTGCCGCGCTGCAAGGCTGTGAAGCGCGAATCCACACGCCCTGAATTGTGGTGCCGCCGAAAAATCAAACGAAAAATCACGATGCCATTTGTTAAAATTGGTTCTTTTGCTGAACTCACTAAGGATTTCCCATGCCCATGATTAAAATCGACAACGTCGACTACGACACCGAAAAATTCAGCCCCGAAGCCAAAGCGCAGCTGGAAATGTTGATGGTCACCGAGAACAAAATCCGCCAATTGCAACAAGACGTGCTGATTGCCCAAACTGCGTACAACGCCTACGCCGCCGCGCTCAAAGCCGCCTTGCCTTCTCCGCTCGAACAGCTGCAAGGCAGCGGCGACACGATTAAGTTTTAATCCGTCCGCCACACAAACAAAACGCGCCCACCTCTGAAGGTGTAGCGCGTTTTTTGTGGGGATCGCGTGGCGATTAAGTGGTCAACATTTGTTGATGCGAGCCGCCCAAACCCAGATACGCTTCAATCACGCGCGGATCATCGGCCAATTCACTCGCGGGGCCTTCCATACACACTTGGCCGGTTTCCAGCACATAGGCGTAATCCGCGACTTGCAAGGCAGCGCGGGCGTTTTGTTCGACCAACAAAATCGACACCCCGCGGCGGCGCAGTTCGGTGATGATCCGAAAAATATCGCGGACAATCAGCGGCGCTAAACCGAGCGACGGTTCATCCAGCATCAGCAATTTCGGCTTACCCATCAGCGCCCGCCCGACCGCCAACATTTGCCGTTCGCCGCCCGACATCGTACCGGCGGCTTGTTTGCGACGTTCTTTTAGGCGCGGGAATAGGTCATAGACTTCTTCCATCGTCTGTGCCGCATCGCGAAAGCCCATGCGATGGCGCTGAAACGCACCCAAGATCAAATTATCTTCGACGCTCATTTCCGCAAACAGCTCGCGCTTTTCGGGGACGAGGCTCAGGCCGCGCGCGACCATTTTTTCGACTTCGGGAACCTGCTCGACCGTGCCATCAAAATGCATGTCGCCGTGCAGCGGCGGCAAGACCCCCATAATCGCTGAGAGCATCGTCGTTTTGCCCGCACCATTCGGGCCGATCACGGTGACAATTTGCCCTTCGCCGACGGTCAAACTGGCATTGCTCAGGGCCTCGACCTTGCCATAGGCGACCGACAAATTGCGCACTTCGAGCACGTTATTTTGGGTGTGGTTCATGCGTCTACGCCTCCCAGATAGGCTTCGAGAACAGCCGGATTGGTTTGAATTTCTTCGGGCAGACCTTCGGCAATTTTTTCGCCAAACTCCATCACGACCACCCGATCGACCAAGCCCATCACAAAATCCATATCATGCTCGACCAGCAAAATCGCCATGCCTTCGGATTTCAAGCGCTTCAGCAAATCGCCCAAGGCTTGTTTTTCTTTGAGGCGCAAACCGGCGGCCGGTTCATCCAACAGCAGCAAGCTCGGGTCAGAACACAGGGCGCGGGCGATTTCTAAAATCCGCTGTTGGCCCAAGGCCAAAGAACCGGCTTCTTCGTGCAAAAAGTCGCCCAAGCCAACCCGCTCAATCTGGCGTGCGGCTTCGGCCAAAATCCGTGCTTCTTCGGCGCGGTCGAGTCGCCATGCCGAGCTGAATACGCCTTGTTCCCCGCGTAAATGCGCGCCAATCGCCACGTTTTCGAGCACGCTCATGGTCGGCAGTAATTTCACATGCTGAAAGGTGCGGCTCATGCCCATCCGCGCAATTTCGCGCGAATCATGACCGGCAATCGGCTTGCCCAAGAACAGCACCTCGCCCGAGGTCGGGGTATCGACACCAGAAATCTGGTTAAACATCGTGCTTTTACCCGCCCCGTTCGGGCCGATCAAAGCCAAAATTTCACCGGCGTGGACGTGCAAACTCATATTATTGTTGGCGACCAAGCCCCCGAATTTACGGGTAACGTTTTTCGCTTCCAAAATCATTTGCCCTTGGGTCGGTGGTGGTTTGTGGGCGAGCGGTTCGGCGTTCAAATTGACGGCCTTGTTCTCGCGGCGCGTCGGGATCAAACGGGTCAACAGCGGCCACAGTCCGTTGCGGCTGCGCTGCAAGATGATGACCATCAAAATCCCAAACACGATCACTTCAAAGTTGCCGTTTTCGCCCAAAATGCTCGGCAAAATGTTTTGCAACCACTGCTTCAGAATCGTCAGTGCGCCCGCGCCGAGCAGCGCGCCCCACACATTTGCCGCACCGCCAATCACCGCCATAAACAGATATTCAATGCCCATGTGCAGACCAAACGGGGTTGGGTTCACAAAGCGTTGCATATGCGCATAGAGCCAGCCCGAGGCGCAAGCGTGCAGGGCGGCGATCACAAAAATCACCATCCGCGAACGGGCGGTATTCACCCCCATCGCTTCGGCCATCACCATGCCGCCTTTGAGCGCACGAATGGCGCGACCTTCGCGAGAGTCGAGCAGGTTTTGCGTGGTCAGAATCGCGCACAGCAAAAACGCCCAAATCAAATAGAACATTTCTTGGCCGTCATCCAGCACCCAACTGCCAATCGAAATCGGCGCGATGCCGCTCATGCCGGTGTGGCCGCCCAAAAATTCGAGGGTGCCGAACAAGAAATACAGCGAAATACCCCAAGCAATCGTACCCAGCGGCAAGTAATGTCCCGACAGCCGCAGACTGAGCGAACCTAGCACAATCGCGACGGTGGCGGTCAGTACCATGCCAACGACTAAACCGAGCCACGGCGATTGCCCCGCCCACGCCAGCCATGCGGGGAGGTCGGTTGCGGTACTGAGGACGCCGGTGGTGTATGCGCCTAAACCGACAAACGCCGCTTGGCCGAAGCTGGTCAAACCGCCGACGCCGGTCAGCAACACCAAGCCCAACGCAGCGAGGGCATACAGGCCGATATAGTTCAGCAGCGTCAGATAAAACGAAGGTAAAAGGATCGGGCTAATGGCCAAAATCGCCAAAAATACCCCGAGCACAAGGCGTGAGGATGGGGGATTCATTCTTCTTCCTCCATGTGGTGGCTTTTCAGCGAGCGCCACAATAGAACCGGGATAATCAAGGTAAAGACAATGACTTCTTTGTAAGCACTGGCCCAGAACGACGAAAACGCTTCCAGCAAGCCCACCACCAGCGCGCCAGCCGCCGCAATCGGGTAGCTTGCCAAGCCGCCAATAATCGCGCCCACAAAGCCTTTCAGCGCAATCAAGAAGCCGGTGTCGTAGTAAATGGTGGTGATCGGGGCAATCAAGATTCCCGACAGTGCGCCAATCAAGGCCGCAAGGGAAAAGGTCAGGCGACCGGCCAAGACTGGCGAAATCCCCATCAATCGTGCGCCGACGCGATTAAACGCGGTTGCTTTCAGGGCTTTGCCGTAGAGACTGCGTTCAAAGAACAGGTACAAACCGGCAATCAGTCCAAACGACGCAAAAATCACCCACAGGCTTTGGCCGGTGATTTGCAGCATGCCGAGTTCAAAACGGGCATCGCTAAAGGCCGGTGTGCGTTGGCCTTCTGCGCCGAAGAACAGCAGCCCCAAACCCGCCATCGCCACATGCACCGCCACCGACGTAATCAGCAGAATCAACACCGGTGCCGAGGCAATCGGCTGATACACCAAGCGATACATCAGCGGCCCCATTGGCACAATAATCGTCAGCGCCAACACAATCTGCGCCAGCATCGGCAGGGTTTGCAGCGGCAAGGTTTCCAGCGCGAGCAACAAGGTCACGGGATAGCCGACATTCCACGCCAGAATTTTGAAAAAAGTGCGGGTGCGTTTGCGCTTGAGCGCGTCAAAGCCGTCGAGTGCCGCGGTCAGTGCGCCCATCGCGACCAACAGCCAAATCGTCGCAGGCAGAGTGCCGGTTTGAATCATGGCCAGCGTCAATGCGCCATAGGCCACGAATTCACCTTGGGGGATAAAAATCACGCGGGTCACTGCAAAAACCAGCACCAAGGCCAGCGACAGCAGTGCATAAATGGCGCCCGTCGTAATGCCATCCTGCGCTAGAAACAGTGCTATCTGTAAATCCATGACAAGCCTCTCGCCTCACGTTCTCCACAACCGGCAGAACATGATGCTTCCTCGTAATTGAATTGATATCGACTGGAGTGGACAAAGAAGGGGAATACGCGAATGCCCATTCCCCTTTTTCATCACCGCTCAAACAGCGGGATTACTTCGCCAAAATCCATTTGCCATTGGTGATTTGCACCATCACCCGTGAGCGCTCGTCGAGGCCGAGGTGATTGGTTGGGCTCATATTGAAGACCCCATGCGCACCGGCCAGTTCTTTCACGCCTTCGAGGGCATCGCGCAGGGCAGAACGGAATTCAGGCGTCCCCGGTTTGGCGGCTTTCAGCGCATTCGGAATGGCGGCGTTCATCAGCTGACCGGCATCCCACGCATACGCGCCAAACAACGACACGCTGCCTTTACCGTGGGCGGCTTCGTATTTATTGATATAGGTTTGGGCGGAGGCTTTGACGGCGTGTTTGGCCGGAAGCTGATCGGCGACCAATACGGGGCCGACTGGTACAAAGGTGCCTTCACAGTCCTTGCCACAGACGCGCAAGAAATCGTTATTCGCAACACCGTGGGTTTGGTACATCTTGCCCGCATAGCCGCGTTCTTTGAGGGTCTTTTGCGGCAGTGCTGCAGGCGTGCCCGAACCGGCAATCAACACTGCATCAGGCCGCGCTGACATCACTTTCAAGGCTTGGCCGGTGACGGACGTATCGTTTTTGTTAAAGCGCTCAGTGGCAACGATTTGGATTTTTTGCTTTTCGGCGGCGAGTTTGAACTGTTCTAACCAGCCATCGCCATAGGCATCGGCAAAGCCGATAAAGCCAACCGTTTTGACGCCAGATTTTTTCATGTGCTCGACAATGGCCGAAGTCATTTGCACATCGTTTTGCGGGGTTTTAAACACCCACTTTTTCTTGGCATCCATCGGCTCGACAATGTGTGCGCCCGCCGCCATCGAAATCATCGGCACTTTCGCTTCGGCAGCGACATCAATCATGGCGAGTGAGTTCGGGGTGGTGGTCGAACCCAGCACGATATCGACTTTTTCTTCGGAGACCAGTTTGCGGATATTTTTCACGGCCGAGGTGGTGTCGGTCGCGTCATCCAGCACGATGTAATTGATCTTTTGGCCGCCGATGGTGGTCGGCAGCAGTGCAATCGTGTTTTTCTCGGGAATGCCCAGCGATGCGGCAGGGCCGGTGGCGGAAACGGTCACGCCAACATTGATATCGGCCAAGGCATACGTTGAAGCGAGCATGAGACCAAGGGGGATGAGTCCGGTTTTTTTGACTTGCATGATGTCTCCTAAATCCTGTGGATTTTTTGATTTCTCACCCGAAAAGGGCGCGAGGGGGTGGCATCGGCGCTGGGGAGGTGAACCCTCATTGTTTTGATTCAGCGCCGTATCCACCCACCGAGAAACCAAACCTATTTCTTGTTTTTAACGGTCAGGCAAAAAGCGTTGCGGGTGCGATGAGTCGGGTGCAGCGGCTCCTTATTCGTAGGGGGTGGCAGGTTGATCAAAAACCGATAAATCGAGTGTCGGGCGATTGGGTTCGAGGGCGCTCAAAGGCACCGCAGGGACTAAACCGCGACGGCAGCGCTCGGCCAAATGGTGATAGGCGCGGGTGCCGCGTTGTTTGTGGGCAATGTCCGCATCGGTCAGGGTGCGCACCGCTTTGGCCGGTAGACCAAGCAACAGCTGGCGTGCGGGTGTGACCATGCCGACCGGCACAAATGCCATCGCGCCGACAATGCTTTGCGTCCCGATGCGTGCCTTGTCCATTACCACCGCGTTCATGCCGATCAAGACATCGGCTTCGAGGTGGCAGGCGTGCAAAATTGCGCCATGCCCAACGTGGCCATTGGCCTCGACAGTCAAGGGTTCATTGACGCCGCTATGCAAGACACAGTTGTCTTGAATATTGCTGCCACGGGCAATTCGGATCGGGCCAAAATCGCCGCGCAACACCGCGCCGGGGCCGATATAACAACCGGCCTCAATCACCACATCACCAATCAACGTCGCGCTGGGATGAACAAACGCCTCGGGGCTGACTACGGGGGTCACACCATCAATCGCAAAGCACTGCATCGCATCTCTCTTTCGAATCAACAGAAAAACGCCATCCTAGCGCAGGCGCACACGGATGGCGGAGGGATCAGGCAAAGCGACGGGTTTGCACCACACGGAAGCGATTGGCGACAAAAGCACTGTCTGACAAGGCGGCGTTGGCGGCCGGATTGCCGCCGGTGCCGTGGTAATCACTAAAGGCCGCCGATTGATTGACCATCACCGCGCCGGTGAAGTTCAACGACAGCGACACGCAGGCGTTTTCGGCGACTTCTTGCGCCCGTGCTTGTACGTCGGCGTCGGTGCTGTACACCGAGAACGACAACGCGCCGTGTTCGATCACGGTGTCTTCGACGATGTGCAGGCTTTCGGCGCTGTTGGCGGTTTTAATCACGAAGGTGATCGGGCCGAAGTGTTCTTCTTGGTAAATTGCGCGGTCGGCGGCGTCGAGCTGGCGAATCAACGGCGTGCGAATCACTGCTTCAGGATAGAGCGGGTGTTCGATCGCACGGCTATCGAGCACCGGTGCGCCCAAGTCTTGCGCGGCGGCAAGGCGGTCGAGCACACCTTTGTTTTGAATCGCGCCCAAGAACTCCACGGCTTTGGCCGGATCAGCAGTCAGGCCGTTGATTGCGCGGGTCAGACCGGCAACAACCTCATCAAACGACAGACGGCCTTCGGGGGTGTCGATGCCGTCGGCAGGAATAAAGATGTTTTGCGGGGCGGTACACATTTGGCCGCCATACAGCGCCAGCGACAGCGCGATATTCCGCGTCAGGCCTTTAAAGTCGTGGGTCGAATCAATCACGATGGTGTTGACGCCCGCTTTTTCGGTGTAGACCTGTGCGTGACGGCAATTTGCTTCGAGCCATTCGCCGTTTTGACGGCTGCCGGTGAAGTCGATGACTTTGACCGCAGTGTTTTCGGCCAGTTTGGTCGCCAGCGGTTCGCCGCTTTGGTTGGCGGCCAGCAAGACCACGTTCGGATCAAATCCGGCTTCGGCCAGCACTTCACGGGCAATTTTGACCGTGATCGCCATCGGCAGAATCGCACCGGCGTGGGGTTTGACGATCACGGTGTTGCCGGTCGCCAAGCTCGCGAACATGCCGGGGTAGCCATTCCATGTCGGGAAGGTGCAGCAGCCAATCACCAAACCGATGCCACGCGGCACCACTTTCCATGTTTTTTCGACCACGATCGGGTCATATTTGCCTTGCGGTTTCACCCATTGCGCCGCGGCTGGAATCGCCGACATTTCGCGCCATGCGTAGGCAATCGCTTCGAGTGCGCGATCTTGCGCATGCGGGCCACCGGCTTGGAACGCCATCATGAAGGCTTGGCCGGTGGTGTGCATCACCGCGTGCGCAATTTCAAAACTGCGCGCATTGAGGCGCTTCAGAATTTCCATCGACACGCCGACCCATGCTTCGGGACCGGCTTGCTTCCAGCTTTTCAGGGCGGTGCTGGAGGCGGTAATCAGGGTTTCGACTTCAAAACGCGGATAACGAATGTTCAGCGCGCCGGTGTAGGGCGAGCGCTCGCTGCCGACACGACCTTGGCTTTCGGGCTGATCGACAAAATCAAAATCTTGACCCAAGCAGGCTTCGAACGCGGCTTTGCCTGCGTCGGCAGCCTGTTCGCCATAGGCTTTGGGGCTGGGGTTTTCGGGATAGGGCGACCAGTAGCCACGCTCGGCGATGGCCTGAACAGCCTGTTGAAGAGTGGCCTCATGTTGCTCAAACAGCGGGTGTTTCATCGCTTGTTTCCTTTCGCGATAACAATAATGTTTTGGGTCTCAATACCGGTTTGACGCGCGGTTCGAGCCTCAGGGTCACGGTCAATGACAAGTCCACAAATTTTCATTGATGTAGATCAGTCTATAATTGATTTTCCGATCGGTCAATGATAGATTGGGTTGAAGTTGAGCGGCAAAAAGACTCCGCTAAAACACAAAAAATATTGGGAAAACAGTAGATTGCGCACGGGCACGTGGACAACTGGCCCTGTTGTGCCGAACACAAAGGAGACGCCATGTCCAAAGCCTATCAGCATATTCGCCTCGATGAAGCAGGCGGAATCGCTACATTGACCCTCAACCGCCCCGACTGCCTCAACAGCTTTAACACCGAAATGCATGAAGAAGTCGCCGATGCGCTGGCGTATGTCCGTGCGGCCGATTCGGTGCGGGTGTTGGTGTTGACGGGTGCCGGTCGCGGCTTCTGTGCCGGACAAGATTTATCCGATCGCGCGGTGGCACCGTCTGAGACCCCGCGCGACCTCGGCGAATCCATCGACAAATTCTACGGCCCGTTGGTGCGCGCCTTGCGGACGTTGCCAAAACCGGTGATTTGCGCGGTCAATGGCGTGGCTGCCGGTGCTGGTGCCAATATCGCCTTGGCCTGCGATGTGGTGATTGCGACTCGCTCGGCGAGTTTTATTCAAGCCTTTAGCAAAATTGGCCTGATTCCCGACTCTGCGGGCACTTATTTCTTGCCGCAATTAGTCGGCACCGCCCGCGCAATGGGCTTGGCGCTGTTGGCCGATAAGCTGCCTGCGCAACAAGCCGCCGATTGGGGCTTGATCTGGAAATGCGTCGACGATGCCGAATTTGCCAGCACCGTCCAAGGTATCGCCCAGCAACTCGCCGTCGGCCCGACCTTGGGTTATGCCCGTCTCAAACAAGCCATTTACGCCTCGGGCCTGAACACGCTGGATCAACAACTCGACCTTGAGCGCGACTTCCAGCGTGAGCTCGGATTCAGCGAAGACTATCGCGAAGGCGTTGCCGCCTTTATGGGCAAACGCGCACCGCAATTTGTAGGGAAATAAGATGGCTGCTTTGTTGATGTCGGATCGCGTCGCTGTAATTGGTGCGGGCGCGATGGGGCGCGGGATTGCCGCCGTGGCCGCCCAAGCGGGTCATGAGGTCTATCTATTTGATATGAACGCCGATGCCGCCCATGCTGCACCCGCCTTAATCGGCGGCGAGTGGCAAGGCTTGGTCAAGCGCGGCAAATGGACGCAAGACGCTTTGGATGCGGCGGTCGCGCGCATTCATCCGGTGACGCAATTGACCGAATTGGCCGACGCGGCGCTGGTGGTAGAAGCCATTGTTGAGCAAGCCGAGCCGAAGCAAGCGCTG
Organism: uncultured Aquaspirillum sp.; assembly: GCA_964635875.1. GTDB lineage: Bacteria > Pseudomonadota > Gammaproteobacteria > Burkholderiales > Aquaspirillaceae > CAZWRK01. Next base: position 10,338 of record CAZWRK010000013.1, read on the forward strand.
TTTCGGGAACTGGAAACCCTGCTGTCTGAGCGGGCGATTTTGGCCTCGAATACCTCTTCGATTTCGATTACTTTGCTGGCGCGTGGATTATCCCGCCCTGAACGCTTTGCCGGTTTGCACTTCTTTAATCCTGCGACGCGCATGAAATTGGTCGAAGTCATTCACGGTTTGGCGACCGATCCGGCGGTGATCGACACCTTGGTCGAAACCGTACAGGCATGGGATAAATTACCGGTGCGGGCGCAATCGACCCCCGGTTTTATCGTCAATCGCGTGGCGCGTCCGTATTACGCCGAAGGATTGCGCATCTTAAATGAACGCGCTGCCGCGCCCGAAACCATTGATGCCGTGCTGCGTGAAGCGGTGGGGTTCCCGATGGGGCCGTTTGAGCTGATGGATTTGATAGGTCACGATGTGAACTATGCCGTGACCAGCTCGGTCTTTGCAGCGATGTATCAGGATGATCGTTTTCAGCCGTCTTTGATTCAGTTGGAGCGGGTCGCGGCGGGCTGGCTCGGGCGTAAAACCGGTCGCGGTTTTTACGATTACCGCGAAGGCAGTCAACGCCCCGCGCCGCACACTGAACCCGCCTATGCGCGACCGGTGCGGGTTAAAGTGGTTGGGGAATTGGGTGCGCTTGAAGCCTTGGTCACGCGTTTGGCCGCGGCTGAAGTCATCATCGACCGTGAACCGTCTGCGACGGCGGCCTATTTTGAATTAGCGGGCGGGCTGCGGTTGGCGCTGTCGGATGGTCGCACGGCGACCGCGCGCGCCGCTGAAACGGGCCATGCTGATTGGGCGTTGTTGGATGTGGCGTTGGATTACGCGACCGCGCCGCGTGTGGCGATTACGGTCGCCGATCAGGCCGCCGAGGGCAGCGCTGATTTAGTGGCGGGTTTATTGCAGGCGGCGGGGATCGCGGTCTCTCGGGTCGATGACATTGCTGGTCTGGTGGTGTTGCGCACCTTGAGTATGTTGGCGAATGAAGCCGCCGACACCGTTTTGCAAGGCATTGCGAACGCCCATGATGTCGATATGGCGATGCGCTACGGCACCAATTATCCGATCGGGCCGTTGGCATGGGCGGATCGGTTTGGGGTTGAGCGGGTATGCGCAGCGCTCGACGCTTTGTATCGTCACTATGGCGAAAGTCGGTATCGCGTTTCACCGCTGATCCGTCGTTTGTCCACGACCGGAGGAACTTTCCATGACTGACACCGATTTGCAGGCGGTGGCCGAAGCCGCCATCGCCAAAATGCTCGAAAACGACCGTACCAAATCTTTTTTGGGGATTGAGCTGGTCGAAATCGCGCCCGGTCACGCCAAGCTGAGCATGACGATTACCGAGTCGATGCTGAATGGTTTCGATATCTGCCACGGCGGCATGATTTTTTCGCTAGCGGACACCGCTTTTGCGGCGGGGTGTAATTCGTGGGGGCCGGTGGCCGTTGCGGCCGGCACGTCGATCGACTTTTTAAAGTCAGGGCAGTTGGGCGATCGCTTGTTGGCGGTGTGTGATTGTGTGTCGCAGTCGGGGCGAACCGGCTTGTACGACATCAAAGTTTTTAACCAGCACGAAGAGTGTATCGCGGTGATGCGCGGTCGCTCGTATCGGGTCGGCAGTGGGCATTCGCAAGCGTAGTTCACGGTGGGGTTCGCCCTGCCGGTCAATCTAATAATAAAGAAGGAGGATGAAGATGGTGAGCAAAGTTGCCCAGCCGCACGAGCTGGACCCGATGGAAGTGGCGAGTCGTGACGAATTGAGTGCGCTGCAGTTGGAGCGCCTCAAATGGTCGCTGCGTCACACCTACGACAACGTGGCGCACTTTCGGGAAAAGTGTCAGGCCAAGGGCGTCCACCCCGAAGATCTCAAGTCTTTGGAGGATCTGAAGCTGTTCCCGTTCACCACCAAATCGGATCTGCGGGATAACTACCCGTTTGGTCTGTTTGCGGTGCCGCGCGAACAAGTGGTGCGGATTCACGCCAGTAGCGGCACCACCGGTCGCCCGACTGTGGTCGGCTATACCAAGAACGATATTGATACGTGGGCCAATGTGGTGGCGCGTTCGATTCGGGCGGCGGGCGGTCGGCAGGGCGATATGGTGCATATTGCCTATGGTTACGGCTTGTTTACCGGCGGCTTGGGTGCGCATTACGGCGCGGAGCGGTTGGGGTGTACGGTGATCCCGATGTCGGGCGGTCAAACCGAAAAGCAAGTGCAGCTGATTCGGGATTTTCAGCCGAGCATCATCATGGTGACGCCGTCTTATATGTTGAACATTCTCGACGAGATGGAACGTCAAGGGATGAATCCGGCGGAATCGTCCTTGCAAGTCGGGATCTTCGGTGCGGAACCGTGGACAGGGCAGATGCGTCACGAAATCGAACGCCGCGCGGGGATTGATGCGGTCGATATTTACGGTCTATCGGAAGTGATGGGGCCGGGGGTGGCAAATGAATGTATCGAAAGCAAAGACGGCCCTGTGATTTGGGAAGATTTCTTCTATCCCGAGATTATCGACCCGCTGACCGGCGAAGTGCTGCCCGATGGCTCGGAAGGCGAATTGGTGATCACCTCGTTGACCAAAGAAGCGATGCCGGTGATTCGCTATCGCACCCGTGATTTGACCTGCCTGTTACCGCCGACCAGTCGTGCCATGCGCCGGATCGGGAAAATTGTCGGGCGCTCTGACGATATGTTGATTATTCGCGGTGTGAATGTGTTCCCGACCCAGATCGAAGAACTGATTCTGAAGCTGCCGAGTTTGTCGCCGCATTTCTATCTTGAAGTCAGCAAAGACGGGCATTTGGATAGCTTGGCGGTGTTCGTTGAACGGATGCCTTCTGGCCCCGCCAGCGACGACGGCAAGGCGCTCTTGGCGCGGGAATTACAGCACATGATTAAGAGCAATGTCGGCGTGAGCACGCGCATTCAGATCATGGAACCGCAAACAATTATGCGCTCGACCGGCAAGGTGCAACGGGTGGTCGATAAGCGTCCGCGCGTGGTCTAAAAGTACGGTTTTTGGTGTCCAAAATCAGGGCATTTTTTTTCTTGCCTTTTAATTGAACGAACGGTAAATTAAATAAAGGAACGGCCGATTAACGGCCGTTCCTTTATAACCACAACACAGGAGCTGGTTACATGTATACCCAAGCACTGGATCTGCCCGGAGGAGCCCCGGTCGCCTCGTCAGCATCGGAGAACTCAAGCGATCAATCTGCAATGATCACGTTTGATGAGAAACTCAGCGCAGACGTCAAAATTGAAACACGAGACTGGATGCCGGATGCCTATCGCAAAACGCTGATCCGTCAAATTTCCCAACATGCGCATTCTGAAATCGTGGGCATGTTGCCAGAGGGCAATTGGGTCACCCGCGCCCCGAGCCTGAAACGCAAAGCGATTCTGCTCGCCAAAATTCAAGATGAAGGCGGTCATGGCTTGTACCTGTACGCCGCAGCCGAAACGCTGGGCGTGAGCCGTGATGACCTGTTCGACAATCTGCTGTCGGGCAAAGCGAAATATTCCAGCATCTTCAACTATCCGACCCTGTCTTGGGCCGATATTGGGGTGATTGGTTGGCTGGTCGATGGCGCGGCCATCATGAACCAAATCCCGCTGTGCCGTTGCTCTTACGGCCCGTATTCCCGCGCCATGGTGCGGATCTGTAAAGAAGAAAGCTTCCATCAACGTCAAGGCTACGACGCTTTGGTTGCGATGATGAAAGGCACCGACGAACAGCGCGCGATGGTTCAAGACTCCATCAACCGCTGGTGGTGGCCGGTGTTGATGATGTTTGGCCCGCATGACAGCGATTCTGTGCACAGCGAAACCAGCATGAAATGGGGCATCAAACGGATCTCGAATGATGATTTGCGTCAGAAGTTTGTCGATGCAACCGTCCCGCAAGCCGAAGTCCTCGGTATCAAGCTGCCCGATCCTGATCTGAAGTGGAACGAAGCGCGTAAGCACTACGACTTCGGCAAGCTGGACTGGAGCGAGTTCTGGGCGGTGGTGAATGGCAATGGCCCATGTAACCGTGACCGGATGGCCGCGCGGATTAAAGCGCACGAAGACGGTGCATGGGTGCGCGAAGCCGCTCAAGCCCATGCTGACAAACAAGCCGCTCGCGCGGCTGCTGCGTGATCACGAGGAGATTCCCATGACCGAAAACCGTCATAAATGGCCGCTGTTCGAAGTCTTCGTGCGCAGCCGCAATGGTCTGGAACATAAGCATTCCAGCAGCTTGCACGCTTCAGATGCGCGTCATGCGTTGATGTTGGCGCGCGATGTGTACACCCGTCGTCAAGAAGGCGTCAGCCTGTGGGTGATTCCGGCGACCGACGTCAGCGAAAGCGATGTGCAACCTGCCGCAACACGTTTTGATGCGCCGGTGGCGTTTGAAGCGTTTGTGCGTCTCAAGCCCGGTTTGGATCACAAACATATGGGCAGTGTGATGGCCCATGACGCGGCAGAAGCGTTGGCTGCAGCGGCAAAAGCCTTTGGTGAGTATCCGTTGGGCGGCTTGTGGGTTGCGCCTGCAAGCGCGATCGTCGCCACCGTCGAAGAAGAGAGCGCCGAGTTCTTTGATCCGATGGCGGACAAAACCTACCGCATGCCGACTTTTTACAGTCTGCCTGAAGCCGTCAACAACATGTAAGGAGCCTCGCTGTGGCTGAGATCCGTAATCAAGATTTGATCGAATACCTGCTTCGCTTAGGCGATAACACCCTTGTTTTGGGTCAACGTGTCTCTGAGTGGTGTGGTCATGCACCGGTGATCGAAGAAGATGTGGCGCTAACTAACGTCGCCCTCGATTTGATCGGCCAAGCGCGTCAGTTGCTGTCGTATGCCGGCGAACTCGAAGGCCAAGGCCGCGACGAAGATGCGCTGGCTTTCCTGCGTGACGACCGCGAATTTCGCAACCTGACTCTGGTCGAGTTGGAGCGCGGCGACTTTGGTCGCACTGTGCTACGCAATGCGTTGTTCTCCGCATTCCAAGTGGTGTTGTGGCAAGCCTTGGTCTCTTCGAGCGATAGCCGTTTGGCCGCGATTGCCGAGAAGAGCCTCAAAGAAAGCCGCTATCACTTGCGCTATAGCGCCGACTGGGTGGTGAGCTTGGGGGACGGCACCGATGAATCACGTCGTCGCATGCAAGCCGCGCTGAATGAGCTGTGGAACTACGTGCCTGAGATGTTCACCACCGACGAGGTGGAAGCGCGTCTCGAAGGCATCGTGCCGTCTTCGGCTAAGTTGCGCGCCGAGTGGAACAAGCTGGTGTTGCCGGTGCTGGCGCAAGCCACGCTGCGCGTACCGGCCGAACCAACCTATGTGTCGCGCGGTAAGTTTGGTTTCCATAGCGAAGCGTTGGGTCACATGTTGGCAGAAATGCAGTTCTTACAACGCGCCTACCCAGGCGGTAACTGGTAATACAAGGAGGGTGTGATGCTAACCATTGAGCGTGCTTGGTCTGCGGTTCAAGAAGTGCCGGACCCCGAAATTCCGGTGTTGTCGTTGTGCGATCTTGGGATTGTGCGCGAGATGCAATTCGACAATGAGACCTTGGTGGTGACCCTCACGCCCACTTATTCCGGCTGCCCCGCCACCGAGTTTATTGAATCCTCGGTGCGGGAAGCTTTACTTGCAGCCGGTTTTTCTTCGCTGCACATGAAAACGCAATTAAGTCCGGCATGGACCACCGACTGGATCAGTGAAGCCGGTCGGCAAAAGCTCCGGAAATACGGTATCGCCCCTCCCGAGCATCGGGCTGAAGATCAGGCGAGCGGTTGGCAGGTGGTGCGTTTTACGCCGAAAAATCCAACCTGTCCCCATTGCGGAAGTCGGAACAGCGAGAGCCTGAGCCAGTTTGGCGCAACGGCTTGTAAAGCCTTGTACCGCTGCACCGATTGCCGTGAACCTTTTGAATACTTCAAACCGATTTGAGTGCAGTGTCCTCGCTCCGGAACACTGCTGACAAGGAAGCCCCATGAGCAAGAATTTTCACCCGTTGCGCATCGCTGAGATCCGCCGGGAAAGCGAAGATGCGGTTTCGCTCCGTTTTGATGTTCCCGCCCACGAGGCGGAATTATTCCGCTTTACCCAAGGCCAACACCTGACCTTGCGCAGCACCATTGATGGCCAAGAAGTACGTCGTTCGTATTCGATTTGTGCGGGCGTCAATGATGGCGAATTACGCGTGGCGATTAAAACCGTCGCCGGTGGCGTGTTCTCGACGTTTGCGAATCGCGATTTGCAAGTCGGTCAGATGATCGACGTGATGCCGCCGGATGGCCGGTTTTTTGTGCCGCTGAATCCAGAAAATCGCAAACATTATGTGGCCGTCGTCGCTGGGAGCGGTATTACGCCGGTGCTGTCGATCATCAAGACCACGCTAGAAACCGAGCCGAATAGCCGTTTTACGTTGTTGTATGGCAACCAAAAACGCAGCACGATTTTATTTGCCGATGCATTGCTCAAGCTGAAATCGCACTATATGGGCCGGTTGGCGATTTATCATTTCCTGAGCCGTGAAACCCAAGATTTAGCGCTGTTTAATGGCCGTTTAGATGCTGAACGCCTTGCACATGTTTTTGATGCCTTGGTGCCCGTCGCGCAGATCGACGACGCATTTATTTGCGGGCCAAACGAAATGATTGACTGTGCAGAGGCCGCTTTAGAGACAGCTGGCCTAGAAAAAGCACATATTCACACAGAACGTTTCGGCATTCCGGTCACAAACAGCGATAATCACGCGGTTCAAGCGGATGTGCCGAGCCATGCCAATTTGACGGTGATTATGGATGGCGCTGAGCGAACCGTGGCACTTCCTGCGGGTGAAAATATCTTAGATGCGGCGATCGCTTCTGGGATTGATCTCCCGTATTCCTGCAAGGGCGGCGTGTGCTGCACCTGTCGCGCGAAAGTGCTGACCGGTAAAGTGCGCATGACGAAGAACTTTGCATTAGAACCCGCCGAAGTCGAAAAAGGCTTTGTGTTGACCTGTCAGGCGCATGCGCTGACGGAGAATGTCGTAGTTAGTTTTGACGAACGTTGACGTTTCGTCCTTCTAATTGGCGGGACTCCGTGACCAGCGCCTGATCCTGATCGTATTGACTAGATACCGGATATGGCTAGAACTAAGTCCCCCAATTTTGAAGTACAACGTCTCTCCATACTAGAAAACGCTGCGCAGCTTTTTGCCCAAAACAGCTTTCCTAGTGCGTCAATAGCCCAACTGGCTGAACGATGTGGCATGTCGAAGCCGTTGCTGTATCACTACTATCGGGACAAGTCACACTTACTGTTTGATATTGCGGATACCTATATCGAGCGCCTGCTGGCGATTGTGGACGATGTCGAGGGCCTGAACTTATCCCCCGAAGCCACGCTCCGCCGTCTGATTAGTCGCTTTATGGAGGAATACGCCTCGTCGCGGCACTATCACATTGTGTTGGTGCAAGACGTGAAGTTTCTGGGCGACCATGAGCGCGAGCAGGTCACGACCAAAGAAAGCACCGTGGTCGATGCCTTTGCCCGCTTAGTCGCTCAAATCCGGCCCGAGCTGGCGCCGGAGCAAATCAAACCGGTGACGATGACCTTGTTTGGCATGATGAACTGGACCTTTACATGGTTTCGTTCGAATGGCCCGATGGATCGAACAGCGATGGCGGAGATGGTCAGCCAGATGTTCCTGTATGGCGTGCATGGCCCGCATTTAGCGGCGCTGAATGCCACACAGGCGGAGACCCCGCATGAGCAATTACACCTACCTGAAGACCGCGCAACATAACCGTGTTGCCCAGATTGAAATTCACCGCCCTGCGCAACGCAATGCGTTGAACGAAGAGCTGATCAAAGAGCTAGAAAGCGCCCTCGACGCGGCGGACAACGATCCTGAAACCAGCGTGATCGTCATTTCTGGCTCCGAGAAAGCCTTTGCGGCAGGGGCCGATATTGGTCGCATGGCCGAGTGGGATTTCAGTGATGTTTATCTGTCCGACTATGTGACCCGTCATTGGGAGCGCGCCAAAACCATTCGCAAGCCGATCATTGCCGCCGTCAATGGCTATGCCGTGGGCGGTGGTTGCGAATTAGCGATGATGTGCGACACCGTCATCGCGGGTCAATCGGCGCGCTTTGGTCAGCCCGAAGTCAAAATCGGCACCATGCCCGGCATGGGCGGCACGCAACGGCTGCCCCGCGCCATTGGCAAAGCCAAGGCGATGGAATGGTGCTTAACCGGCAATTTTTATACCGCAGAAGAAGCCGAACGCGCGGGTTTAGTCGCGCGCGTGGTACCGGATGATCAAGTCGTCAGCACGGCGCTGGCGATGGCCCAGCAAATGGCGCTGAATTCCTTGCCGGTGCTGATGATGATTAAAGAATCCATCAACCGCGCCTTCGAATCGAGTCTCAACGAAAGCCTGTTATTCGAACGTCGGGTGTTCCATTCCACGTTTGCCCTCGCTGATCAAAAAGAAGGCATGAATGCGTTTGTCGAAAAGCGCGCGCCTTCTTTCCAACATCGCTAAACCGAACAATTAAGGTCTCCTATTATGTTAAACGCTTATCTTTGCGATGCCATTCGCACGCCTATTGGTCGCTATGCGGGTGCCTTATCGGGGGTGCGTGCCGATGATTTGGGCGCGATTCCGCTGCGGGCGCTGATGGAGCGCAACCCGCAAGTCGATTGGACGGCGGTGGATGATGTGATTTATGGCTGCGCCAATCAGGCCGGAGAGGACAACCGCAATGTGGCGCGGATGTCGGCGCTGTTGGCCGGTTTGCCGGTGCAAGTGCCGGGCACCACCGTCAACCGCTTGTGCGGTTCGGGCATGGATGCGATTGGTCTGGCGGCGCGTTCGATTAAATCCGGCGAAACCCAATTGATGTTGGCGGGCGGCGTTGAAAGCATGTCGCGTGCGCCGTTTGTGATGGGCAAAGCCGACACCGCTTTTTCACGCCAAGCCGAAATTTACGATACGACGATTGGCTGGCGCTTTCCGAACCCGCTGATGAAAAAGCTCTACGACACCCATACCATGCCGCAAACGGCGGACAACGTCGCCGAAGAGTTCAACATCTCCCGCGCCGACCAAGACGCCTTTGCCGTTCGTTCACAGCAACGCTGGGCGGCCGCACAAGCCGCCGGTCGTTTTGCCGAAGAAATCGTGCCGGTGTTGATTCCGCAACGCAAAGGCGAGCCACGTCGGGTCGATACCGACGAGCATCCGCGGCCTGAGACTACGGTTGAAAATCTCGCCAAACTCAAAGGCGTCAATGGGGCCGATTTAACCGTCACCGCAGGCAATGCCTCGGGGGTGAACGATGGCGCGTGTGCGGTGTTGCTGGCTTCCGAAAGCGCGGCGGCGCAGTTTGGCTTGACGCCGCGCGCACGGGTGGTGGGGATGGCAACCGCCGGTCTTGCGCCGCGGATTATGGGTTTTGGCCCTGCGCCTGCGGTGCGCAAAGTGTTGGCGCAAACTGGCCTGACGTTGGATCAGATGGATGTGATTGAGCTGAACGAAGCCTTCGCCGCACAGGGTTTGGCGGTGTTGCGCGATTTGGGTTTGCCCGACGATGCCGAGCATGTGAACCCGAATGGCGGTGCGATTGCTTTGGGTCATCCGCTGGGCATGAGTGGCGCGCGTTTGGTCACCACCGCCAGCTATGAGTTGGCGCGTCGTCAAGGCCGGTATGCGCTGTGCACGATGTGCATCGGCGTCGGTCAGGGCATCGCTATGATTATTGAGCGGGTATAAGGAGCGGCCATGAGCGAAGAATTGGTGCTGGATTATCCCGCTGATGGTGTGGCGCGTTTGCGCATTCACCGCCCCGAGGCACGCAATGCGCTGAATATGGCCGTGCGTCGGCAGCTGGCAAAACAGGTGTCGGCCTTGGCGGATGAGGCGGCGGTGCGGGTGATTATTCTTGCGGGCAGCGAGAAGGCGTTTGCAGCGGGGGCCGATCTGCGCGAATTAGCCGATGTCGGCAGTATTGAGCTGATGCAGCGCCAAGTGCACAAGCTGTGGCAGGCGGTGGCCGAGTGCCCCAAGCCGATCATTGCGGCGGTGTCTGGCTTTGCTTTGGGCGGCGGCTGTGAGCTGGCGATGCACGCGGACATCATTGTCGCGGGCGAATCGGCCAAGTTTGGCCAACCCGAAATTAAGGTTGGGATTATGCCCGGCGCTGGGGGTACGCAGCGCTTGTTGCGGGCGGTGGGCAAGGCGCGGGCGATGAAATTGTTGCTGACCGGTGACTTCATCAGCGCGGAAGAGGCGCTGACGATGGGGCTGGTGAGCGAAGTGGTGGCGGATACCGAGGTGGAAACGCGGGCCTTGGCGTTGGCGCAGACCATTGCGAGCATGCCCCCCGTGGCGGTGCAGCAAATTAAAGAAGTGGTGTTAGCGGGGGCGGATGCGCCCCTGTCCACGGCGTTGATGTTAGAACGCAAAGCCTTCCAAATGCTCTTTGCTTCGCAGGATCAAAAAGAAGGCATGAATGCCTTCTTTGAGAAACGTCCTGCGCAGTATGTGGGTAAATAGGTTGGCGGTTTTTCCAAGTGTTGGACCTCTCCTTCACCGGCCTATGGGCCGGTTTTTTTTTGCCTTGGGGGGGCGTTTGCTTAATAGGCATCAAAGACAGAATAGGGCGTGATGTGTATAAATAAGGATCTATTTATGTTGCCTACTTTTGCGAGGGCGCGATGTGGTCAGGTTTTTCTAGAATAAAAATATTTCAGTCGTGGATGGCCTACGCAACGACTCGAGCCCATCACTTTGCTTTAGTTCTCACCGCGTTAACTTTTTTGGTGTCGCTTCTCAGCACTTTTTTTGTATGGCACACGATGGCGAAAGGCTTCCAAGAAACGGTTGATGCGCGTTTTCAGGCGGTCGTGCAAGAGGTCCATGAACGCGTTCAGCAAAGAATGCGCGCGTATGAGCAGGTTTTGCGCGGTGGGCAAGCATTGTTTTTGACTAATGGCGAGGTGAGCCGTAGTCAGTGGGCGCGTTATGTTGACTCCATCCGCATTGATGATTTTTTTCCTGGCGTTCAAGGCATGGGCTACGCCGTTCGCCTGAAGGCGAGTGAGTTACCTGAGTACATTGCAAAAGTTCGTGCCGAAGGCTTCCCATCCTTTACCGTGCACCCTAAAACTCCGCACCGCAACGAATACACATCAATCATTTATCTCGAGCCATTCACCCCTCGTAATCAACGTGCATTTGGCTATGACATGGCGTCTGAACCGACACGTCGTGAGGCGATGGAAAAAGCGCGCGATAGCGGTCAAACGGTGATTTCGGGTCGGGTAAAACTTCTGCAAGAAACAGACAAAAATATCCAAGCGGGCTTTTTGATGTATCTGCCGGTCTATTCAACCGGTGCGCGTCCCGAGGCGCTGAGTGCGCGTCGTGAGCGGCTACAAGGCTATGTTTATGCCCCGTTTCGCATGAATGATTTGATGCGGGGGGTGTTGGGGGCGGTGGATAAAGATGTGGCCCTAGAGATTTATGATGGCCCGACGTTAGACAAAAATCAGCTGATGTTTTCGGATTATGCGGGCGAGCTTAAAAACCCCATTTTTCAGCATCAAGGTTTGCTAGAGGTACAAGGGCGGACGTGGTCGCTGGCGGTGCGTTCATTGCCCGAATTTGAAGAACAACTTAAAGACAGTCGATTGATTTTCATCTGGCTGCTGGGTGTGCTCGCCAGTGTGCTGTTTAGTAGTGTGGTGTGGATGCTTGCAACGCGTCGTGAGCAAGCCTTGGTTTTGGCCGAAGAAATATCGAAAACCGCGCGCGAGCAGGGTGCGTTTATTCATGCGGTTGTTGAAAGCGCCGCCAGCGGGATCGTGACATTGAATGAGGATGGCGTGATTTGTTCGTTCAACCGTGCGGCAGAACATATTTTTGCGTACACCAGCGACGAAGCGGTTGGGCTGTCTATTTTAGAGTTGTTGCCGGAATCGGAGCGCCAAACCGTCGGACAGGCTTTGCTGGCGTATTTGCATCAAACGATGACGAATACGGCCAAATTCAATCAAGAGCTGAAAGGCCGTCGCAAAAATGGTGATGCTTTTGTGATGGACTGGGCGGTGAGCGAGGCGCATCACGATAGCGCGCGGGTGTTTGTGGTGATTGTCCGCGATATTACTGAGCGCACCGAAGCCCAAGAAGCGCTGCGCCGTAGTGAAGAGCGATTTGAACTAGCATTTATGGGGTCAAATGATGGCTTGTGGGATTGGGACATCACCAGTAATTGCGTCTATTACTCGCCGGTGTGGAAAGCGATGTTGGGATATGCCGAAACTGAGCTGAGTAACACGATGGCCGAATGGACGAACCGCGTTCATCCGGATGATTTAGCCGGCGTGATGGGTGCAGTCCGAATCTATTTGAGTAGTCATGAGCAGTCGTACCGCTATGAACACCGAATTCGCCATCGCGACGGCCATTATTTGTGGGTCTTGGTGCGCGGCTTTGCACAGCGGGATGAAAAAGGCCGTGCCTACCGGATGGTTGGGATTAACACTGATATTGATGAGCGCAAAAAGGTCGAGCGGCTCAAGAGCGAATTTGTCGCGACGGTCAGTCATGAGCTGCGCACTCCGCTGACGTCGATTCGCGGCGCGCTGAAAATGGTGGTTTCGGGGGTGACGGGGGCTTTACCCGAAAAAGCCCAATCGCTATTGGTCTTGGCGGAGCGCAATAGTGAGCGCTTGTTGGCGCTGATTAACGACATTCTCGATATGGAAAAAATCCAATCGGGCCAGCTGACGCTGCAATGTACGGTGCAAGATATTCGGCCGTTTTTGGAACAGTCGATCGAAGCGAACCAAAGCTACGCCGACTTGTATCAGGTGCAATTCCAGCTGCACATGGACGAGCAGCCGCTCTATGTGCGGGTCGACAGTGGCCGGTTGCTGCAAGTTTTGGCGAACTTGCTTTCTAATGCTGCAAAATTTTCGCACGCAGGCGGTCGCGTTGAGATTGCCGCGATCGTGTCAGAAATGACTGTGGAAATCCGTGTCAAAGATTATGGTGAGGGGATTCCGGTGGAGTTTCACGGGCGGATTTTCCAGAAGTTTACGCAGGCGGACTCTTCCGCTTCCCGCCAAAAAGGGGGGACAGGTTTGGGCTTGGCGATTACGCGCTCAATCGTGGAAGCTATGGATGGTTCGATTCGTTTCGAATCCACTTTAGGTCAAGGAACCTGTTTTATCGTCACGCTTCCACGAGCGCCGTTTGAAGCCGAAGCCGATCAATAAATGAAAAAAGGCGACCGTTCTGGTCGCCTGTGTTGCTTAAAACTGTTCATCTTCGCGTAAGTAGCGCCATTTTCCGGTGGGCAAATCGCCTAATGTGATGCGCCCGATCCGAATTCGTTTCAGACCGACCACTTTCAATCCCACCAGTTCGCACATGCGACGAATTTGGCGCTTTTTGCCTTCGCGTAAAATAAAGCGCAGTTGATCACGGTTTTGCCACGACACTTTGGCCGGTTTAAGCGCCGCGCCATCTAAGGACAGGCCATGATTGAGTAGACGCAAGTTCGCGGCGCTCAAATGGCCTTCCACGCGCACTAAGTATTCTTTTTCGGTTTGGCTATCTTCGCCGATGAGTTGGCGGGCAATCCGGCCATCTTGGGTCAGCACCAGCAATCCGACTGAGTCAATGTCCAAGCGCCCAGCCGGGGCGAGTTCACGTAGATGGTCGGCAGAAAACACAATCGGGCTGGTGTCGTCTTCCCAATGGTTTTCGGGGCGAATTAAGTTGGCGGCCGGTTGGTAATTTTTCTCGGCTTGCGCGGAGACGTAGCCCACCGGCTTATTCAGCAAAATGGTGACGCGCCGATTTTGGCGGGCGACCGCGGCTTGTAGAAGTTCGACCTTTTGATGAGGCCAAATTTTGGTGCCCAGTTCATTGATGATTTGACCATCGACTTTCACAAGGCCCCGAGCAATATAGTCATCGGCTTCACGGCGTGAGCACAGGCCGCGTTGGGCCATAATTTTGGAGAGACGGACTTTGTCGTCGGGGGAATTCAGCATAAAACGCTCCGGTACGGCGAAATAAGACAGCGTGTTTTGTAGGGAATGCGGCGGCAAAACATCGGGACAGGTCGAGTCGACCCATGGGGTTTTTCTAGGCGCGATAGTCGGTTGCTGGGCGAGGAGTGTCAAGCGCCCCTTGTTTTTTTAAGACAATGTTGTTTTAAATTCATATGACAATTCTCATTGAAAATAAAAACAACGATAAAATTTTTAGCTATACCCGACTATGCTGAGGGCCTTTCTATGCAACATCTCCTACCCCGCCATCCGCCGCGCGCCGCGCGCATCACAGGTTTTACGCTGATCGAAACGGCTATCGTGTTAATTATTATCGGTATTTTACTGGTTAGCGCGACCAAATTGATGAAACAAATGCAGGATACGAGCCGGCTCAAAGAAACACAAAGCAAACTCGAGGCACTGCAGGCCGTCATTGTCGGTTATGCACAGGTGAATCATAAACTGCCGACCTTTAGCGAACTGTATCCATTGGTCGGTGCGAAAGGCATCGAAGACGCGTGGGGACAACCGATGACTTATTTATATGCAGAGGTCCTGACCAGCGATTTTTGCGCAAGTGCGACCGCACCCACCATCCAATTTACCGCCAAAAACTGCTTGGGCTGCAATGACATCACCAACATTGCTTTTTCGCTCACCTCCGCAGGAACACCGCCGCAACCGAGCTACCCCGTCGCCGCTACGACCGTCAATAACTTCACAAGTGGCGGTGAAACCTACCCCAGCACAGCAACATGGCAACGCAGTGGTGCGGTCAATAACGCAGCGACCCTGAACGAATTGGGCACCTATGATGGAGAATCGCCCGATCTTACCCGCCTGATGGGCTTTTACGAACTTCGCGGAAGGGTGTGCAGCTCATGAAATCATCTCCCCGCACACAAACCGGCATCGCACTGGTCTGGATCGCCGTGCTGGTTGGAAGCTTTGCTCTGATCGCAATGCTGGCGGCACGCACCTTTAGCCTCGGCGAAACGGGCCGCCAACATCAAGCCATGCGCCAGCACAGCGAAGCCGTCGAAGCTGCCATTATTGGTTTTGCGCGTGAATACAAACGCCTGCCCGATCAAACCAAGACCAGCAATCCCGATGCTGCCTTTTTTACTTCCCTGCAAAACCAGCTTCCCCACACACTACGCATTGCTTATCTGCCCGACCAAGACTTTGTTCAGACTGACCGCTTTACCGGCAATCAGAGCCTGTGTGATTTGAAGTACGGATGGAACCAAACCAGCAGCCTCGATAATCAGGCCTTTTTGATCTACGCCGAAGACATCGCCTATGTGGATAACAAACGCCCACAAGACACCCAACAAGCCGCTGCCGCATTTAATTTCAATGTTGGTGCGGTCAAGGCCGGTACTTTGAGCGAATTGGCGAGCCGAACCAAAAGTATTCAGCAGTACATGGTGACCGCAGAAACGATGCTGAATTTTGACGATACGCCTTATGCCGGCCTCAGCCGTCTCAGTATCGATAACTTACGCCGTCGCGTCGGGTGCAGTGGCAGTACCGGTACCCTGAGCCTGAACACAGCTACGACGCCCGCTGTTGATGGCAGCGCCGCGCTCACCTTCTCTGCCCAAGGCATGCGCCAAGAGAAAACCGTTGCCAGCGACGCCAGCTACTTTATTTGGACAATTCCCGCTGACATCACGATTGCGCCCTCGCTCAAGTTGCATTTTGAAAGCCGCCAGCTCCCCGCAGCCGCATACGCCGATGGCCGTGCCCAAAATCTCGTTGGTCTGCTGACCTGTACGGCGGCCGATCCGGCCTTGGTCGATACGGTATTGCCGACTAATCCGCTTGAGATCACCGCCAAAAGCATCCCCAAAACGGCCAGTAAGCAAGATCAAGTCACCCAACCGTTTGCGGACATTACGCTGAAGCTCGCGGGTGCAGAATGCAAAGGTGCGGGCATGCCACCGAGTTGCATTGCGGGCGATAGCCGCTGCACCAGCAGCGGTGGCGGCAATGGCGGCGGAACTGACCCCACGCCCCCGACCCCTCCGAGCGCGGGCACTTGTAGCCTGATCAGCAGCGCAAACTGCTACCAAGCGGGGGTGAGTTATCCACCGCAGTCCGCGGTTCAAGATTGCACCGCCGTGGGCAGCCCAACCTATATTGCGCGCCAAAACACCGGCGGATGGGCGCCCAGTACCAGTGGCGTCGCGGCGCTGTGGTACAAGGTCTACCCTGCCACAACTACGCCATACGCCTCATGGGATCAAGCACAAGGCTTTTATCTCAAGGGCGCACAAGTTTGGTACCAAGGAAAACTTTACGAGCGTACTGCTGATTGCGACTTCAATGGTGGCGCACAATTTCCCGAGCCGAATCATCTGGTGGGTTGGAAAGAAGTGAGTCACCAAGCGGTTGGAGATTGCGCGCTGTGGCCGAAGAATAACCACACCATTGCCCAGCTCATTTCGGTCAATGGGTACAGCGCCACCGTCAACCTCACCACCTGCGGCGGGCATTGCGGCGACTGGCTCCCGCAAACGCTCTACAACAAAAACGACATCGTGTGTTACCAGCAAGTCGCCTACAAAATGGACAATCAATGCTGGCTCGACACCGCGCCGCTTCCTCCTGCGCAGAACAGCACCTATTGGACCATGCATAACGGCGCAAACTGCAAATAAAATCGGAAAAGGGTGGTTTTTCATTTTAACCACATCATTAGCCCGTATAATTCCACCCTTTTCCAGCTGACCCCGCCGCGCAATTGGCGGTGCATTACGGTGAGGCTGGGCACACCGTAGGACGGCTAATAAACCCGATGGCACGTCGGTTTTATTAGCCGTCCTGATATACAACCGCAGCCCGGTCACCCCCGGCGCACAGGAGACATCAATGCGGTTTCATTTTCCGGTTGTCATTATTGACGAAGATTTTCGCTCCGAAAACGCGAGCGGTCTGGGTATTCGTGCCCTTGCACACGCCTTAGAAAAAGAAGGCATGGAAGTGCTTGGCGTCACCAGTTATGGCGATTTGTCGAGCTTTGCCCAACAGCAAAGCCGCGCCAGTGCCTTTATTTTGGCGATTGATGACGAAGAATTTGCAGCAGCAGTCGATGATGGCGAAGACGCCTTTGTGATTCGTCAGCTACGCGCATTTGTCCAGAGCGTACGCTGCCGCAATACCGATATTCCGATTTTCCTGCACGGTGAAACCCGTACCAGCCGCCATATTCCCAACGACATTTTGAAAGAGCTGCACGGCTTTATTCATATGTACGAGGACACCCCAGAATTTGTGGCGCGCTACATTATTCGCGAAACCAAATCGTATCTCGACAACCTCGCGCCGCCGTTTTTCCGCGCCCTGACGCACTACGCCCAAGATGGTTCGTACTCTTGGCACTGTCCCGGACACTCCGGCGGCGTCGCGTTTTTGAAATCGCCGGTTGGGCATATGTTCCACCAGTTTTTTGGTGAAAACATGTTGCGCGCCGACGTGTGTAACGCCGTGGATGAGCTCGGGCAATTGCTCGACCACACCGGCCCCGTCGCCGCTTCAGAACACAATGCCGCACGGATTTTCAATGCTGATCATTTGTTCTTTGTCACCAACGGCACTTCGACCTCGAACAAAATCGTGTGGCATTCCACCGTTGCGCCGGGCGACATCGTTGTTGTCGATCGCAACTGCCATAAGTCGATCTTGCACGCGATTATGATGACCGGCGCGATTCCGGTTTTCCTGACCCCGACCCGCAACCATTTCGGCATTATCGGCCCAATTCCGAAAAGTGAATTCGATCCCGCCAATATCCGCCGCAAAATCGAAGCGAATCCGTTTATTCAAGATAAATCGGCCAAGCCGCGCATTTTGACCATCACCCAAAGCACCTACGATGGCGTGTTGTACAACGTCGAAATGATCAAAGATATGCTGGATGGCGAGATTGACACCCTGCATTTCGATGAAGCTTGGCTGCCGCATGCGGCTTTCCATGATTTTTATGGCGATTACCATGCGATTGGCGCCGACCGCGAGCGCTGTGACACCTCAATGGTGTTCTCGACCCAATCGACGCATAAGCTGCTAGCTGGTCTGAGCCAAGCCTCGCAAATTCTGGTCCAAGAGCCGAAAGACCAGAAGCTGGATCGCGACTTGTTCAACGAAGCCTATTTGATGCACACCTCGACTTCGCCGCAATACGCGATTATCGCCAGCTGCGATGTCGCCGCTGCGATGATGGATGCACCGGGCGGCACCGCACTGGTCGAAGAGTCGATTGCCGAAGCGCTCGATTTCCGCCGCGCCATGCGCAAAGTCGATGCTGAACTGGGCGAATCGTGGTGGTTTAAAGTGTGGGGGCCGGACGATTTGTCCGAAGAAGGCATCGAAGAACGCGAAGCATGGATGCTGAAAGCGGGTGAGCGCTGGCACGGTTTCACCGAGCTGGCCGATGGTTTTAACATGCTCGACCCGATCAAAGCGACCATCATCACTCCGGGGTTAGATGTCGATGGCGACTTTGACGAAATGGGGATTCCGGCAGCGATTGTCACCAAATACCTTGCAGAACACGGCATCATCGTCGAAAAAACCGGTTTGTACTCGTTCTTCATCATGTTCACCATCGGCATTACCAAAGGCCGTTGGAACACGATGGTGACTGAGCTGCAACAGTTCAAAGACGACTACGACAGCAATCAACCGCTCTGGCGTGTGATGCCAGAGTTTGTGGCGAAACATCCGCGCTATGAGCGTGTTGGCTTGCGCGATTTGTGTCAGCAAATTCATGCGGTGTACCGTGAACGCAATGTCGCCCATCTCACGACCGAAATGTACCTGTCGGACATGGTTCCCGCGATGAAGCCGACCGATGCGTTTGCCAAAATGGCGCATCGCGAGATCGATCGGGTGCCGCTCGATGAGCTGGACAACCGCGTCACTGCGATCTTGCTGACCCCGTACCCACCGGGTATCCCGCTGTTGATTCCGGGCGAGCGTTTTAACGCGACAATCATTGATTACCTGAAATTTGCACGGGAATTCAACGAGCGCTTCCCTGGCTTTGAAACCGATATTCACGGCTTGGTTAAAGCCGAAGTCGATGGCAAAGTCGGCTATTACGTCGACTGCGTGCGCGACTAATATTGGCCCGATCGAAACAGCCGCCTATCCCGAGGGAAGGCGGCTGTTTTAGTCTGTTTTGCGCTTGCGCTGCGCCCGCCGGATACAGGCACGCGTCGAGAATGCATTCGGGGACGTTGGTTTTTTGCTACCATGCATGTGAAAACGTGTCATGAAACCCTCCGCCATCCTCATGATGTTCGTGATGTGCACCGCTTATCTTGACTCCAGATCACATGCCTACATACAAACGTATTTCCCACTATCTCCCCATCACCTTTCGCAATGGCAACACCGTTAAACGATTCGCCAAGCACTGCGTGCAGTGCCAAGAATTGGTCTCGGGAGAGCACATGCTCGGCGTGGCTGTGCACCTCCAAGAACGCTTGATTATCGCAGCCGAAGCCACTTGCCCGCGCTGTGAGGCGCGCTTTCCGATTGCCTGCGTGATCACCGATGACAAGCACGTCCATCGTGTGATCGTTCCGATGAGGATTTTGCGTTGGTGGCTGTCCACCGTGACGCCCGTCCCCGCGACTGATCCGCGCCCAATCGAGCCTGTGGATAAAACATGGGATTTTCAGGCGCTCAACCAAAGCGCCCTTGAGCCGGTTTCGCTACCCAGTGAAAGCCTTGAATGCTCAAGCGAAATCATCGGCCAATACCAAAACCGGCCTATTTTTGCGTGGGTTCGAGACGATCAGCAGCCGTATCGCTTTAGCCATATTTTGGGTGAGCACCAGAAAAAAATTCTGAAGAGCGACGAAATTCTGGTCGACCGCTATTTGGTTTACCAACGCGATCCTCCCGGCAATCTTCCGCTCTAAATGGAGGTCGCCGCCAAATGCCGAAGCACGCGGCTGGCGGCAAACATGCCAAACGTTGTCGTCACACACATCGCTGAGCCAAATCCACCGCAATTCAAACCCTGACCGTGCGCAGCGCTGTCGCAAGCGCGGTCGGGATACACAATCGGCTCGGGCGAAAACACCCAATCCACACCAAATTTTTTGCCGCCTTCGCGCGGAAAATCGTACTGCTTGCGCAAAGTGTGACGCACTTTGGTGGCAATCGGGTCATGTGTAACCCGCGCCAAATCGTCGATTTTGACTTGGGTCGGGTCCATTTTGCCGCCCGCCGCCCCGCACACCACCAACGGTAAGCCGCGTGCGCGACACGCTGCAATCACCGGTGCTTTAACGGCGACGCTGTCCATCGCATCGACCACCATATCAAAGCCACCGCCCAGCAATTCCGCCAGATTATCTTCTTCGATAAAGGTGTCGCACTCTGTCACCTGACAGTGCGGGTGAATTAAAGCCACCCGCTGCGCCATCGCCGTGACCTTGGGCAAACCAAACGCGCCATCCAGCGCATGAATTTGTCGATTCACATTCGATTCGGCGACATTATCCAAATCAATCAAGGTTAAATGGCCAATCCCGCTGCGTGCTAGCGCTTCGACAATCCACGACCCCACGCCGCCAATGCCAATGACGCACACCCGCGCCTGTTGAAAACGTTCCAAGGCACGCTCACCATATAAGCGCCCAATTCCCCCAAAACGCCGTGCCATATCGACTTCACTCATCTTCTGTTCTTCCTCATCGCCATCAGGCGGGCAGCTTACCGGATTCGCCCTCTCAGGCAAACGATTGGCTGTGGGGGCGAGCGGAAAGAGGTCTTTCGATTCAGAGGGTGAGTCTCGAGTGTTAGGCGTGCTCGCGTTGAAGTGAATAGTCTGAAAAATAGGTTTTGTAATTATATTTACGTGTTTTGTGTGTAATTTTTAATGATTAGTCTACTTTAAACTGACTGACCAAGGCTTCCAACCGAGTCGAAGCAAACGCCGTTTGATCGGTGCTGAACTCACCCCGCGCTAATACATCGTTAATGGCCCGTGTGGCTTCGCTGACCGCACGGACTTTCTCATTATGCGTGCGGCTCGCGTTGGCAATATCTTCAATCGCGGCGATTAAGGTTTCAATCAGATGGTGAGCATCACCGCTTTCGCTGGCGGCGTCTTCTGCCAATTTTAGACCCTCTTCCATTTCTTTCATGCCGCTGCCCATGCTGTCGGCGGCACCCTGTGCCTGCGATTGCACATTGCTAATCATCTCGCGAATTTCGTGGGTGGCCGATGAGGTTCGCTCGGCAAGTTTGCGCACTTCATCCGCGACAACAGCAAAGCCCCGACCACTTTCACCCGCGCGCGCGGCTTCAATCGCAGCGTTGAGGGCGAGCAAGTTGGTTTGGTCGGCAATGCCCCCGATGACATCGACAATACGCCCGATTTCGCTGGTACTGGCTTCGAGTTGTACCAAGGTTTGCGTCGAGCCTGCGACCGAATCGCGAATCCCTTGTGAGCGCTGCCGCAGCATATCGACTTGCGCCGAAGCGCCTGCCGTCAGCGCGTCAAGCTCGTCACGAATCGAGCTGGCATGGCTGCTGGCGTGGTCGATTTGCTGAATTTGGACACTGAGAGAATTCAGCATGTCGTCCATTTGTGCAACCACGCTATGAACGCTTTGGTTGGTTTCGGTGCGGCTTGCTTGAACCAGTTGGTTGGCGGCGGCAATGTCTTGCGAAGAGTGAATCACGCGCCGAACGATGCCTTCCAAATTGTCGGTAAAGCTATTAAACCACTGTGCAAGCGTGGCCATTTCGTCGGGTTTGTCGTTGCCGCGATCAAGGCGTTTGCGCAAGTCGCCACCGCCTTCGGCAATGGTGCGAATGGTGCGGATCAGGTCACGCATCCGATCGGTGATGCGTTGTGCGCCGAGCAGGTAAAACGATAGCGCGCCGCATGCTTGAAGCAGGAGCGTGATCGGAAGCGAGGCGCTCGGCGGGAGCGGGAAATAATGCTGAATGCCCCAACTGATCAGGCCTGCAGGCAGGGCTGTCAGGAGATAAAGCTTGCTGAGGCGATAGCTGATCGGGCGGCTGCGATAGACTTCTTCGAGATCGGCTTCGCACATCATGCCCCATGTGTCGGGGGAGCCGGGGAGCTGAAAACAGACTCCGCGCCCCACCACGGGAATATGTCGATAGTCCGAATAGCCAGGGTAGGTCACAAATAAATTTTCACCGCGCCGAATCGTCTCGCGCACACCGGGGTGAAGTTGGCCGGTCGCAGGGTCATTAAAGATCAATTCGAGTTCGGTGTGTTTCTGAATCCGAACTGTGCCATAAGCCGTTCTGACGCCTTCTTTTAGATTGTCGCCCAGCGAGAAGGTGCGGTCTTCAAAGCGTGAGCGTGATAAGGCGGTGCCGGGTTGAATCGCCGGATCGAAGACGGATTTCGCCATAAACAGGTAGTTGTCGCCCGACTCATGAAAAATGTGTCCGGCTTCGCGCTGAATTAAATCGCCACACACATCATTGGGCACGCGCCCACAGACCGCACCAAACGCGCACCCTTCCGCGTCAACCAGCGGCTGATAAAACATCAGGGTCACTTCATCGTGAAATTTCGAGCTAGACGCGCCCAAACTCAGGGTGACGGGATCAGCGTAAGGGCCATGTAAAAATCGCTCATGACAGCCGCGTTGCACCGCCGCGCTGGGGAGATCTTGCTTGCCAATGCGGGATTGCGAGGTCGAGCACAGCACGCGACCTTGCGTGTCGATCACAAAAATTTCTGAGAAATCCCGTGCCAGTTGATGGCGGCGTTGCAGGTTTTCTGGGGCGACATGCGGCAGGTGGGGGGGGAGCTGTTTCGCAAGGGCGTCGAGCTGTGTCCACAGGGATTGCGCCCATTGGGTGAGGAGTGCCACACGGGTTTCTGCGAGTCCGGTAAAAACTTGCTCAAGACCTTCGTAACGATGCCGGTTGAGTCGGCAACTCCAGCGCATGGCGATTTTTCCGGTTTTTCCAAAGAGGGGTAGCCACCGTTTCTCGCTATCGGAGAGAAGCATGGCATCGCTGGCGAGAGGCATGTGCGTGTCCTTTAGAAGCAATTGTTTAGGGTTAGGTTTAAGCAATTGCTGCGCCTAAATGTGCATAAGCCTCGTTTTTTTTGAAAAATTTATGTTTTGTTGTGACTTAAAAATTTTTTGTCATTTTGACGTTGTGTTCATTCCAATTGGCATGATTTTATAACGGCTTTATCGTTGTTTTTTATAGGTTTTATCCACGTGTGGGCGTGGCCTCAGATTTTTGTATTGAAATTTGAAAGAGCGTTTTACGTGCTTTTGTTAAAAAAGAGTCGCGCGCTTTTTTGGTGCGATTTGCGAAGGCGGCTATTTTTTTGCGTTTTTTTGGTGCGTTTTCATGTTTGCTTGTGGTGCATAAAAAATAGTTGAAGTGAATTTGTTTTTTTATTCGGTTTTTGTTGATGTTTTTTCTGGATTACGTGGTTTTTTTAGATAGCTTCTCTTTGTTGGTGTGAGAGGGGGGTATGCGATGTTTTTTAAGATTGCGTTATGCTTTTGGCGTTTTTTGTGATTTTTTAGCATGGTTTGTATGCTGTTTTTTTGTGGTTTTTAAGCGGTTTTAATGGGTTTTGTTTCTTATTGTGGTGTTTTGTTCCGTTTGGCGGAATGGGTTAATGGCTGTGGCGAAACAAAGGTTTGAATAAAAATCCTTGTACATAGTTGACGCCCAAGGTGTGCGCAAAGTCGAGGTCGGCCTCGGTTTCGATGCCTTCGAGAACGGTGTGTTTGCCGAGATCTCGGGCGCAGCGAATGAGTCCGGTCAGCAAAGTCATCGAGGGTGGATCGTTACGTTGTGCCAACCAACTGCGATCAAATTTGAGATAGTCCACACTCAACAGCAGTGAGAGCGCGACCAAGCTATCTGGTGCGCCGATGTCGTCGAGTGCAAGTTCAATCTGATTGGCATGGCAGGCTTCTGCGAGGCGGCGGCTAATGTGTGCGTCGCTGACATTACTGTTTTCAATAATTTCGACCACGATATCGGGCCGCGAGCGCAAGCAATCCATCCAGCTCGAAAAATCGGCTTGTGCCTGATGGCCTTCGAATGCGCAGGCATCCGGATCTAAATTCAAAAAAAGTCGGTAATCTTTCGGCGCTTCGGCAAGTTGTAAACGCTTCATGTGATATTCGGTTTGATACAAGCTCAACGGGCTGTGATGCAAGGCAGAAAACACTGCTTGCGGGGGAATGGCGTGGCCTTCGGCACTTTTAAATCGTGCGAGCGCCTCAAATGCCATAATTTCCCGCGTTTTTAATGCCATGATCGGCTGGTATTCTACGGCGTAGCGACGTGACTCAAGGAGGTCGAGCAGACAAAGCGGGGTGAGGGTGGTCATGTTTTGTTGATAGCGGTTCTCAATAAGCGGCCAAGCATAGCACGTAACACCCGTGCAAGTCGCAATCGCCCCGCACGGGGCGCTCACGCAAAAAGGCCTCGGGGTTGAGGTGCGGGCCAGATCAAAAATGATTCAAATATCGAATGGGAGTGGTGCGGTGGCGAGTTCCAACATAACGCCGACAGGCCGAGAAATAGAAGTCCCTGCGGGGCAGTTTATTGTTTCAAAAACCGATGCGAATAGCCGGATTCGCTATGCGAATCGTGTTTTTATGGCGGTTTCGGGCTTTTCTGAAGCGCAATTGCAAGGACAATCACATAATCTCATCCGTCACCCTGATATGCCAAAAGGGGTGTTTCAAAAAATGTGGGATCAATTGAAATTAGGTCGAGAGTTTCTGGGCTTTGTCAAAAATCAATGCGCGAATGGTGATTACTATTGGGTGTATGCCCACGTTGTCATTGAGCGTGATGCGGCAGGGCAACCGGTGGGCTACAGCTCGTTTCAGCGTCGGATGCCCAGATCGATTGTGCGTGACGTTGAAGCGGTGTATGCCGAAATGCGCCAAATTGAAGCGCAAGCAGGGGCGCAAGAGGCTGGGGCGCGATCCTTGGCGTGGTTTGAGCAATTTTTGCAAAGCAAAGAGATGGGCTATGGACAATGGGTTCATATGCTCTATCGCCGTGAATCTTAAATCGAAGCAGAAAACGGTTATTTCTGTGTGGAGTCAATGATGTCATCCCTGTTTCGTGGCGTAGAACCGCCGCCGTTATCCCCCAGTATTTCGACTTATCGAAAATCGACATCGCCGGTCAGCTCGCCGGTGCCTTTTTTGCAAACACAGCTCAATGCGGCGCATCTGTTTTATGTGTTGAGTAGCATCACAGTGGTGTTGATTGCGGTACTCGGCTACGACGCGACACTATGGTTGGGGCTGTATCCGGTGCTGGTGTTGGCGGTGGTGATTCCGTTGCGAACGATGACTTTTCGCGCAGTCACTGCGTTGCACCGAATCCACCACACCTTAAAACGCTGCAAAAGCGGCGAGTTTCAGCACCGCGTCACCGATACCGCCGGTTTGGGCGAGGTCGGCAAGGTGGCGTGGGAATTAAACGAATTCTTGGATCAGGTCGAAGGCTATTTTCACGAGGTGGGCGCGTCCTTTGCCCACGTTCACGAGCGATGCTATGAACGGGTTCCGCTGACCGATGGCTTATCCGGCGAGCTTAAAAATTCGCTGGAAAAAATCGGAGAGGCCGTCAAAGCAATGCGCTTGCACCATATGGGAATGGCGCGCAATGAATTATTTTCGCGTTTGCACGAATTAAGTTCGGCAAATTTGACTTCAAATCTCGCCACTACTCAGCAAGATTTGAGCGAAATTAACCGCTACGTTGAGCAAACGTACGGAATCGCCGAGCAGAATCAAGCGCGCGCCGAAGACAGCAATACCGAAGCGCATTTGATGGGCGAAAGCCTGCAGAAAATTTCAGCACAGTTGTCGGCGATGCATGAGCGCATTCAGGCGCTCAGCCAAGATACCGGCAGCGTCATTCAGGTACTGAACAGCATCACCGGCATTGCCGAACAAACCAGTTTGCTGGCGCTGAATGCGTCGATTGAAGCGGCGCGCGCAGGCGAGGCGGGGCGTGGGTTTGCGGTGGTTGCTGAAGAAGTGCAAAAGCTCGCGACACGCTCCAAGGCCGCCGCCGCCGAAATTGGTTCCACCGTTCATGGCTTTGCCGAGCGGGCGGATACGATGGAAAAAGAAGCGTCCGAAGCAGGGGCATTGGCGAATCACCTTGAACAGCGGATTAGTGTCTTTCGGCAGACTTTCCGCGAGCTGGCGGATTCGAGCGGTCAAACATTGGAGCAGCTCTCTTTTGCACGGGATAAGGTGTTTGCGTCCTTGGCCAAAGTCGATCACGTTCTCTTTAAGCAGCGCGCTTATGTGTCGATTCAAGATCCGCGCGCGCACCAAGCCGAAGTCGCGGCGGTGTCGGTCGATCATCATCAATGTCGCTTGGGGAAATGGTACGAAACCGGTGTGGGGCATGCGCAATTTAATGACACCCCAAGCTTCTCGAAATTGGTTAAGCCGCATGCGGCAGTGCATGATGGCGTGCATCGTGCGGTTGAGCTGGCCGCCCAGCCTTGGGAAGAAAGTGACGCCTTGCGTGATCAAATTATTCAGTCGATGCAGGCCGTGGAAAGTGCCAGCAGCGATGTGATTCAGGTTCTAGATCACATCGTGATTGAGCGTCACCGTACCCTCAACAAAGCCTAACTGCGCCCGATACGCTGGCCGCTAAAGCCTTATTCGGCCAGCTGCGCGGCGAAATTCTCTGGGATCGACGGTCGGCCACGGCTATTGATCGCCGTGCCGACGATCCAGCCTTCGAGCATGACTTTTTGGTCGGATTGTCGAATGACCTGCTGCCGAAAGCCAAACCGCACCCGGGAAACTGGCTCAAAAGCGACCGTCACGACAAACGCTTCGCCGCTGGTCAGCGGAGCTTTGTAGTCTAGCTCCGAGCGCACTACGACAAGATTGATCCCTTGTCGGGCGAACTCGGCAAAATCAATCCCTTTAGCGAGTAAAAACTCATGGCGCGCATGTTCGAGATAGTTGAAATACACGCCGTTGTTGACGATGCCCTGCATATCGCATTCGTAGTCTCGAACCTTAAATTCCACAGCAAACACAGCCATTTCACCTCTCCATGAAAAAAATGCCCGCCGCTGTTCATTCAGGGCGGGCGGTGCGATGCGCTGTCAGATTAGCCGGTATTTCTCAGGCCGGCAGCAACACCGTTAATTGTTTGATGTACTGCGTACAAGGTGCCTTCATCTTCACCGCGTTCGCGCAGCTGGCGCAGCAACTCTAGCTGGATAAAGTTCAAGGCATCCAAGAATGGCAGGCGGCTATTGAGCGAACGTGCCAACGTTGGGTTATGTGCCAGCAATTCTTCTTCGCCGCTAATCAGGCGGAAGGCGTCGCGGGTTTTTTCCCACTCGCTGCGAATCATGCCAAAGATGCGTTCCGACAAAGCCCGATCCGACACCAGCTGCGCATATTCGGCAGCAATCGTCATATCCGACTTCGACAGCACCATTTCCAGATTGTCCAAAGCGACTTGGAAGAACGGCGAGTGCAAATATAGGTTTCGCAGCTGTTCGCGGCCTTTGTCGCCATGTTCGGCGATAAAAGCTTCAACCGCACTGCCGACACCATACCAACCCGGCAACAGCACGCGCGATTGCATCCAGCTAAAGACCCACGGAATCGCCCGCAAATCTTTGATGCTTTCCAGCGTTTTGCGCGAGGCGGGACGGCTGCCGATATTCAGGCGGGCAATTTCGCGGATCGGGGTGGCTTCGAGGAAATACTGCATAAAGCCATCACTCTCGACCAAGTTCCGATACGCGCGATGCGCGTGGCGGGACAATTCCGAGAGTGCCGATTCGTCGGTGTTGGCGTGGGCGTGGCTGGCGAGGCTGGCTTCGAGCGTGGCCGCGACCAATGCTTCCAAATTACGCAGACCGATATCGGGATCAGAGTATTTCGAAGAAATCACTTCGCCTTGTTCGGTGATGCGAATTTGTCCGGCGACCGATCCCGGCGGCTGGGCAATGATCGCTTCGTAAGACGGGCCACCTCCGCGCCCGACCGAGCCGCCACGGCCGTGGAACAGACGCATCCGCACATCAGCTTGTTTAAAGACATCGACTAAGCGGCATTCTGCTTGGTACAGCTCCCATTGGCTGGTGAAGTAGCCGCCGTCTTTATTGCTATCGGAATAGCCCAGCATGACTTCTTGGGTGTCGTCCCGGCTGCGAAGCAGGGCGCGATACCACGGTTGCGCAAACAGGCTGGTCATGATGCCCGCGCAAGCGTCCAAATCTTCTACCGTTTCAAACAGCGGAATAATGTTCATCTTGGCGCAAGGGGCGCTGGCGTGCGGGATGAGCAGACCAGTTTCTTTCAAAATCAGCGCGACTTCGAGCAAATCGGATGCGGCAGCGCAGTTCGAAATAATGCAGTTCGGCAACGCTTCACGGCCATACAGCGACTGTAATTCAGCGGCCGCACGGAAAATCGCCAGCTCTTTGGTGGTGGTTTCGTCGTAATCCACAAAAGGCGAGAACAAGGGGCGCGGGCTAGCCAGTTCGGCGAGGAGGGCTTCTGTGCGCGCGCCTTCGTCGAGGGACAAATAGTGCGGTTGTCCCGATTTGGCAAACAGCTCGGCGACGACGTGGGCAAAGGTTTCGGCGTGCTGGCGCATATCCAGCGGCATTAAGAAGAAGCCAAAGACCGACACCGCACGTTTGAGCTTGTTCAGCCGGACTTCGGCTAAGAGTCCACTGCCATGCTGTTGTAGAGATGCGCCGATTTGCTCGAGGTCGTTCACCAATTCGGCGTGGTCGCGGTAGGCGGGCAGGGCGCAAGCGAAGCTGTGTTGGTAGTTCACGCCCAATTTTGCTGCCGTCGCGGCGAGGCGCGCGAGGATGGTTGCGACCGCGCGGCGGTAAGGTTCTTCGCGGCGGTTTTCGCCATTATCGGGGGAGTTCGCAGCCATTTCTGACACGGCAGTATTCACGCGTACATGGCGGCTGGAGAGCGACAGCTCTCGATACAGCAAATCCAGCTCTTCGCCATACAAGCTAAAAGCGACTTCCGCTTGGCGCGATAGAGCGCTGCGCATCACGTCGGCATTGACGTTCGGGTTGCCGTCGCGATCGCCGCCAATCCAACTCCCAATGCGGAAAAAGTCTGGCAGTTCAACCGCTTTTCCCCATTCTTGGCGAATGCCTTTTTCAAGGCGTGCGTAGAGTTCGGGCACGGCTTTGAAGAAGGTCATCGGATGGTAGGCGACGCCGTTTTCGATTTCATCGCCCACGGTGAGTTTAAAGGGGCGAATTTCGCTGGTTTGCCACAGCGACAGTAAAATGCTTTTGAGTTGCGCCTCGGCGGCCGCGGTTTCTTCGGGGGTAAGGTCGCTGCGGTTGAGGGCCGCGAGGCCTTGTCGAACACCGCGATGGGCATCGAGTACGCTTTGGCGTTGGACCTCGGTCGGGTGCGCGGTTAAAACCGGTACGATCGAAGCATGTTGAAAGAGTTCGGTCAGCGCCTCAAAAGGCACCGCTTCTTGTTTGAGCCGCTGGATGGCACGTTCCAAGCTGCCTTGCTGCGGTGCAGAACCGGCGAGTTTATGCGCACGGCGGCGGCGGTTATGATGCAGGTCTTCCGCAATATTGGTGAGCTGGGAATAGAATCCGCAGGCGCGCACCAAGGCTGCAGTGGCTTCGGGTGAGAGGGTTTTCACCAGCTCCGCAAAATTCGGTGTCCCAATCGCTTCGCGTGCACGACTGGGGATGGTTTGGACTTCGCGGAAGATGACTTCGCCCTCTTGTTCACGGATGACTTCGGCCAGTAGGCGGTCGAGTCGGGCCCGATCATGTTTGAGGGGTAAGTCCTTGTCTAGTTCTCCGTTCATGGTTTTCTCGCTATGCTTTCGGGATTGTTAAGGTCTTCTGTTCTTTTTCGTTGCGTGATGTGCGCATGTGAACAGTTTAACCGACGTCGAATGTTAGAATTACAACAAAGTTACCACAAAGGATCTCGTCATGAAGCAATTGGTCATCGCTACCCGCGAAAGTGCGCTCGCACTGTGGCAGGCCGAACACGTTAAAGCGCGTTTGGAAGCGTTGTATCCCGATCTTGAAGTGCGTTTATTGGGGATGACCACTCAAGGCGATCGCATTCTTGATGTGACGCTGAACAAAATCGGCGGCAAAGGATTGTTCGTCAAAGAGCTGGAAACCGCGCTCGAAGAAGGTCGCGCCGATTTGGCGGTGCACTCGCTCAAAGATGTGCCGATGCATTTGCCCGAGGGGTTTGCGTTGGCGGCGGTGCTGGAGCGCGAAGATCCTTGTGATGCGCTGGTCTCTAATACCTATTCCCGCTTGGCGGAACTACCGGCGGGTGCGGTCGTAGGGACGTCGAGCTTACGTCGTGAAAGCCAGTTGCGGGCGGCGTATCCACATTTGGTGATTCGGCCGTTGCGCGGCAATGTTCAAACGCGCTTGCGTAAGCTGGACGAAGGCGAATTTGATGCGATTATTTTGGCGGCCGCGGGTTTGAAGCGGCTGGGCTTGCAGGAACGGATTCGGGCGATTTTATTGCCCAGCGAGAGTTTGCCTGCGGTGGGTCAGGGCGCGTTGGGGATCGAAATTCGCGCCGATCGAGCCGATGTTGCGGCCTTGTTGGCCCCGTTGAACGATGCCGCGACAGCCGATCGGGTCACGGCAGAGCGGGCCTTTAGTCGTGCGTTGGGCGGCTCGTGCCAAGTGCCGATTGCGGGTTTCTCGGTGTTGGAAGGCGATACGCTGACGCTGGCCGGTTTGGTGGCGACGCCTGACGGTCAGACGGTGTATCGCGCGAAAGCCTCTGCGCCTCGTCAATACGCGGATGCTTTGGGTCGGGCGGTTGCGAAGCAGCTGGAAGATCAAGGCGCACTCGCGATTATTTCGGCGTTGGCGGCCTCGTAATGGAGACGTTGCCCTTGCGCGGGCGGCGGATTGTGGTGACGCGCCCCGAAGCGCAGAGTGCGGGGCTGTGTGCCACGCTGGCGGCTGCGGGCGCGGTCACGATGTGCTGGCCTTTGCTGGCGATTGTGCCGGAGTCTGAGGCGGTTTTGGCGGCCTTGCCTGCCCAGCTTGCAGCGTGTGATTGGGCGATTTTTATTAGCCCGAGTGCGGTCGATGTGGCGTGGACATCGATCGCTGGGCGCTTGCCGGAGCGGTTGCAATTGGCGGCGGTTGGGCGTCCTACTGCGCAGCGTTTGATGGCGCTGTCGGGGCGGCCGGTGCTCTTTCCTGAAAACGGGGATGACAGTCGCGCATTATTGGCCGAACCGGCGTTGGCGCAGATGGCCGGTTTGCAGTGTGCTTTAGTGAAAGGCCATGGCGGTCGTCCCGAGTTGGCCGAGACTTTGCGGGCGCGTGGCGCAGTGGTTCATGCACTCGAATGTTATTCCCGTCAAAAACCAGTGTTAAACTGGGCTATCTTTGATGATTTTTCCCGTGATGGGCTAGATGCTGTCATTCTGACAAGCCGTGAAGCTGTGGATCATCTTTTTAGCGATGCTGACGCACTACAGCGCACGACGTTACAATCTACCCTGTTTGTTGTGCCGCACCCTCGAATTGCCGCCTGTTTAGCGGGTTGGGGGGCCGGTCATATTCTCGAAACCCGGGCGGGAGACGGTAATCTGGTCTCTGCCCTTGCTGCTTGGTTCGTATCGACTGATGAGCGCTGACATTCCTCCTATTTCTATTCCGCGCGCACGCCGGATTTCTTTAAGCCTGTCGTTGCTGATTTCGCTGGCCGCACTTGGTGTGGCGGGTTGGCAGTGGTATGACAGCCGCCAAATTTTACATTCCGCTCAACTGGAGTTGGCGCGCCAACTCGCGGAAAACGCAGGAATGAGCAAGGAGGTCAAAGCCAGTGTTGATGCGAGCAAAAAATCGGTCGATGAATTGGCTGCTCGCTTGACGCTGGTGGAGTCTCGGATGAACGAGGCTTCCGGCCAATTTGCGACTTTGCAGGGGATGTATCAAGACCTCACCAAAACGCATGAGGATTGGCAGCTTTCTGAGCTGGAGCATGCTTTAACGATCGCGAGCCAGCAATTGCAATTGGCCGCAAATGTGCCGGCAGCGATTGTCGCGCTTGAAATGATCGACAACCGTTTACGCCATCAAGAGCATCCGCAACTGATTGTTTTGCGGAAGTCTATCAGTGCTGATTTGGCGCGACTCAAAAGCTTGCCGTATGTGGATGTTGTTGGGTTGTCGGTTAAGCTGGATCAGTTGATTCAGCGTGTTGAAACGCTGCCGTTAGCGGGCGACCCGTCGCGCGAAGACGTCGCTGCACCGGCGTCTGTGCAACCGGTGATCTTTAAGGATCTTGGCAGTTTAGGGCGCTTGGGCGAGCAAGTGTGGGACGCCTTTACCCAGCTGGTGCGAATTCGGCAGATTGATCCTCCCGAGGCGCTGTTGTTGCCGCCAGAGCAGGCTTTCTTTGTCCGTGAAAACCTCAAGCTGCGTTTGCTGGATGCCCGCGTGGCCTTAATGCAGCGCGACCAATCTATTTTCCGCAATGATTTGGCGGCGGTTGAGGCATTGATGCAGCGGCATTTCGATCTGAGATCTGAGGGTGTGAAATTCTGGTTGGGTGAGCTTGCGAGTCTGCAGTCTGCGGCGATCACTGTGGATATTCCCGATTTGATGGTCAGCCTGAATGCGGTGCGTACGGTTCAGGGTTCGGTTCTCACTCCGCAAAGGTAAGTGTTGATGAAAGTTTTACTTTGGCTTGTGGGTTTATTCGCCCTTGCGGTCGGTCTTTCTTTATTCGCGCAGATCAATACCGGCTATGCCATTTTAGTGTTACCACCATGGCGCATAGAGCTATCGCTCAATATGGCGGTTTTGCTGTTGTTGGTTGCGATTGTTTTGGCCTATTTGTTGTTGCGGGGCGTGGCATTGACCTTGCGTTTGCCGGATGAGGTCAAACGTTTTCAGCAAGGTAAAAAGCTCAAGGCGGCGCGTTATGCATTGCGCGAAGGGTCGCTGGCGTATTTTTCGGGACGTTTTCAAAAAGCCGAGCGTGAAGCTTTGCGCGCAATTGATGATGAAACCGTGCCAGAGAATCAGGCCTTAGCGTGGTTGATTGCTGCACGTTCGGCCCATGCGATTAAAGATTTTCCGCGTCGTGATGGTTACTTCGAGCGGATGTCGAGTTTGCCGGATTCGGTTCAGTTGGCGCGGCATATGCAGCAGGCGGAGTTGCTTTTTGCTGAAAATCGTCTCAGCGATGCGTTGGCTGCGGTGACGGCGGCTCGGTCGATTTCTTCTAATCTGACCGCGGCGCTCAAGCTTGAGCTCAA
Organism: uncultured Aquaspirillum sp.; assembly: GCA_964635875.1. GTDB lineage: Bacteria > Pseudomonadota > Gammaproteobacteria > Burkholderiales > Aquaspirillaceae > CAZWRK01. Next base: position 43,730 of record CAZWRK010000013.1, read on the forward strand.
AATTCGTTTGTTGCAGGGCGTGCCCGATGGCGTGCTGCAGTTAACCGACAAGCTGTATAAGTCCGAAGCGATTTCAGCGAGTCAGGCGGAGCATTATCGGCGGGCGGCCTTGTTGATGCAGCTCCCGACCTTTGTGGATTTGCGAGAACTGCGCAGCTGGTGGCAAAAAGTGCCTGCGAGCGAGCGGAATCATCCCGAATTACGTTTACCGGTTGCGCAGCGCTATGCCGAGCTGGGGGATCCTGATGCGGCCGCGCGGTTCTTGGCTGACGGTATGGATGGCGAATGGTCCGCCGAGTTGGTCGCCGAATTGGCTGCTTTAGCACCGAATGTCTCTGAAGCGGTGCGGTTGGATTTAGTGAAGCGCGGTGAAGGTTGGCTGGCGGCGCATCGTCAGGATGAGCGGTTGTTGTTGATGCTTGGGCGTTTGGCGTTGGCGCAGCAGTTGTGGGGCAAGGCGCAGAATTACTTTGAAGCGAGTATTTCGGTTGCACCGACTTTGGCTGCGCATGCAGAGCTGGCGCGCTTATTTGAGTCGCTAGATCGGTTGGACGAGGCCGATCATCACTACACCGAATGTGTGCAGCTGGCTTTAGAGTCCGTGCATTAAAAAATGGTGCGTAGCAAAAAAGCCGATCGTGATGATCGGCTTTTTTGCGTTTTAGTGCAGGGTGTCGTGAATATGACCGAGGCGCATCCCGAGGTGGTTGAGCGTGGTGGTGAGTGACTCCAGCGCTTGCTCTCGATCTGGCGCAAGGTCGGGGGCGAGAACCCAAGCAAAGCCGGTTAGAAGCTCGCTTTCTTCGGTTAGAAAGCTCAGCCAGAATGCAGTTTGAGCAGGTCGATATTCAATATCAACATGGACTTTTTGCAGCTCTACTTTCTTCTCGAGCAGGGTCGAGATAAAAAAGAGTCGCTTTAAATTGTATTCCCGCGTCCCTGTCGAAAGCGCATCCCATAAGGGTTCGGGCGGGAGCAGTGAGGCTTCCCCAAATTCAATTTGCTCGTTGAGCGCGGCTTCAATCGTCGGCATGACCATTTCGAGGAGCTTGCCCGGCGTCGGGCGGCGCTCGGCGCTAATGCTGTTGCGCGCGGCGGCAAAGATGATCCAATTGAGGGTTAATCGGGGCTGAAATTGCTGCTTTTCTTCTTGGTAGCGTTTTTTCATCGCATCCAAATCCTCGGGAATATAGGCATCGCCGACATCAAGGGTCGACGCTAAATGCACGAGGTTTTGGCAATTGCTGTCGCGCAGCATTTCGAATGAAAACACGGTTGGAGAGACGTGCATCAGGCTTGCGCGGCCCAGTCCATACATTTCACGCAAAATCGGTTCGAGGTAGATGATTTTTGGGAAGAACCAATTGTCGCCTGCGTGGTTGAGGCTGAACATTAACGGCATCGCCCAGAGATCGTAGGGCTGAAAAGTACCGTCGTCGCGGGCGACTTCTGGGCGGGCGATTAAGTCGCGCGCGGTCGAGAGTAAGAGCTCGCGTGCAACGGCGTGTTCGTTTAACCGGCATTGGGTTTCGGTGAGTACGCGCGCATCGCCGCCGGTGAGTGCCGATTGGGTGTGCGCCAACAGCATGGGCCGGTGCATTGGATCGCGCAGCGCATCTTCTACGCAGCGGGTGAGGTCGGCAATGTGTTGTTCGAGGGTTTCTTGATTTTTGGGGCTGCTTGGAATGAGGTGCGGGCGACGGCCATCGCCATTCTCGCGGCTGACTTGGTAGGCTTCGTCGAGTTTCCAATAGGCTTGTAGGGCAAGGTCGCAGATTTTTTGTAGTTCACCCGAGGTCGGCTCTTCTGCTGGGTGAAAAAAGATAAAGTCGGTGAGGGCGATGCCATCGCTGCAGGCATAGTAGGTGACGTCTTCGTCAGGATCAAACAGCATCGCACTGTGAAAGCCTTCTTCGTGGCTATGCGGAAAGTCGAGGGTTTTGCGCATAATCCGGCAAATAAATGTGGGGCTTTCGGTGTGAATCAAATATTCATATTCTTCGATGCCATTTTCGTCGATGGCATCACCAAAAACAAATCGATTAGGCAAAAATGGATCGCCTTTAATACGAGATCGAGGGGGCAGCGGTTTCATGGGTGTGATGCTTTTCGGGGAGGTGTGTGCGCACTGGCGTGATGCAGTGGACACAGAACTAAATGAAAGAGGGTCGGTTGTTTGGTCTATTAATTTGGAGGTTGGATCGAGCGATGAGCACGACTTGCATTATACCGATGCCGCACAAAAGGGAGGCGAAAGGATCGCTCAAGCACGGTGGTGGGCGTGTGGAAGCCGATTCTCTATTGTTTGACCTAGATCAAAATGGCTGGATGGCTGGCTCGTAGGATGAATTCATAGATGTTGTATTACCTCTACCTACAGGAGATTTGCCATGCATGTTGAGCACCATCCTCTTATCGCCGAGTTCCCAGAATTTCGCGAAGCTATTCATGCGACCAAGCAGTCTGATGCGCACTTTGCGCGTCTGTTTGAGGCGTATGAGGCCGTTGATAAGCAAATTTGCCGCGTAGAAAATGGCATTGAGGCGATGTCGGATTTTGCAGTAGAAGAAATTAAAAAAGAGCGTCTGCAGTTGAAAGATGAGTTGTACACCATTCTTAAAGATGTCGATTACGCAGTTTGAGTGTAAAGGCTTGTTTTTTTAGAATTTGGCGGCATTTCCAAAATTAAGCTACCGGTTTTCCGGTAGCTTTTTGTTTTTTTGACTCGAGGCGGTGTCATGCAACAATTTGATGGAACAACTATTCTCTCCGTTCGTCGCGGCAATCAAGTGGCATTAGGCGGTGACGGGCAAGTGACGCTCGGACATATCGTGATTAAATCGAGCGCCCGAAAAGTGCGCCGTTTATATCAAGAAAAAGTGTTGGCAGGGTTTGCGGGAGGAACCGCCGATGCATTCACCCTTTTTGAGCGCTTTGAAAGCAAGCTTGAAAAACACCAAGGGCATTTGGTGCGTTCGGCCGTCGAGCTCGCAAAAGATTGGCGAACAGACCGAATGCTGCGCCGGTTAGAGGCGATGTTGGCGGTGGCTGATCGCGAGAACACGCTCATTATTACCGGTAACGGCGATGTACTAGAACCAGAGCTAGGCATTGCTGCCATTGGCTCGGGCGGCGCTTATGCGCAATCTGCAGCGCGGGCACTGTATGAAAACACCGATTTATCACCCGCGATTATTGTGAAAAAGTCGCTGGAAATCGCTGGGGATATTTGCATTTATACCAATCAAAACCACTTGATTGAAGTGCTCGAATAAATGCTCTGAGCACATTGGGCCTGTGTTTTTTGGGTTTAGATAAATAGGACATCGCAAAACAATGAATATGACGCCTCAGGAAATTGTGCACGAGTTAGACAAAAATATTATTGGGCAAAATGCCGCCAAGCGTGCCGTTGCGATTGCACTGCGTAATCGCTGGCGTCGTCAGCACGTCGCAGAGCCGCTGCGCCATGAAATTACGCCCAAAAATATCCTTATGATCGGCCCGACTGGCGTGGGCAAAACCGAAATTGCACGCCGTCTTGCGCGTTTGGCGAATGCGCCGTTTATTAAAGTCGAAGCGACTAAATTTACCGAAGTCGGCTATGTTGGTCGCGATGTTGACTCGATTATTCGGGACCTGATGGAAATTGCGATTAAGGATATTCGCGAAGAAGCCATCAAGCGTCATCGTCCCCGCGCAGAAGACGCGGCTGAATCTAGAATTTTGGATGCTTTATTGCCGCCTGCACGCACACCGAGCTTTTTAGGTGAAACCATTACTGAACCCGAGACGACACAGACAGAAAGTGAAACTCGCCAAAAGTTCAGAAAAATGCTGCGTGAAGGCAAACTCGACGATAAAGAAATTGAAATTGAAATTGCTGTCGCGTCGCCACAAGTCGAGATGTTCGCTCCGCCGGGAATGGAAGATCTGACCCAGCAAATTCAGGGTATGTTTTCCAATATGGGCAGCGGCAAGAAAAAATCGCGGCGTCTCAAAATTGCCGAGGCGATGAAAGTGCTTCTCGATGAAGAGGCTGCCCGACTGGTTAACGAAGATGAAATTAAGCTCGAAGCGCTGAAAAGCGTTGAGCAAAATGGCATCGTGTTTCTGGATGAAATCGACAAGGTAACCAGCCGCAGCGAAGGCAACAGCGCTGATGTGTCACGTGCGGGCGTGCAGCGTGATTTGTTGCCTTTGGTGGAAGGGACGACGGTTTCGACAAAATATGGCATGGTGAAAACCGACCATATTCTGTTTATTGCCTCGGGCGCGTTTCATCTGGCTAAACCGTCGGATTTGATCCCTGAGTTGCAAGGGCGTTTCCCGATTCGGGTTGAGCTGGCTTCCTTGTCTGTTGAAGATTTTGTGTCGATTCTGACCCGCACCGATGCCTGTCTGACCCGTCAGTATCAGGCGCTGCTAGAAACCGAAGGCGTCGAGCTGGTGTTTACCGATTCGGGCATTCATCGTTTAGCTGAAATCGCGTGGCAGGTGAATGAAAAAACCGAGAATATCGGTGCACGTCGTTTGTACACAGTGATGGAGCGCTTGTTAGAAGAGCTTTCTTTTGACGCGAAAAGCGGCGTATTTGAGATTGACGCAGCGTATGTTGAGCAGCGTTTAGAAGCGCTGTCGCAGCGTGAGGATTTGGCACGCTACGTCTTGTAGTCATGTCATGTTTCGCTGGGGCGGCATGGAATGATGCCGCCCTTTGTGTTTACTCTTCGCGCCGATCTGTGGGAATTTATAGCCCGAAGCCGAAGCTGCCCATGATGGAGATGATCTCAATATCGCTGGCTGCGAGTGTCGGGCGGTTGCTGAGGGTGGCGAGTTCGGTAATACCGCCGCTGGCGCTGCCATTACTGTCAAAACAGAGCAAGCCAGTGGTGGTGTTGTATAGCACGCAAGCGCTACTACCTTGGGCCGCTGGGGCGCTGCCGCTCACAAACTGGCTGCTGTTGAGTGCGCCTAACGTTAATTTATCGCCACCAAACCCGTAGCCAAAATAACTAAAGCTCGGGCGGATGATTTGAATTTTGTCGGTGCCCGACGTGAAATCTGTGATCGTGTCGCGGCTGTTGGAGGTGACTGAGAAGCGGAAAAAATCGATGCCGCTGCCGCCGGTCAGGGTGTCTACGCCTAGGCCCCCAACCAAAAGGTCGTTACCACTGCCGCCGTCTAAAAGATCATTGCCATCTTCGCCAAGTAAACTGTCATTGCCATCACCGCCAGACAGCGTATCACTCCCTGCCCCACCCCAAAGCATGTCGTGTCCGGCTTCGCCGCTGAGCTGGTCATTGCCTTCGTTGCCGGCCATTAAGTCCTGACCGCTGCCCCCGAATAGGCGATCGTTGTCTGCACCGCCAC